>JAXIPB010000012.1:0-7378 GCA_045403155.1 Micromonosporaceae bacterium
CCCAGGTCATGGTCGAGACGGGAGCGCCCTCCGAGCGTCCGTTGCAGCGGTGGTCGTAGAAGATCAGGGTGAACTGGTCCGCGCACCCCCGGAGCGGCCGCAGCGACCAGTGATCTAACGAAGGCCCGCCGTGCATGAGTAGCAGCGGGTATCCGTGTCCGACGACGTCGACGTACAGGGACACGTCTCGGATCGAGACTCTGCCTGGCCCGATCTCATGAGCTATCGACGGTGTCATCTGTCCTCATCTCCCTTCGGCTATGACGAGCGGCTTGAGCGACGAGCGCACGTCGTCGCCCCGAGCCACAGCCGAGCCGAGTTCGTACAGCTCCTCGCGCATGCCCGCGGCGAGGACATCGATATCGGGGTGCGCGTCTCGATCCGCGACGATGCCTATGTTGAACGTTCCCGCGTACGACACCGCGCCCACGCCGAGGGGTTCGTTGGCGATGAGGGGCAGCACCGGAAACACCTCGAGCACCCGCGCCCTGGCAAGGTAGAGCGGCACCGTGGGACCCGGGATGCTCGCGGTGGTCACGTTGACGCGTTGACGGATGACGGCCTTGAGCATCAGCCGCCTCGCGATTCGGCCGCGAAAGACCTTCCCGAGAGGCGTGCGAGGCCTTGCCTTCCGTTCGGCGGTCGCCGTCACGATCTGTCGAAGCCGATCGTCGGGATCGGACACTCCGAGCGGGAGCGGGACCGCCATCTGCGCGATCACATTGCCCTGCTGCGGTCCGCGCGCCCGAGAGCGCAACGAGATGGGGACATAGATCCGTACCGTGGTGCCCTCGACGGGTTCTCCGCGGCTGCGAAGGAGCGAGCGTAGCCCACCGGCCGTGACCGCGAGGAGGACGTCGTTCACCGTCGCGTCGTGGACATGAGCGACCTCTTTGACGCGGTCGAGCGTGCTTCGGATCAGGGCGAGGTTACGGCCGGGACCGACCATGCGGTCGAGGCTGGTTTGCGCAGCGGGCTCCTCCGCGAGGAGCTCGCGTATCGCCGGCCAGGCCGCGAGCAGTTGGCGCATGGTGGCCCGAGGCCGAGCAAGCATCGAGACTCCGCCGGCCAGCGCTCGGCCGTGGCGCGTGAGGTTGTCGACGAGGAGCTCGCGGGCCGACGGCCCCGGCGCGGGTGTCCACGGGGGTGCCGCCGCCGCGGGCGCGTCCGGAGCGGTATCGAGTAACGCGCTGATCGTCGCCATCGCCGCCATGCCGTCCGCGATCGAGTGGTGCAGCCGCACGAACATGCCGATGCGTTCGTGCGGCAGGCCCGGCATGAACCACATCTCCCACAGGGGCCGTGACGGGTCCAGCCGCTGGCGTCGCAGCTGCTCGGTCGCAACGAGAAGGTCCGCTTCGCCGCTGCCAGCCGGAAGCGGCCGGACTCGAATGTGCTCGTCGGGATCGAAGGCCGCGGCGTCGACCCACAGCGGTCCGCCGAGCCCTGGACGCGGCATGTGAACGACCTGCCGGAACCGAGGGACGAGATGCAGCCTGGATTCGATCGCGTCGCGCACGGCCTCGATCCGGAAGCGGCCGGTCGGTTCGAGCAGGTGCGTTCCATCGAGGATGGCGAGGGCACCGATGTCCTGTGGCCATCTCTCGCTGGCCCGCAGCATCAGCTGGTCTAGTGCGGTCAGCCTTTCGATCAGGATGCTCATGTCCTCACCTCGGATCGATTGGCGTGATGATGCCGACCCTGGCCTCCACCGCCGCCGCGGCGTCGATGCACAGGTCCTCGCGGTACCGAGGGCCGATCACCTGAACCGACTGCGGGAGACCGTCCCCAATGCCCACGGGAAGCGCAACGGCGGGCAGTCCCAACGCGTTGACCGCCATCGCCATGCGCATGCCATGGATGGTCTCGGCGACGCGTCCGTTGCCGAGGTCGGTGCCCGCTTCGAAGGGGATGTCGGTGAAGATCGGCGCGACGATCAGCGGGTGCGTCTGCTGGAACTCGCCCCACGCCCGCAGCAGGGAGTGTCGGGTCACGAAGCTCTGGGCGGCTGTCACCGCGTCCGGATCGCCGGCGACCTCGAAGAACGACGGCATGAACTGCCTGGTATCGGCCGGCAGCATTGGCGAGAACGTTTGCCACACCGTCCGCATGCCCGGGGTACTCAGCATGACCAGCAGAGCATTGGCCGCCCCGTCGATCGAGGGCGGCTCGACCTCGTCTACGGCGTAGCCGGCGTCGGCTAGGGCCGTGGCCGCCTTTCGAACGCCGTCCTGCACCTGTTCCGCCGTGCCCTGGCCGGCCGGGTCAACCACGAGCGCCACCCGGACGGGCTTGGCGGGCTCGGGTCCGCGCAGTGGCGCCGGCACCGTCCACGGGTCGCGCCAGGTAGGCCCGGCCATCACCTCGAAGGCGGCTTGGAGGTCGGCGACCCGGCGCGCCATCGGGCCGACGACGGCCGTGAGCTGGATGCCGATCGCGGCAAGGTCCGGCCCGGCGGACGTCGCGTTCGGGATGCGTCCCAGGGTGGGCTTCAACGTGGTGACACCGCAGCACTGGGCCGGCCAGCGCAGCGATCCCAGCCCGTCGCTGCCGATCCCCAATGGGGTCATCCCCGTCGCGAGGGCCGCGGCGTCGCCCCCACTTGAGGCGCCGGGCGTCCGGGACCGATCCCACGGGTTCATGGTCGCTCCGTAGAGCTCGCTGTCACAGTGCCAGCGGACCGTAAAGGTGGCGAGGTTTGTCCGGCCGATCGGGATAGCGCCGGCGGCCTTCAATCGCTCGACGACGGGAGCGTCCTGCCTCGGGTACGCGGCCGCCAGCGCCTTGAGTCCCAGCGTCGTCGGCGTGCCGGCGACGTCGATGTTCTCTTTGACCGTGAAGGGTACGCCGTGGAACCGCCGCAGATCTCCTCCGCCGGCGACGACGCGGTCGGCCGCCTTCGCGGCCTCGAGAGCCTGCTCGCCCAGCACGACCGTGACGGCGTTGACGGCGGGGTTCATCTCCTCGGTCCGCCGGAGATGGGCCTCAACGACCTCCTGACTGGACGCCTGCCTTGATCTGATCGCCTCGGCGAGCTCGGTGGCGCTCATGCGCCAGAGGTCGGTGGCGGTCGCGACGCTCATGTCACACCCCCTTCGTCGACGCGGTCAGGTGTCGCCTGCGGTGTCGCCGAACCGCGATCGCCGTCGTCGCCACAGCGGCCGCGGCGTTGACCCACAGCCTCGGGTTGGTCGCGGCCGATCGCTTCTCCAGCGACGGCAGGAAGAAATCGATATGGACCTCGGATATCTCGCCGCCAGGTCCCGGGCTGAACACGACACGGGCCGTCCCGAGCCCGAACTCGGACAGATCCATCCGGAACGTGTAGGGATCATTGCCCTCGTCGGGATGGAGCGGAAACCCCTTGTACACGGCGGGTACCGGGCTCAGCCCCCGAAGCATGAGCCGGCCACCGCGGACGAATACCTCGGCTCCGGCGCCGATCGCTAGCCGGGCCCGTGCATCCGTGAGCCGGCCGGCGAGCCGATACCAACCGCGGATCTCGCCCCACACCTCGGGGTGGTGCGGAACATCGGTGCGGATCAGATCCTCCGGTAGACCGAGCGCGTGCCTGAGCAGCCCCCCCACTTGACCGGGCAACCACAACATCGCGAGCCTGGCACCATTCGTGAACGCGAACACGCCTACCCCGTCGTCGGGAGCGATGAAGATCTGCGATGTGAAGCCAGGAAGAATCCCGCCGTGCTCAACGGCGAGATGCCCGCCGATGTCGACGCGGGAGAACGCCAGCCCTATGCCGGGTATCCGTGGATCGGGCTGGTACTGCGGCTCGAACATCGTGGCGAGGGTCTCCGGCTTCAGCACCGAGCCGTGCTCGTTGGCGCCGCGGCCGAGGAGGGCCGATACGTAGCGCGCCATGTCTCGCGGCGTCGAGAAGATCGCGCCTCCTCCGGCCGTGATCAGCTCACGATCGTCCACGGCTTTGGCGCCCCTGGAACCCAGGTCGTATCCGGTCGCAAGGCCGGCCTTGACCCGGTTGGACCGGAGGAGATCGGTGTCGGCCATACCGAGCGGCTCGAAAATACGCCCGCGGAGGTAGCGGTCGAAGGGCATCCCGCTCACGTCCTCGACGATCTGGCCGAGCGTGGCGAACCCGTCGTCCGAGTACGTGAACCGCGTGCCCGGCTCGGCCGCCAGACGGATACCTCCGAGGTAGTGATCCGCCAGCGACGGCACCGGCTGCCCGACCTTCACCATCTCGCCGAAGACCGGTGCGAGTATCCGCGAGGGGTTGAGGACCTCGGGGATCCCGGATGTGTGCGTCAGCAGATGCCGTACCGTCGGCGGCCGATGCGCGGCCTTGGCCGGGATCAGCTTGTACGCGCGTAGGTAGTCGTTGGCGGGCGCGTCGAGATCGACCAGCCCCTGCTCGCATAGCTGCATCACGGCGATCGCCGTGAACGTCTTGGTGATGGAGCCGATCCGGAAAACCGTGTCCTCGGTGACGGGTGTGTTCGACGCGACGTCGGCGAGCCCGTTTCCGGAGAAGAACTCCAGGGATCCATCGCGGACCACGCCCACCGCCAGGCCGACGGCCGGCCAGCGGTTCAGGATTCCGCCAATTCGGGCCCTCATCCCGAGCTCATCGATTACAGCGAACCCGTCGCGCGCCTGGCCACTCTTCGGCTCGCCGAGTGACGCGATCATCGCGGGCTCGCTTCCTGCCTCACCGGCACACGCGCCTGAGCGGCGGCCGGGTCGCGCATCTGCCGCAACGGGATGCCCAGGGCGTAGGTGAGGAACGCGCCCTCCGGGACGACCTCGATGACGCACGCGGCGGCCCGCCGCTCGGCCGGGATGAGGGAACCCAGTTCCTGCAACAGCGGGCGAACCCGTCGCGAGCCGGCCGGATGCACGATCGCCGCGGCGTGGAAGCTGATCGTTGCGGGCGGGATCGGCGCCACCAACGACATCAACCCACCCCGGCGCACCAGCACCGTGACCGCGACCCGGCCACTGGCCGCAATATGGCGTGCCTTCCAACTGTCGGGTGCGACCGCCACGTACAGCCGCTGCCCGATGATCTTGTACACGACGCCGCTGGATCGGGGCTGCCCCGCCGGTGTGACGTAGCTGAGGACCGCGAACGACGCCTTCGCAACCTCCCGCCAGACCTGCTGCGTGGTCACACGAGTGGTCACACGAGCAGCCATCGGCAGCCCGCCGTCCCCCTGGGCCGCGCGCGGCATATCCTCGCCTGCCGTGCCGACGCGTGTCTTCTTGTGCTGGATGGCATTCGCCATGACCGCCTCCTTACCGTGCTCCGACATTCCTTTGCGGGCGAGACGTGGCCCACGTATCCAGGATCAATTGAATGGGCCAGCCAGGGGGCCGTTTCATACCTTCTTCGGCACCCTGCCCATGCGGGTCAACACGAAGCGCATCGCCTTGTGCCCGAGGTCTGCGGTAGGGTCGAACATCAATGGGCAGCCGCCGTCGATCACTGTGATCCCTTGCTGGCGACCGTATTGGGTGGCCGCCTCAGAGACGCTGCTGCCCCCGGGTCCGTGATGCATCCACACGTACCCGATACCAAGGTCGACGCACTCCCGCATCGTGGCCTCGGCGATCTCCGGCCTGGTTCCAATGAACACCGCCTCAACGCCGCCGGGGACGGACTTCAGGTCGTGGTAGGACCGATCGCCTTCGATCATGTCCGTGTTCGGGTTGATCGCGAACACCTCGTAGCCGCGAGCCCGCAGCCGCTGGTATACGGCGTTGCTGCCGTGTGTCCCGGGCGTCAGGGACACGCCGGTCACCGCGATCCGCTTCTTGGCCAGGAACTCCGACGCGGCCTGTTTCACCGTGGCCATCATTGCCTCCTCTGCGCTGGTGGGGGTCTCCAAAGTCTGCGGGGCACGGGACGGGAGCTCATCGGGTGACCTCTCGGCTCGTGGTGGCGGCGCGGCGGCGGACCGCGGAGGGCTGCCACAGCAATGCGATCGGCACCGACCAGACGTGCACCAGGCGGGTGAACGGCCAGATCGCGAACAGCCCGAGCGCGGCGAGCGCGTGCAGCTGGAACAGCAGCGGAGCACCGGCCATCAGCGACCGATCCGGCCGCAGCAGGAAGATGCCTCGGAACCAGACCGCCACGGTGGCCCGGTAGTCGTGGCCGGCACCGAGCAGGTTGACTCCCACGGTCGCCCAGACGCCGAGCAGCACCACGACCCCGAGCACCACGTACATCACCATGTCCATAACGGTGGTGGTCGCGCGTACTCGTCCGTCTAGGATCCGGCGCGCGACGAGCAGCACCACGCCGGCGAGCATCGCGGCGCCGGCGACCGTACCGGCAGTCACCGACACCAGGTGGAAGTGCGTGTCGGAGACGCCGATCGCCGCGGTCCAGCCCCTCGGCGCGAGGAGGCCGAGCAGATGGCCGACGAGCACCGCGAGTGCGCTGAGGTGAAACAGCGGGGATCCCAGGCGCAGCAGCCGATTCTCCACGAGATGGGTGGTGAACGTTGTCAAGCCAAACTGGTCGCGCCGCCAGCGCCACACATGCCCCAGGACGAAAACGGCAAACGCGAGGTAGGGCAGCACCAGCCAGAGCAGCGCGGTCATAGCAGTACCTCCAACGGGGCGCGCGCCCTTATCCCCATCTCGTGAGTCTGCCCCCCGTGCGGCCTCACCGGCGGTGGCCAACGTCCCGGCTGGCCGGGACCTTTGTCCCCCTGACGTGATTCGAAGTTGGAATCAGATGAACAGCAACTGCGCGCCTTCGGTCTTCTCGATGAAGTCGCCGGCATTGATGATGCCCTCGACCGCCTCGTAGAGGTCGTCCTCGTCCAGGTGCATCATGTCGGCCGACATCCGGCACGCCCACAAATGGCCACCCGACGCGACGATCTGCTCCAGCATCTCCGGTACGTCGGGAACCCCGATGTCGTGGATCTGCTTCTTCATCTGCCTGGTCGCCATCGCCGTCATCCCCGGCAGCCCGCCCAGTCCCTGTGGCATATGGGTCGCCGTGTTGCCGAGCATGGTGAACTTGAGGTCGCCCATGCGCGACTTCGTGATCATGTCGAATCCCCAGAACGTGAAGAACAGGTGGGTTTCGACACCCTCCCCCAGCGCGGCGTTGGCCAGGATGAGGCCCGGGTACGCCATGTCGAGGTTGCCCTTCGAGCAGATGATGGCCAACTTCCGTCCGCTCTTCTCCTCGCCGAAGTCGGGGATGATCGCTGGCGCGGTCTCGATGATTGTTTGCATCGCGATGCTCTCCTTCACACGCAGCCGTGGGGCTTGGGTAGGCCGGCGATGTACGCCATCTTCTTCGCCGGCTTGCTGGGGAACAGAGTGAACAGGTCCTTGACCGGAATGCCGGCCAGCGTGGAGACGCGACGCAGCGTCG
>JAXIPB010000153.1:0-30997 GCA_045403155.1 Micromonosporaceae bacterium
TGGTGGGGGGGGCCCCCCCCCCGGCGGGGGTGGGGGGCCCCGCCCCCCACGATTCACTTGGCCCGCTGCGTCACACCGTTATGCCTGGCCCGAACGCTGCCGCTCGTACCACTCTCGGCGGGACCACCCGGCCCAGCACGCGCGGCGGAACAGCCCGAGGGCGAGGAACGCCAACGGGATCGCCGGCCAGAAGAAGTGCGCCCCCGTCAGCACCCAGATTCCGGTGAGGATCGCCGCGACCACGGCCACGAAACCGAGGTGGCGGGCGAAGCCTCGCCGGGCGCGGGCGTACCAGAAATCCCCGCGCGGGCCGAACGGGTGGGGGCCCGACGGGTCGGCGCCCGGCGGGCGAGGGCCGGACGAACGGGGGCCGGCCGAGCGGGAGCCGCGGTGCGCCTGTGCGCCGTCTCGCCCGTACCCTCGCGTCTCCTCCTCACGCGGAAGGTCGGAAATGCTCGACGGCAGCTCGTCCCGGAACTTGGCGGCATAGATGGCCGCCAGTCGTTCGTCTCCCTCGTCGAGGCCCAGCCGGCCCTCGCCGACGGCGTCGCGCACGATTCGCGCGTACTCCTCCCGCTCGGCGTCGGACGCCCGGAACCTCTCCGGACCGGGGGTGCCTGTGGACTCGGCGCTCATGGTGAGCCTCCTTCTTCATTCGTCTGCACCCAAGATTGGCCTCGGCGGCGGCGCGTGTCGTCGCTCGGGCGGAGGCATTGGTCGTACGTCGTGCGGCGCATCCGATGACGCCGGCTACTCCGTCCGGAGTAGCCGGCGAACAGTCAGCACGATGACGCGCGCATCGGAGCCGTCGCCTACCGTTGCCCGTGTGACAAGCGGCGGCGGTCCCGAACGCCGGTACGGCTGGCCAGGGCAGGGCGAGTCCTGGTCTGACGATGCCCCGTGGCGCTACGGGTGGCAGGACGGCCGGCGGCCGCGCGGTCCGCGGCTGTTTCTTCCGATCGCCGCCGGCGCGATCCAGGTCATCGGCTGCACCCTGGCCGCCCGGGGGCAGCCGCAGGCCACGCCGCTGGACGGCCTCGGCTACGCGCTGCTCATCGCCGGTCCTGCGGCCCTGCTGCTTCGTCGACGTTGGCCGCTGTTCGCGCTCGGGATAACGGTGGCCGCCACCACCGCGTACCTTATCGGCGACTTCCCCCGTGGGCCGTTCTTCATCGCCGCCGTGATCGCGCTCTTCGCCGCGGTGAGCCGGGCGAATCGGGTAGCGGTCTGGACCATGTGCGCAGTCGCGTACGTCCTCTACGTCGCCGTGACTGCCCCGGGGACGTGGACCATCGGCGGCGTTACGGTGGCCGATCCGTCGCTCGGCGAGTACTTCGCCGTCGCCGCGTGGTCGGCGGTAGCCATCGCGCTCGCCGGGGCGGCGCGGGTGCGCGGCGAGCGCTTCGCCGAGATGGCGCGGGCCAGAGCCGAGTCCGATCGGGCCCGCAAGGAGCAGTCTCGCCGACAGGCCAGCGACGAGCGGCTGCGGATCGCGCGTGAGCTGCACGACGTGCTCGGCCACCACCTCTCGCTCATCAACGTCCGAGCGGGCGTGGCCCTGCACCTGATGGACAATCAACCCGAGCAGGCGCGGGAGTCTCTTGATGCCATCAAGCGGGCCAGCGCCGAAGCACTCCGTGAGGTGCGTGGCGTACTGGCTGCCCTGTATCCGCAGGACGAGTCCGCACCCCGTTCGCCCACACCCGGAATCGCCGACATCGAGCACCTCGCCGCCGAGGCTCGCACAGCAGGATTGTCGGTGCACGTCAAGCAGGAGGGCGATGCCAGGGCGGTGCCGGCCGAGGTCGACCGGGCGGCATACCGCATCGTTCAGGAGGCGCTCACCAACGTGCGCCGCCATGCCGGGCCGTCCGCCGCAACGACAATTATCATTGGGTACGCGCGAGACGCGCTCACAGTGCGCGTGGACGACACCGGCACCGGGCTCATCGAGTCCACAGCGGACAATCAGGGAAACGGCATACCCGGCATGCGGGAGCGGGCCGCCGCGCTGGGCGGATCGCTGACGACGGGGGACCGCCCCGGTGGTGGGTTCCGCGTCGATTCGAGGCTACCGATCACCGACGCCGTGGAGGACGAGCCATGATCCGGGTACTGCTCGCGGACGACCAAGCGCTCGTTCGGGCGGGATTTCGGGCCCTCCTGGACGCCGAGGATGACTTCGAGGTGGTGGGCGAGGCGGGCGACGGGGCCGCCGCCGTGCGTCTGGCCCAGTCGACTCGCCCGGATGTGATCCTCATGGATATCCGGATGCCCCACGTCGACGGGCTCGAGGCGACCCGGCGGATCGCCGCCGACCCCTCGCTCGCGGAGACCAGAATTATCATCTTGACGACGTTCGACCTGGACGAGTACGTCTTCGAGGCCCTGCGGGTCGGGGCGAGCGGATTCCTGGTCAAGGACACCGATCCGGTGGATCTGCTGCGCGGCCTTCGCGCGGTCCATGGCGGCGACGCGTTGCTCTCCCCCGGCGTGACGCGTCGGCTCATCGCCGAGTTCGCGGGGCGGGCCAAGACGCCTTCGCCGCCGCGACAGCTCGATGCCCTCACCGAGCGCGAGCGGGAGGTGATGGCCCTGGCCGGCGCGGGACTGTCCAATGAGGAGATCGCGGCCAAGCTCTTCGTCAGCCCGGCCACGGCCAAGACGCACGTCAGCCGGGCGATGGTCAAGCTCGGCGCCCGGGACCGGGCGCAGCTGGTCGTCTTCGCCTACGAGGCCGGGCTGGTGCGGCCCGGTTGGATGGACTCGTGACCGCACCGAGCGCGCGATCCCGGTTCACGGCTGCCGCCGTGCTCGCCTCCGTGCTGCTGGCTACGTTCACGGCGTGCACCGACACTCCGACGTCGCGCGTCCCGGCGGGTCCGACCGCTGGCGCACCGTCATCGCCGACCGACCCCGGCACCGCGGTGCTGCTCGCCGCCGGTGATGTCGCCCGATGCGACTCGTCGGGGGACGAGGCAACTGCCGACCTGCTGGACCGGACTGAGGGCACGATTGCCGTGCTCGGTGACTCCGTGTACGAGCGAGGCATGCGCAGCGAGTACAACCGCTGCTACGCACCAAGTTGGGGACGGCACAAGGCCAGGACGCGCCCCGCGCCGGGGAACCACGAATACCGGACGCCCGGCGCCGTCGGTTACTTCGGCTATTTTGGCCGTGCCGCCGGCGATCCGGCCCGAGGGTATTACTCGTACAACCTTGGCTCGTGGCACATCGTGGTCCTCAACTCGAACTGCTGGGCAGTGCTCGGATGCGGTGCCGGCTCGCCACAGGAAAAGTGGCTTCGCGGCGACCTCGCGTCATCGCCGCATCGCTGCACGCTCGCCTACTGGCATCATCCACTCTTCACATCGGACAGTCAGCACCCACCAGCCACGGAGATGCGCCCCCTCGTCCGAGCCCTCCACGACGCGGGCGCAGAGGTGATCCTCAGTGGACACTCACACACATACGAGCGATTCGCGCCGCAGAATGCCGACGGCGCCCGCGATGACGCGGCGGGCATACGCGCCTTCGTCGTTGGTACGGGCGGCGCATCCCTCTACAGGTTCGGCGCCATCCACAGCAACAGCGAGGTCCGCAATGCCGACACGTACGGCGTGCTGAAGCTGACCCTTCGATCGGGTGCCTACGAGTGGCAGTTCCTCCCAGTGGCCGGTAAAACCTTCACCGACAGTGGCGCCGGCACCTGCCACTAACCCCCCACCCCCCTTTCCCACCGTCGATCATGATTTGGAGGTCATGATCGGCGCGATTTGGCGACGATTTGCTCATGATCACGGCGATCTTGGGAGGGCGGGGGCGATCTTGGGAGGGCCGTTGGCGATCAGGCGAGGTACTGCGCGAACCAATCGAGCACCCGCTGATAGGCGCCGGCCGCCGCGGTTGGGTCGTAGCGGGCTCCCGTGTCGTTGAAGAACGCGTGATTCACTCCGGGGAAGGTGACCATCTCGTGACGCAGGCCCGCCTTGGTGAGCGCCGCGTCGGCCAACCCGCGGGAGGCGTTGACGCGCGAATCCTGCTCGGCGTAGATCCCGAGCACGGCCGCCTTGGAGCCGGCGAAGTCGGGGTTGTCCGGCGCCGGACCGTAGAACGGTACGGCCGCGGCCAGGCGAGGCTCGCCCGCGTCGAGAAGCGACCACACCATCCCGCCGCCAAAGCAGAATCCCATCGCGGCTAGCTTGCTCCCCGGCAGTCGACGTGCGAGCTCATCGATCCCTGCGCGCAAGTCGGCGACGAGTCGCTCCGGCGGCGCTTGGCCGAGGGCCGCCGTCACCTTGGCCGAGTCGCCGAAGGACGCCGTACCGCCCTCCTCGGAGAGAAGATCAATCGCAAGAGCCGAGTAGCCACTCGCGGCGAGCCGCCCGGCGACCGATCGGATGTGATCGGTAAGGCCGCGGTTCTCGTGGATCACGAGTACGCCGCCGCGGGGCGTCGCCGCCTGCGCCCACGCGCCCTGCAGAGTGCGCCCGGACGGACCTGCGAACGTGATCGCCTGCGTCGCGACGGTCGGGCCGAGCGGCGGGGAGGATAGCGGAGCGGACGCCGGTACGCCGGTGGCCGGTGTGGGGGAGGGCGTGGCATCGGATGTGCACGCCGTGAGTAGTGCGGCGGCCGCGGCGGCACCCATCCCGAGAAGACCGAGCCGCCTCAACGCCTCCCGTCGGGTAAGCAAACCATCGGCGTGGTCGACGGCGATCTCTTCCGCGATATATCGCTGCAAAGGTGTCATCACGCACCTCCTGGCCCATTATGCACGCGCGACGCCGCGTCAAGATCGCCACGATCATGACCTGAGTGTCGCCAAACGGCGCCGATCATGACCTCCAAATCATGATCGGCGATATGGGTGGCGGTATTGGGTGGGGCTATCGGGTGGAGCGGTCCTGCATCTCCCAGGCGTGGTCGAGGACGTGCCAGGCGATCCGACGGGCGGCGTACCGCGTGGTCCAGCCTCGTTCCACCACGGGTTCACCGTCCGAGCGGGTGGCCAACACGGCGGCGATCGTCTCGCGAAGGACCTCGATCGTGGCGATGTCGTCGATCGCTGGTGGCGTCTGCTTGATGCCGAGTTTGCGGGCGTAGGCTGCCTCGGCCTCCAAGACGTGCGCGATCATCTTGTCGCGATCCCGTCCGCCGCCGCGCGGGCCTTTCCGCAATTCCGCCGGGGCGGAGGCTGCTACGTCGTCGAAGACGGACCAGGCCGCAGTCACCAGTGCGGCCAGTCGCTTCGCGGAGGCGGGCGTGACCGGCTCGGTCTCGGCCCGGGCCACCGCCGACGGCGCTCCAAAATCGGTGGTCGCGTCGCCCTTGAGCCGTTCGACCACGTCGACGTTGTCACCGATTCCGGGCGGGAATGCGACATCGGCGCGCTTCGCCACCACCGAATACCGTGACGCGTAACTCGTCAGTGCCTCGAGCGCCGCCTCCTCCGTCTTTCCCGATCGGCACCAGCCCGGCCAATCGAGAGCGGTCGCGAACACCCTCTTCTGGCCCACCTCGAGGGCGACGCTCGTAGCGCGGGACTTCGTCGTCATGCGCCGATCCTGCCATCGAACACGGCCAGAGACGGGCATGAAACAACGCTGAGATGTAGATCGACGCTGAGATATGGAACGACGCTGAGAGATTGAACGACCCCCGGGGCGCGCTCGCGCGCAAACCAGCGGGACAAAGCTGGCCATACCCCAAGGGCCGCGGTAGCTGCCTTGGATTCGCCGACCACCATCACAGCGGCTCGACGTACGTCGCGTCCAGGAGGACGGCGGCTAGCGGGCAACCACCTCACGAGTCCAACTACTACACATAAGTCTGGACCACCTCCTTTCACGTGTACCGACTACCCTAGGCATCGAATGCCACCCGCCGCAATGCAAATCGGGCCTGAAGGCATCCGTGGTATCCGCGGCGGAATGTTGCGCGATCCATCGCCACCTCGTGTTCGGCGCCCCAGCTCCAGAAACGGAAGGCCACCCGGTCCCGGTCGACGGGTGTGATCGACGAGCGGAGCAATACCCAGTGGTTCGGGATGAGGCCAACGACCCGGTCACGGGTCCGGCTCGCAAGCGACGCCCGCGCGTGGAACATTTCCTGAGCGACAAGAAGGAACACCTCACGATCGGGGCCGGCCGCGACCTGTCCGGCGTGGCCCATCCCCCTGCGCGTGACAAGCGTCGTCTCGTCGCGGATCTCGGCGAACAGCCCCGTCGCGCCGAGCCACCGGCGCATTGCCCCCGGCATCGTGATCGCCGCGGCGGCCTCCCGCACCCCTCCCTGCCGGGAGTAGCGGACGAGATAATTCGACGAGTCACGCAGCGCCGCCATCATCATCCAATCCGCCTGCGGGCACGTCAGCCCGCGCTCGGTACGGCCGTACTCGAGGCGCAGGAGTCGCATCGACGGCGTCACCGCGACAGACCCGATGCTCGACCGGCCGTCTTCAAACAGACGCACGGCGTACGTCGCAGCCGCAACCGGATCATGCGCGAACCACACGGCGAACACCGCGGCCGGTCCACACAGGTTCATGCGGCCCTGCCGGACTCGCGACGGGTCGGCGATGAGTTCGTGCAACCGATCAACGACAGCGGCCCGATCGAGACGCCATGCGGGCGCGGCTGACCCGCCTGGGCGCCGACCGCCACCGAGCGCGGCGACAACCGCGTGCGCCAGCGAGACGGGTTCCGTCGACATCGATCACAACATTAACCATGACCAGCCAGGATTACGCTGAGGCCAAGCACCGGAGGTTTGGCATGGCTGGTACTCAGGGGGCGTCGACGAACGACGACGACGAGCAGGACCGCGACGGCCGCAAGGATCACGACGAGCAGGAACACGCCGAGCAGGAACACGCCGAGGAGGAACACGCCGAGCAGGACCACGCCGGCCACGAGGATCCCGACCACCACGACCAAGAGGGCCCCGTCCACGAGGGCCCCGCCCACGAGGGACGCGAGGCGGACACATCTGCCCGGGGAAGGCGTCCTTCTGACCGTCGGCCGGCAACGAACGACAAAGCCGGGCGCGGCGCCACGCCGGGGGTTGTTCCGCCGCCCCGACCGCCGGACCCGGTCGTGCCCTTCCTCGCGCCTCCGCTGCCCCGCAAGCGAGGACGGGACTGGGCGATCCTCGTGTTCGCTCTCGTTGCGTCGAGCCTCATCATGGCCGGCTGCTGCATCGCCGGTTTCGCCATCTACAACGGGTACGGCTGAGTGGCGATCACTGCGACGCCAGCCCCCGTTCGGCCCGTCCTCACACCGTCGTCACGGTCGCCAGTTCTCGGAGCGCGTCCCGGTCTGCCAGTCGCTCGCGGGCCCAGGCTCGAACCTGGTCCTGCTGTGTGAAGAGGACAATCTGACGATCCGCGGAGGCACGCAGGAGCAGCTCAAGGATTTGGATCACGCGCTCCCGGTCGGCGTGGACAGTGACGTCGTCGAGCAGCAGCGGGCATACCGTCCCGGCCCGGACCAGGTGTTCGGCGAGAGCGATGCGCAACATCAGATACACCTGCTCGGCGGTGCCGAATGACAGCAGGCCCGCGTCCCGCCAGCGCCCGGCCGGCCCGCGCACCTGCACCCGCAGCTTTTCGGGGTCCACCGTGACCTCGGTGTAGCGGCCCCCTGTGGCGGCCGGCAGCCATCGCCGGACTGCGCTGGCGAGCACCGGCGCGATCGTACGGTGCGCCCGCTCCCGCGCCATCAAGAGAAACTGTCGAGTGAGGTCCAATGTGGTGTCGAGCTCCCGGAGCAATGCGAGTTCGGCTTCGACCCGCGCCAGGTCCTCCTCGGCCTCGCCGACGGGGACCGCACGGGCCGCGCATTCGGCGAGCGCTACCTCGGCCACTCGTGCCGCCTCAGAGGCCTCACGAGCGCGCGTGCGCAAGTCCCGCAGCCGGTCGTCGTCCAGCAGCTCCGCCGAATCAATCAGTGGCCCCAACTCAGCGTCCACGGTGGTCACATCGGCGAGCAGGCGATCGGCGCGCTCGTTTGCCGTGTCCGCGCGGTGGACGAGATCGGCCAGCGTGCCGCCGCCGAGCAGCGCCTTCAGCCGCGCCGACTCGTCGCGGGCCTGCTCCAGCAGAGCGAGGTGGGCGGCGCGCTCCTGCTGCCAGCGGACCAAGCCGTCGACGGCGCCCTCGGCGGTCTGAGCATCGATGCGAACGCCGCGCGCGCACCGCAGCACGTGGTCCGCAGCGGCACGAAGCGCCTCCTGCCCCCACTGCTCGTCGCGCCGAGCGAAGGCGTCGGCATCCGCTCTCCTGTCGGCCAGTTCACGCAGCGCGACGGGGTCCGCTGGAAGGCCGGCGGACTCGCACCGGGCGACCGCCGCCTCGCGCCTGGCCTGGACGCGCGTGGCCGAACGACCATGAGCGGCGGCGTCCAGCTCGGCCTCGGCGACGCTCGTTCTGGCGCCCGCGACGTCGCCGGCCCGCCGGGCGGTCCACCAGCCCGCCAGCATGAGAACGAGGCCGGCGGCGAACAGCGCGGCCGCGGCGAGGAGGTGTGAGCCCAGCGCAACCACCGCCAACTCCTCGCCGAAGGCAAGAAGCGCGGCTCCGGCGAGAGCTGGAACCACTCCAATGGCGGTGACCGCGCGGCCACGGGCCCGGCGCCGCACAGCGGTCGAGACCCGAACTCGGGCCGAGGCGAGACGATCCTCGATCTCGGGGTCGCGCGGGGCGACGTCCTCCTGCAGGTCCCGGGCCAGCTCGCGGAGCTGGTCGTCGCTGAGGTCAGCCGCGTCAACCGGCCGACCCTGGACGGCGGGAGCGACCGGTCGGCTCCGCCACGTGGCCAGCGCCGCAGCGACCTCGGCCGCCACGTCCTCGCTCGCGATCGAGGTCGCGCCGGCGGCGCTCACGCGCGCGTCCAACTCCATCGCCTGGTCGGCTCGCGCTCGAGCCTGGCGCGCCGCGAGCATGGCCACCGCGGCCTCCTGCAGCCGCACCTCCCGGTCCGCGCTGTCGGCCGCCGCACGCAGCCTGTTCACTTCGGCGAGGCGCTGGTCATGCTCGGCATGGTCCGCGCGTGCCCGATCGAGATTCGCGCGCGCGTGCTGCGCGGCGCTCACGGCTCTAGGCAAAGGCTTCGTGAAGGCGCGCTCACCGCCGACCCGTTCGGCGCGGAACTTGTCGATGCATTCGATCGCCGAGGTGGCGGTCTGATCCGCGGCACCGGCCGTAGAGGCGGCGCGCTGGAGGTGCCCCTGCAGTCCGCCGGCGCGCTGGAGCACGTCGAGAACCTGTGCCTGTGCGATGCACGCGGTGCCGAGGAACGAATGCCGATCCAGCCCGAGCCATCGGGCCGCGTCCGGAGTTCCATCGTTGATGATCTCGGCGGAGCAGTCCCGTCCGACATCGAGATCCACGGCGTCGCAGGCCACCCGGTCGTCGAGTTCCTGGCGGAGCTCGATATGCCTGCCGTCATCCAGGAGAACCCGGGCACTGACCAACCAGTTGCCGCGTTGATCGCCTCCGGCGAAGTTGCCGCGTTGATCGCCTCCGGCGACGTTGCCGCGTTGATCGCCTCCGGCGAAGCCAGGCCCGTCCCAGGGCCGATGCAGGTCGATGAAGTGCTGCTCCTCTTCGGTCGGGCGACCCTTGCCGCGCTTGCGCCCGCACAGCGCCGCGTAGATGGCGGCGTGCCAGGTGGATTTCGCCGACTCGTTGGGGCCATAGATCACCGTCAGGCCCTCGGCAAGCTCGATCGTCTCGGCGGCGAGCGGGCCGAAGTGGTGGGCGGTGACGCTCTGGATGATCATCAGTTGACATCCAGATCGAGCCGGCGGCCGTCGAGGGCGCGAAGTCCAGTGATCATCACGCGGCGCCGCTGATGCTCGCTGAGCGACGTCGCTTCTCGTACGTCCCGAACGAACTGCCCCCGCACCGTCTGCTCCTCTGCCAGCGCGTCGAGGTCGTAGGCCACGGTGACCCGCCCCAGCCGCGGAACGAGCGCTTCGAGATGCGGGGCGACGTCGACGAGCTCCGCCAGGTTCAGCTCGACCTCGGGCTCCACCTCGCCGGAGAGCGTCACCCGGACGGTGCCCTTCACGTCGGCGAGGGCAGCGGCGACGCGCTCGCGAAGCTGGGCGCCGTTCGTGATTCCGGTCAGGTCCACCCCCACGTCGCTGACCTGCGACACCGCCACCAGATGCCGCTCCCGGGTCACCGATCCGGAGCCATCGACGGTCAACAACACCGCGCCACGCTCGCCGTCCTCGCCGAAGGCGAGCGGCTCCGGATTGCCGGGATAGGTGTGGTACGCCCCGTCGCGAGGAGTGTGGAAATGCCCCACCATCGCGTGGGAGAGGCCCGCACGTGGTATCTGATCGGCGCGGAACGGGGCGTGCGGGATCTTGCCGGTGTCCTGAAACGCGAGCTCACCCTGTTCCGACCCATGAAAAAGACCGACGTGTACGCCGCCGCGATCCACGCGGACGTCGTCCAGGAATCCCGGCGTGTTCGCCGGGGCGCAGTGTGCCGCTCCCCAGACGGTGAACCCGTCCGCGAGCGTCATCGGCTCCAGCCGGGGCTGGCTGAAGAGATGGACGTTCTCCGTCCAGTTCACCTGGCGGTAGAGGCTCGCGGGCCCCAACCAGTCGTGATTACCGGGGGCCAGCAGGACGGGAATTGGGTGGACGCCGGCGAAGACCTCGCGAAGGAAAGCGGCCGTGTCAGGCGTGTAGCGGTCCTGTTCGTACAGATCGCCCGCGCAGCACAGCGCGTCGACCCGCTGCGACGCGGCGAGAGCGCAGATGCGTACCAATGTCTCCCGCAGTGCCCGGCGTCGGGCCCTCGCCACGCTGGGATCCGCCCATGCGAAGGGCGTATCGAGGTGGAGATCCGAGAACAGCAGCAGCCGCACGTGCCCCTCCTGCATCATGTCGATGAAAACTGTGACACGCCCGTGCGACATTGCGGCGGATGCGCGAAGGTGAGTGGGCGGAACTGTTGAGACTTGCCCGGGTTGTCCGGGCCGAGGCGAAGACGGACAACGTCTCGCTGATCGCGGCCGGCGTGGCCTTCTACGCCCTGCTCGCGATCTTTCCCGCGTTGATCGCCACCGTCACGGTATATGGGATGGTGGCCGACCCGGACCGCATCAAGGAGCAGATCGCGTCTGTAACCGAGGCGTTGCCGGCCGGCGCCGGCGAGCTCCTGACTTCGCAGCTCACCTCGGTCGCGTCGGTTGGGCGCGGCGGCCTGACGATCGGACTCGTGATCAGCCTCGCCGCGACGATCTGGGCGGCGTCGGGCGGCGTACGGGCACTGCTGTCCGGGCTCAATGTGATCTATGACGTGGAGGAGGATCGAGGATTCCTCAAACGGTCGACGCTCGGCCTCAGCCTGACCGTGGCGGGCCTGGTCGTGGCCATAGTGGCGTTGACGCTGGTCGCTGCCTTCCCCACGATCCTCGACCGGATGGGTCTCGAACCGGTCGCCGCCGGCGTGGCCCAGGGCGCCCGATGGTTCCTGCTCGCGCTCCTCGTTGTGCTCGCCCTCGCCGTGCTCTACCGGGTCGGCCCGAATCGAGTGCAACCCCGTTTCCGATGGGTGACCTTGGGCACCCTGGCCGCCGTCGCCGTGTGGGTACTGGCATCGCTCGGCTTCTCTATTTATGTGAGCAATTTCGGCAGCTTCAACCAGACGTACGGAAGCATCGCGGCTGTGATCGTGCTCATGCTCTGGCTGTATCTGTCGGCGTACGCGGTGCTGCTCGGGGCGGAGATCGACGCCATCAGGGAACGAGACAAAGACGTAACACAGACCACCCCTGGCATTGAGTAGGCAACGCCGCGTCGACGTGACATCCTCGCGGAGTGACCAGTTCCGTTGCCATGCCCAACCTGGGCGGCACCGGCTCTGTGCTCGCGATCTGGTCGCTCATCGTCGTAGTCATCGGCTCCTCTCTCTTCATCTACGGAATCGTCGTGACGGTCCGCGGTCGACGCCGACGGCGGCGTCGGCGCCGTGCTCCCATGAGTCCGATGCCACGGCCGATTGCAACGGCGTCGCGTCCATTGGCGCTGCCATCTGGTCCGACCGTGGGCGGGGTGCCAGTCGGGCGGCCGATGGCCATGCCGCGGGCCGGGGGTCTGCAGCACGCCGGGGGCATGCCGCATGCCGGGGCCATGCCGCGTGGTCCGGGCTCGCGCCCGCTCGCGCTGCCGGGCCCAGCGCCCCGGCGCTATCCATCCCCGCCGCCACCGGTCGCATTGCCCTCTGCCGGGTCGAGGCCCGCCGCGCTGCCCGCCGGACCGATCGCGGGCAGCGGATACGTAGCGAGCGGGCCCTACTCGGCGCCGCCGGGCGATGGGTCGTCGCACGTCTACGGCAACCCCGGATACGGCAACCCGGTATCGAGCCCGCCGCTCGGGCCCGCGATCTCCGGCATTCCTGCGATTTCCTCGAGCTCGGCCGTATACGGCGTGCCGCCGTCCCAGCCCGCCCCGATCGAGGCCATTCCCATCCAGGCCGTGCCCATCCAGGCCGTCCCGATTCAGGCGCCAACCCAGCTGACGCCGGCCGTCTACGGCAACCAATCCGGTCACGCCGCGAGCTACGTGGAGACTCGGGCACTTCCGGCCGCCCCGAGCCCCGAACTGAGCTTTCCAACGGAGCAGACCTCGTACGACGCTAAGCCCCACAAGAGGCGAGGCCGTGCGGACGAGTGCGCGGCCCTCCGAGAGCAGTGTGTTCAGCTCCAGCAGATCGCCGACGCGGCGTCGGTCGCGGCCGCGCAGGCCGCGACGGAGGCCGAGGCGGCGCACGCCGACTACGTCGCCGCGCAGCGAAACGCGGACGAGGTTCGCGGAGCCCACGACGCGGTCGTGCGGGAGGCGGCGGAGATCGCCGCCCAGATCGCACACCTTGAGCGGACCGCCGTGGAGAGCCAACCGCAACTGCAGGCCGAGACGACACATGCGGCGTTTGCGGCATACCGGCGCGGGGACATCACCAGCGAGCAACTGCGCGAGGTCTTCCGCCGCGCGGAGGGCTGGACCCCGGAGCATGATCGGCTCTCCCGCCGGTCGACCGAGCTTCGCGCCGAGGAAGCCGAAGCCATCCGCGCACGAGACGGGGCACTCCTCGCCGAACAGGGTGCCGCCGAGCGCGCGCACATCGCGGCGATCTCGGCCCGCGCGCTCGACGACGAGGCGCGCACGGCCGCCGCGGATGCTCGCGGGCGGTGTGCTGCGGCAGACGCCTGCGAGCAGCGCCGACGCCGGTAGGACCTCGCTGAGTGTCGCCGGCGTTCGCGGGGGCGCGAAATCGCTGCGCAATTGCGATACTCCGACGGATGGCGTGGCAACGCCTCATCCGGGTGGGGGGCAGGCTTCTTGGGCGTGATAGCGGATGAGCAGCGCGCGAGCTATCCGGTGCTGACGCAGGTCGGCTTGCCGGACGTGCGCCGAGAACGGTTTCGGAGAGCGCGCCGCGCGCCGGGAGATCTGCCACCATCCCGCCCGGGGGCGATATACGTCTTCAAGACGGGCGGAACCTTCGTTGCGTACGGCGAACGGCACGTCGATTTCGCCGATCCGGTCGTCGTGGACGCCACCGAGGTATCGCTGGTGCAGGTGCGTCCGCGGCAGGTGTCGGTCGGCGTCACCATTGCCTCGACCGAGCCCACCGTCGACTTCACCGTCCTCGCGACATTCCGGTGTCGGGTGGTCAGTCCGGCTGCGGTCGCCGAGGCGGGCCTCACAGACCTCGATTCGATCATCGTCGCTCACTTGGCCGGGGACTCGATGCTCGCCTCTCTCGGCGAGTTCTTCGATCCGGACAGTGTTCAGGCAGTGCGGCGGCGGGCCGATGCGCAGGTCCGCGCGTATTGGGAGGTAGCCCGGCCCGATGTGGACGGGGTCGAGATGCGTCTGTTGACCGTGCAGGTGCGCACCGCCGTCGCCGACCTGAACGACGACTTGCCGAATGGGAGATGGCTGTGACGGATGAGCGACCCCCCGCGGAGCCCGAGTCATCGCACGCCGACACCGAGCACGCCGACACCGAGCACGCCAATGCCGAGCACGCCAATGCCGAGCACGCCGATGCCGAGCGGGACGATGCCGGGTCGGACGTTGCCGAGCGGGACGATGCCGGGTCGGACGTTGCCGAGCGGGACGATGCCGAGCGGGACGTTGCCGAGCGGGACGATGCCGAGCGGGACGAGGCCGAGCGGGACGAGGCCGAGCCAGGTGCGCAGGCCGACGAGCGCGAGGATCCTGTGGATCCAGCCGAGCAACGCAACGATCCGACCGAGGAACTGGAACCAACACCAGCACCAGCCCCAACACCAGCACCAGCCCCAACGCCGGCACCGGTACCGGTTCGGGAGCGGTACGTGCCGCGGCCGGTCGCCTACGAACCGCCACCCGAACGACGGTTCGACCCGGCGCGCTGGCTGCGTACGCTCGCCGGCGTCGATGAGCGACTCGTTCGCCAGGTGTGGTTCGAACGGGCCCGCCACACGGCCCTCGGCGGAATCATTCTGGGCACTGGCCTCATCGCCGGCTTCTCGATGTGGATGGCGATAAACCAGTCTCTCGGCTACGAGTCGTGGATCCACATCGTACCGGCGCTGATCTGGTTCGTGTTCATCGTGAGCCTCGATCGCGCGTTGGTGTCCACAATGGTGGGCCAGGGCCGGCGGTGGGGCGCCTTCCTCATGCGGCTATTTCTCTCCATCATGTTCGGCGTCATCATCGCCGAGCCGCTCACGATCAGAATCTTCCAAACCGCCATCGAGCAACACATCCGTGATGAACGTACGCAGGAGCTCGCGGACCTGGGGAGCAAGCTGCTCGCGTGCAACACGAAGGAGAGCGCGACCGGACTCGCCCCGGTGCCGGCCGGGTGCGAGGAGCATCTGTTGTCCTTTGGCAAGACCCCGCTCGCGTTGGAGGGGGAACTGGCCGCCCGCAGGGCCGATGAGCTGGCGCTCAAGGCGACGGTCGACGCCGATAACGTCGAGTTGGCCCGACTGACTGACCTGGCCCGCAAGGAGTGTGCTGGCACGTCCGGTCCGGGTCTGACCGGCGAGCGCGGATACGGCCCGGACTGCCGCGACCGCAACCGCGATGTCGAGGCCTTCAAGGCCACCCACCCCATGAAGGCGAACACCGACCGACTCGTGACGATCAGGGGCGAGGTGACGGCCCTGTCAAGCGAACTGAGCGACGCGCAGGCCAACTTCGAGTCCACCAGGGATGTCCTCATCGCTGCGCGGGTTCAGGAGGCGCGAGACCACCAGGGCCCGATTGGGCTGCTGGAGCGGATGAAGGCGCTGCACGCACTCGCCGCGACCACCACCGCGCTGTTCCTCGGCACCTGGGCGGTGAGGATCTTCTTTATCCTCGCCGACTGCCTCCCGGTGGTGGTCAAGTTCAGCGGCGGGCTCAGCGAGTACGACAAGATCGTGAGAGCACAGTCGACCAGCTCGGTCGAGCGCCACGCTCGAGATCTCGCGATCCTGCGTGACGAGGCGGACACCCATGTACGCATGAACAAAGCCGACCTCGATGTGGAGCTTCAGGAGCATCGAGCGGACACGAGTCTCCGGCGCGATGCGGCGGTCGGCAAGGTAGCGACCAACTTGCTTCGCTCCCAGCGATAGCTTGTCGACCGAGTAGCGATCTTGGATGATTCAGGGGCCTACGGCACCGGATATCATCCAAGATCTGCACGTGTCGATCGTGAACGCTACGGGGGCATTGGAGCGGGCGCGAAGCGGCGCAGCGGAGCTCGGCCCGGGGGTTGCACGGGCCGATCGGTCAACGGGTGCGCCGGCGGGATAGGGCGCGTCACCGGCTTCGCCGTGGTTACCGTGATCGGCTCGCCGTGGTGGGTGAAGTCGAGACTGTGCTCGCCGTCGTCACGCAGGGCGTACGTAGCCGTCTCGGCGTCCAGGCTTACGCGCAGCCGCAGCCCGCGCCACAAGATGGAGAACACCAAACGATCTACCCGCGACGGCAACCGGGGAGCGAAGGACAGCTGCCCGTCGTGGTCGCGCATCCCGCCGAACCCGGCGACCAGACCCAGCCACGCTCCGGCCACCGACGCGATGTGGACGCCGTCGCGGGTGTTGCTGTTCAGGTCGCGCAGATCCACGAGTGCGGCCTCGGCGATGTAGTCGTGGGCAAGTTCGAGGTGACCGACCTCGGCGGCGAGCACAGCCTGTGTGGCGGCGGAGAGCGAGGAGTCCCGAACCGTGCGTGCCTCGTAGTAGGCGAAGTTGCGCGCCTTGTGCTCCGCGCTGAAGGCGTCGCCCCGCCAGTGCATGGCCATGACAAGGTCGGCCTGCTTCACGACCTGCTTGCGGTAGAGATCGAAGTACGGCACGTGCCGCAGCAGCGGATAGTCCTCCGGCGCCGTCGATGTGAAGTCCCACTCCTGGTGCCCGGTGAATCCCTCCGACTGTGGGTGCACGTCCAGTTCGGAGTCGAACGGCAGGTGCATCGCGGCCGCGGCGTCGCGCCATGACGCCGCCTCCTCCTCATCGACGCCGAGTGCGCGCGCCACTTCCGGAAGCCGTAGCGCGAGTTCGGCGGCGCCGGCCATGTTTCGTGCCGCCATGAGGTTTGTGTACACGTTGTCGTCGGCGAGCGCCGAGTACTCGTCCGGTCCTGTGACGCCGTCGATGTGGTAGGCGCCGTGCCGGTCATGGTGGCCGAGCGACCGCCACAGGCGGGCCGTCTCGACCAGAAGCTCAAGCCCGATGCTGCGCACGAAGTCGTCGTCGCCCGTCGCGTTGAGGTAACGCAGGGTCGCGTCGGCGATGTCGGCATTGATGTGAAAGGCCGCCGTGCCGGCCGGCCAGTAACCGGAGCATTCGTGGCCGCGGATCGTACGCCACGGGAACGCCGCTCCGCGCAGTCGCAGCTGCACGGCGCGATCGCGGGCGAGGTCGAGCGTCGCGTGCCGCCACGACAGCTCGTCGCGCGCCGCGCTGGGTTGGGTGTATGTGAGGACGGGAAGAGCGAACATCTCGGTGTCCCAGAACACGTGCCCGTCATATCCGGGCCCGGTCAGCCCCTTCGCCGCGATCGGTCTCATCTCCGCGCGCGCCCCGGCCTGAAGCACGTGGAAGAGTCCGAACCGGACGGCCTGCTGCACCTCGGGGTCGCCCTCGATCTGCACATCGGCCGCGTCCCAGAACGCGTCGAGGTACTCGCGCTGCGCCGCCACGAGGCCGTCCCAACCGGCGAAGCTGGCGGCCGCCAGCGCGGCGTGCACCTGATCGCGCAGCGCCGGACGTGACCGCTGAGAGGACCATCCGTATCCGACGAGCTTCACGACGCGCAGCCGCTGACCGGGCTCCAGCACGCAGGCGACCGTCGTGCGCGCCCAGTCGGCGTGCGCCTCGGTCGTCACCCGAGCCCGGGACGGCGCCTCCACGACGTGGTCCATGCCGGCGGCCATTCGCAGCCCGCTCCGCTTCGTGCGATGGATCAACATGGCGCTCTCATGGCCGGCGATGTGCTCCTCGGACTCGAGCGGCGACGCCAGCGCGGCCGCCACGCGGGGATCGTCGCTGATCGGCGGCATGTCCTCGTTGGCAACCAACTCCGATTGCAGGATGAGTCGGGCCGGCTTCTCGAGCGGTTCGACGTCATAGCAGATGGCGGCGATGGCCCGCTGGGTGAAGGAGACGAGGCGGATCGAACGCACCCGCACGAACTGACCCGCCGGCGAGCACCACTCGACAGTGCGCTCCAGCGTTCCCGCCCGCAGGTCGAGCACGCGCTCGTGTGCGCGCAGGTCGCCGTACCGCACGTCGAAGGGTTCGTCGTCGACGAGGAGGCGCATCGGCTTGCCGTTCGTCACATTGACGATCGTCTGACCGGACTCGGGATAGCCGTACCCCGCCTCGGCGTACGGCAGCGGTCGTAGCTCGTAGAACGAATTGAGGTATGTCCCCGGAAGACCGTGCGGCTCCCCCTCGTCAAGGTTCGCGCGAAGTCCTATGTGGCCATTCGAGAGCGCGAACACCGACTCAGACTGACCCAGCAGATCGAGATCGAGGCGGGTCTCGCGAAGGCACCATGGCTCGACCGGATAGTGCGGCTCTGGAATCATGGCAGCAGCTCCGCGAGGTCATTCACCACAATGGACGCTCCGTGCGCCTTCAGGTCGTCAGCGTGGCCCACCCGGTCCACGCCGACCACGAAGCCGAAGCCGCCGTCGCGCCCGGCCTGTACCCCGGCGGTCGAATCCTCAAACACGGCACCATGTTCTGGCGGTACGCCGAGGCGGCGCGCCGCGGCGAGAAACGTGTCCGGGTACGGCTTTCCGCGCAGTCCCTCCGCGGCAGCCACGAGTCCATCCACTCGCACCTCCAGCAGGTCCTCGATCCCGGCGGCCTGGAGCACCTCGCGGCAGTTGGCGCTCGCCGAGACCACGGCCCGGCGCAGGCCCGCATCCCGGGCGGCCCGCAAATAACGGACCGAGCCCTCGTACGTCTGCACTCCCCCGGTGCGGATCATCCGGAGCAACAGTTCGTTCTTGCGGTTGCCCAGACCGTGCACGGTCTCGGCGTCGGGCGGGTCGTCCGGCGTACCCTCGGGCAGGTCAATGCCGCGGGACGCGAGGAAGGTGCGGACTCCGTCGGCCCGGGGGCGGCCGTCCACGTAGGAGTTGTAGTCATCGATCGGGTCGAAGGAAACGAGCGGCTCGTCGGCGTGCGCGGCGCGTAAGCGCAGGTACTCGTTGAACATCTCGGTCCAGGCGGCGTTGTGGACCTTCGCCGTCTGGGTCAGGACGCCATCAAGGTCGAACAGGCAAGCTCCGATGTGGTCCGGCAGACCAAGCACCCGTTGAATCTATCGGGGAAACCAGCTCCGGGTGACCTCGACGCCAAGCGCGTACAGAAGCCGATCTAGGTCCGCCGGGTCTGGTGCGAATCTCCCGGGGGCGGCAGCATGGAGGCGCGGGCGGCGGTCGCCGGTCGCTACCCCCTTCAAGGAGGCGGGCACCATGCGATATCTCTGGATGGTCATCGGTGTGCTGGCGGTTCTCGCCGGCGTCGTCTGGACGCTGCAGGGATTGAACATCCTCGGCGGCAGCCAGATGTCCGGCAACTCGACCTGGGCGATCGTGGGACCGATCGTCGCGGTGGTGGGAATGCTCGTCTTCCTCTTCGGCGCTCGGCGGCGCGACCGGGCCTAGCCCTCACACCAGCTCACGCCACTCGTCCCCACCCGCGAGCAGGTCGCGGACGCGGTCGAGCGCGGCGTCCTCGTGGTCGAACTCGGCCCAGCGACTTCGTCCCTCCGCGCCGCCGGTGCGCAATTCGACCATCCAGCGCCCGCCATCCTCGTACAGGAGGATGTCGTGGCGGGCGAGACGCCCCCAGCGACCGTTCCAAAAGTGTTTTCGCTTCTCCACACGGATAGCCGAACACACGTACGACCTTGAATGCCACCCACCCCACCGACCACTCGGCCACACCTAGATAGTCTTATCGGCTGAGGCCGACTCAACCGGATGGGGTGATTGAGCGTGGCTGACGAGCGTGCTCCGGACGGTGGCGCGGATAGCGCGACCGGGCGACAGACGTTCGTCGTGGTCGCCAACCGGCTGCCCGTCGATGAGGAGATCACCGAGGCCGGACGCGAGTGGCGGCGCAGCCCGGGTGGCCTGGTGACGGCGCTGCATCCGATCCTGGCGGGTCATCGGGGCATCTGGGTAGGTTGGGCCGGCTCCGCCGGCCCGGCGCCGAGGCCGTTCGAGGTCGACGGCATCCAACTGCACCCGGTACCGCTCTCCGAGACCGACATCGTCAACTACTACGAGGGCGCATCCAACTCAACAATCTGGCCGCTGTACCACGATGCCGTGGAGACGCCGGTCTTCCATCGCCACTGGCGGGAGGCCTACCGCGAGGTCAACCGCCGCTTCGCCGACGCCACCGCTAGGGTCGCCCCGTCCGGTTCGGCCGTCTGGGTGCAGGACTACCAGCTCCAGCTCGTACCGGCGATGCTGCGCGAGCGCCGTCCGGACCTGCGCATCGGCTTCTTCCTCCACATCCCGTTTCCGCCGATCGAGCTGTTCATGCAGCTCCCCCAGCGCGTTGACATCATCCGGGGCCTGCTCGGCGCGGACCTGGTCGGGTTTCAGACGCCGCTCGGCGCGCAGAATTTCCTGCATCTGGCCCGCCACCTGCTCGGGTTGAAGCGCCGCGGGCTCAGCGTCGAGATCGAGGGACGATCGGTAAGAGCCGGGTCCTATCCCGTCTCCATCGACATCGGTGAGATGGAGAGTCTCGTCGACACGATCGACGTGCGCGCCCGCGCCGACGAGATCCGGTCGGAGTTGGGCCGGCCGAAGACCCTCATCCTCGGCGTGGACCGTCTCGACTACACCAAAGGCATTCAGCATCGGCTCAACGCGTACCGGGAGCTGCTGAGCGAGGGCCGGCTGGACACGCCCGAGACCGTCCTGGTTCAGGTCGCCACGCCGAGCCGGGAAAGGGTGGAGCACTACGCCCGGCTGCGCGAGAATGTGGAGCGGGAGGTCGGCCGCATCAATGGTGAGTTCGGCCGAGTCGGGGCCCCGGCCGTGCACTACCTGCACCAGTCGTACAGTCGCAGTGAGCTCGCTGCCCTCTTCCGGGCCGCGGATGTGATGGCGGTGACCCCGTTGCGCGATGGAATGAACCTCGTGGCCAAGGAGTACGTTGCGGCCCGTGGCGATCTGGGCGGCACATTGGTCCTCTCCGAGTTCGCTGGTGCCGCGAGGGAGCTGCGCCAGGCGTACATGTGCAATCCACACGACATCAACAGCATCAAGGATGCGCTCATGCGCGCGGTCGAAGCCGACCGTAGCGTGGCCGCCAAGCGCATGCACTCGATGCGACGCTACCTGCGTGACCACGGCGGTCGCCAGTGGGCGTCGGACTTCCTGACGGCGCTAGGAACCGCGGCATGAGCACGCCGTCGGCGGCCAGCTCCGGCGGCCTGGACGACGGCCTTCGTGCTGCGGTCATGCGCATCTCGCGGGTGCCGCAGCTGCTTGTCGCGTGTGACTACGACGGCACCCTGGCGCCCATCGTGGACGATCCCACCCATGCCCCGCCGCTGCCAGAGGCCGTCGCCGCGATCCGGTCTCTCGCGTCGCTGCCCCAGACGACGGTCGCCGTGATCTCGGGTCGGGCGCTCCGAGATCTGGCCGCGCTGTCTCGCCTGCCCAGCGAGGTCCACCTCGTGGGTAGCCACGGCTCGGAGTTCGATGTCGGATTCGTCGAGCGGATCGCCCCCGAGGTGGTCGAGCTGCGTACCCGCCTGGGCCATGAGCTCGCCGATCTGGCGAGGAACCGCAAGGGGATCCGGCTCGAGCAGAAGCCCGCGAGCGTCGCGGTGCACACCCGTGGCGCCGACGTGGAGATCGCGGCCGAGCTGATAGAACTGGTGCGGTCCGGCCCGGCCAACTGGCCGGGCGTGCACGTGACCACGGGCAAGGACGTCATCGAGCTGTCCGTGGTCGCCACGCACAAGGGCATGGCGGTCGACGAGCTGCGCACGCAGATGTCGGCCAGCGCCGTCATCTACCTCGGCGACGACGCCACCGACGAGAACGCCTTCGCCAACCTGCAGGGGCCCGACATCGGGATCAAGATCGGCCAAGGCGACGAGACCAGGGCCAACTTCACCGTCGATGACCCCGAGATGGGCGTACGGGTGCTCGCGCTGCTCACCGAGTGCCGGCGACGGTGGCTCTTCGGCGAGAGCGCCGTTCCCATCGAGCGCCACACGATGCTCGCCAACGGACGCACGCTCGCGTTGCTCACGCCCGCGGGCAAGGTGAGTTGGCTCTGCCACCCGCGACCGGACTCGCCGGCTGTCTTTGCCGCTCTGCTCGGCGACGACTCGGCCGGTTACTTCTCGGTCGCCCCCGCCCGGACCGGACGCCCGGGCGAGGCGATGCCCCTTGGGCAGCGCTACCGCCCCGGCACCATGTCGGTCGAGACCCGCTGGTCCGGCCTGGCCGTGATCGACACGCTGGAGGGCGAGGAACCCAGGACCACGCTGCTTCGCGTGCTCTCCGGGTCGGTACCGGTGCGGGTGGACTTCGCGCCTCGCCCCGAGTTCGGTCAGGTGCCGACTCAGTTGGAGCAGGTCGGGCACGAGCTGCGGGTGTTCGGCTCGAACGACCCGATGACGCTGGTCGCCCCGGGT
Organism: Micromonosporaceae bacterium; assembly: GCA_045403155.1. Lineage (GTDB taxonomy): Bacteria > Actinomycetota > Actinomycetes > Mycobacteriales > Micromonosporaceae > JAXIPB01. Next base: position 22,198 of record JAXIPB010000153.1, read on the forward strand.
GTCGAGTGGGAGATCGTGGACGAGGGCGGTCACCACACCGCGCACGCCGTCGTTGACCTTGCCCGTGCCGGCGGGTTGGTTCCGCTGGAGCTGCGACTGGGCGGTGACGGCGGCCCGGACCCCCCGCCGCCGACTCCGGTCGCGGAGGTGCTGGAGCGACAGGCGGAATCGGAGCGGGTGTGGCGTGAGTGGTCACGGAGCCTGCGCCTGCCGACGCTGGCGCGGGAGTTGGTGCTGCGCAGCGCCCTGACGCTGCGGGCGATGTGGTACCAGCCGACCGGCGCGATCATCGCCGCCGGCACCTCCTCGCTGCCGGAGGAGATGGGCGGCCTGCGCAACTGGGACTACCGGTACTGCTGGCTGCGGGACGCTGCGATGAGCGCGCAGTCCCTCGTGCTGCTCGGCTCGCGCGAAGAGGCCGAGTCGCTGCTGGCATGGACGCGGCGCATCATCGAGGGCACCGCGGGGCATCCGGAGCGGCTGCATCCCCTTTACACAGTGGACGGATACGAACTCGGAGCCGAGGCCGTGATCGAGACCCTGCCGGGATATGCGGGATCACGTCCGGTCCGCGTGGGCAATGCCGCTAACCGTCAGGTTCAGCTCGACGTCTTCGGCCCGATCGCCGACCTCATCGCCCACTACGCCGACCTGCGTGGCGGGCTGGAGCAGTGGCAGGTCGATCTCGTGGGCGACATGGTCGAGGCGGTCTCCCGCCGCTGGCACGAGCCCGATCACGGCATCTGGGAGGCTCGCATCCCGCCCCGGCACCACGTCTACTCCAAGGTGATGGGCTGGCTGACGGTGGACCGCGCACTGCGGATCGGAGCGCGGCATGGCATGCCGGTCGACCCCGAGTGGGGTGCGTTGCGCGACAAGATAGCCGAGGATGTCCTCACCCATGGGTGGCACGAGGAGGCCGGCGCGTACACGGTGGCGTATGGACACCCGGAGATCGACGCGTCGTCGCTGTGGATCGGCCTGTCCGGGCTGCTGGCCGACGACGATCCCCGCTTCCTCGCCACGGTACTGGCCGTCGAGGCGGAGTTGCGCAGCGGGCCCATCGTCTACCGCTACCACTGGGACGACGGCCTGCCCGGCCGCGAGGGCGGATTCCACATCTGCAGCGCCTGGCTCATCGAGGCGTACCTGCGCACCGGACGCCGGGCCGACGCCGAGGAGCTCTTCGAGCAGATGGTCGACTGCGCCGGACCGACCGGCCTGCTGCCCGAGCAGTACGATCCGCTGACCGAACGCGGGCTGGGCAACCACCCGCAGGCGTACAGCCACCTTGGTCTCATCAACTGCGCGCTGCTCCTCGACTCGTAACACCGTGGCAGGATAGGCGCATGTCGGAATCGCCTGTTCGAATCGGGCTGGTCGGCTATGGCTTCGGCGGTCGGGTCTTCCACGCGCCATTTATCGATTGGGCTCCCGAATGCGAGTTCGTCGGTGTGGTCACGACATCTCCCCAGCGCCGTTCCCGGCTGGCCATCGACTACCCATCGGCGCGCGCGTTTGACTCCCTCGCCGAAATGGCGAAGTCAGGTGCCGAGGCGGTCACCATCTCCACCCCTGCCGCGACCCACATCCCGCTCGCCCAGGAGGCGTTGGGCCTCGGTCTCGCGGTCGTGAGCGACAAGCCGTTCGCCCTCGACGCCGCGTCGGCCCGGGAGACGGTCGAGGCGGCCGAGCGTGCCGGCATCCCGTTGAGCGTCTACCAGAACCGCCGCTGGGACTCCGATTTCCTGACCGTACGCCGGCTTATCGCGGACGGGTCGTTGGGCTCGATCATCCGATTCGAGTCGCGGTTCGAGCGGTTCAAACCGGAGCCCGGGCCGGCTGATTCGGGCGGTGGAGGCCTGCTCGACTTCGGCAGTCACCTGGTCGACCAGGCCCTGCAGCTGTTCGGACCGGTCACGACTGTCTACGCCGAGCAGCACCGACGCGAGGACCGCGATATCGACGACGACTTCTTCGTCGCGCTCGGCCACAACGGCGGCGTCCGATCCCACCTGTGGGGCAGCTGGCTTCAAGGGGCGCCGGGGCCACGTCTGCGCGTGACGGGCGCGACGGGAACCTATGTCGTCGACGATGTGGATGGCCAAGAGGCCGCTCTCATCGCGGGCCGCACGCCGGCGACCGAACAAGACCATTGGGGAGCCGAGCCGGAGGATCATTGGGGCCGGCTCCAGCGTGGCGACGCCGGTTCGCCCGTGCCCAGCGAGCGGGGGCGGTGGGACACCTTCTACCCCGCGTTCGCGGCCGCGGTACGGGGCGAGGGCGGGGTGCCGGTGGATCCGTGGGACGCGGTCGCCAGCCTCGAGGTGTTGGACGCCGCCCGGACCAGCGCGACCCGAGGGCGCATCATGACGCTGGCCGGCTGAGAAGAACCCGGAGGCCCGTCGCGTCGATTGATCGGCCCGTGCCGCGACGTCTCTTGTGAGGGGTACGACGAGCGTGCCAACGGCACGAAGGAGTGATCATGAAGTACATGCTGTTGATCTACACCAACCCGGCGAATTGGGCGGCCCTGTCCGAGGCTGAGCGCCACGGGCTGAATGACGCGTACGGCTCCTTCACGAAGCAGATCATCGATTCGGGAGAGTACGTCAGCGGCGACGCGCTCGCCGACACGAGCACGGCGTCCACGGTCCGGGTACGGGCCGGGAAGTCCGAGGTCACCGACGGCCCGTTCGTTGAGTTCAAGGAGCACCTCGCTGGCTACTACGTGGTGGACTGCAAGGACCTCGACCGAGCGCTCGCGTTGGCCGCCGACATCCCCGATGCCCGCTTCAGCGGCGTCGAGGTTCGGCCGGTCATGGACATGGGCGGGACAGAGATGTGAGCTCCGGCGCGGATCCCGAGGGTCTGCCGCGCGACGATCTCAGCGCTGTGCTGCGGACGGTGGCGCCGCAGGCCCTCGCCGCGCTGATGCGCCGGTACGGCAACTTCGCCGGAGGCCATCAACGCGGCAACTTCGCCGGAGGCGATCAACGCGGCCTCTTCGGCACCGCCGAGGACGCGGTGCAGGAGGCGATGCTCGCCGCGGCGCAGCAGTGGCCGACCCAGGGCATGCCGGCGAACCCACGGGGCTGGCTGATCACCGTCGCGTCCCGGCGGCTTATCGATTGGCATCGACGCGATCAGACCCGGCGCAGCAGCGAGGCGGCCGCCGCGGATTTCGTACCGGCGCAGGCCGCGTCGATACCGGGCCCTGAGGACGAGCCGCCGCTGGACCGCGACGACAGCCTCGCCCTGTTGTTCCTGTGCTGCCACCCCGCGCTGGCCAAGCCCGCGCAGGTCGCGTTGACCCTGCGAGCGGTCGGCGGCCTCGGCACGCCGGAGATCGCCGCGGCCTTCCTGGTGCCGGAGGCAACGATGGCTCAGCGCATCGTCCGCGCCAAGCAGCGGATCCGGGCCACCGGAATTCCCTTCGCGATGCCACCCGACGCGGAGTTCGGCGTCCGGCTCGACGCCGTACTTCAGGTGCTGTACCTGATCTTCAACGAGGGGTACATCGCCACCTCGGGACCGCAACTCCAGCGGACCGAGCTGACCACCGAGGCGATCCGGCTCGCCCGACAGCTGCATCACCTGCGGCCGAATGAGGGGGAGGTCACTGGGCTGCTCGCGCTCATGCTGTTGACCGAATCCCGTCGCGACGCTCGCACCCGGCGCGGGGCACTGGTCCCGTTGTCGGAGCAGGACCGGACACTGTGGAACGGTTCGATGATCGAGGAAGGCGTCGCGTTGGTCGGTGCGGCGCTTGCCGAGTCTCCGGTCGGCCCGTATCAGCTCCAGGCGGCGATCGCTGCCGTACACGCGCAGGCCGCGAACGCCGGCGAGACCGACTGGACGGAGATTCTCGCCCTGTACCGCCTGCTCGAGATGCTCACGCCGACGCCGATCGTGGCGGTCAATCGGGCGGTCGCCACGGCCATGGTCGACGGTCCGGAGGCGGGGTTGGCCATGCTAGACAGCCTGGATTCTGATGTGCGGCTGGCCGGCAACTACCGTCTTGCCGCCGTACGAGCGCATCTGCTCGAGATGAACGGGCAGCTGGCCGAGGCGAGGGATCATTTCGAGCGCGCCGCCCGGGCCACCACCAGCCTCCCTGAGCGCAACTATCTCCGCACCAAGGCCGGCCGCCTGCCATAGGCCCGTCGGTTTCCCGGGGAGTGGGCCGAATCCTCACCGGGGAGGGCTCACTTTCCGTGAAACCAGGCCGCAGCGCCGGGCCCCGCGGGCAGGATGAGGGCGACGGTGCGGAGGGGGTGCGGCATGACGGATCGGCAGCTCACGGCGGCGCTGGCGGGCTCGGCCGCCGCGGCTGCCGCGTTGCCGTCGGAGCACGCATCCCCCACCCTTTCGGGCGGTCGGCCGTGGCGGTGGGTCGTGCACACCGACTCGCTCGACCTCTTCGCGGACCGTGGGCGCGTGTTCGCGGACGGTGGGCGCGTGTTCGCGGACCGTCGGCGCGTGCTGACTTCGACCAACCCGACCGACCGCGTCACCCTGATCAACTGTGGCGATGCCCTACACCGCGCCCGCGTCGCGCTCGCCGCGGACGGTCGGGCCGCGCGAGTGACCCTGCTGCCCGACGCCAACCCCGACCACGTCGCGACCCTTACCGCGCCGGAGCACATCGACATCACCGACGACGCGAAGGCCCGCTACGCGGCCGCGAGGCGCCGGCCGGGCGATCGACGGTTGGCCACCGGTGCCCGTCCCGCGGACACCGCGATCGCGGCACTGTTGACGGCGGCCGCCGCCGAAGGTACGCGACTGCATCTGCTCGGCCGGGACCAGGTGATCGAACTCGCCGCGGCGACGGCGGTCACGCGCCGTGCTCTTGACTGGATCCGGCAGGACGCCACGTCCGTGTACGGAGTGCTGGCTGGCGATGGGGACTCGGCCTCCGATTGGGTTCGGGCGGGCGAGGCGCTCTCCGCGGTGTGGCTCGAGGCGACCCGGCATGGTCTCTCGATTGTTCCCTCGACGGCCCTGGTCGAGATCGCGACCACTGGCAAGGTCATCCGGCGCTTGCTTCCCCCCGGCGCCACTCCATACCTGGCACTTCGCATCGGTGTTTCCGCACCGCCTGCTCAGGGAGGACCGCCATGACCCAGACTGCCCGGCCGCCGCTGAAGGTGCTCGTCTTCTCGGCCTCACTGCGTGCGAACTCGCTCAACGACAGGCTGGCGTCGCTGGCCGCGAAGACGGTTGAGAGCCACGGCGCGACCGTCGACCGAGCGTCCATGAAGGACTTCGACTCGCCCTCTTACGACGGCGACCTGCAGGAGGCGAAGGGATTCCCGCCCGGCGCGGCCGCGCTGCGCGAACGGCTGCTCGGTGCGGACGCCTTCGTCATCTCGTCGCCGGAGTACAACTTCTCGATGCCGGGTGCGCTCAAGAACACCATCGATTGGGTGTCTCGCTACCGCCCGCAGCCGTTCAAGGGGAAGCACGGGATGCTCATGTCGGCGTCGGCATCCATGGCCGGCGGCAATCGCGGGCTGTGGGCCTTGCGGGTGCCGCTGGAACACCTCGGCGCGCCCCTTTGGCCGGGCATGTTCTCCCTCGCTCAGGCTCACCTGGCCTTTGACGAGGGCGGCCGGATCGCCGACGCGGCGCTGCAGGAGTGGTTCGAGGGGTGCGTCGCCGCCTTCCTGGACCAGGTGGAGGCCGTCGTGCACTACCCGGCCGCCAAGACGGCGTGGGTGGAGTTCCTCGGCGAACACGACGACCCGGCCACCCACCGAGTGGAGACCTCCTAACGGAAGCGGGCCGGCGATAGCCGTTGCACGTCCAGGCCCTCGTCCGCGAGCGCGGGCGGCAGCGACTCGCGGCGGATGAGGGACGCGGCGAGCATCGCCATCGCCGGGGCGGTCTGCATGCCGTACCCTCCCTGCCCGGCCAGCCAGAAGAAGCCGTCGCTCGCGGGATCGTGGCCTACGACCGGATTTCGATCGGGTGCGAACGTGCGCAGGCCGGCCCAGCTGGTCTTGACGTGGCGCAGATTGAGGGTGGTCGCCTCGTTCGCCCGGTCCAGCGCGAGCGCCACATCCTCCATCTCCGGCCGGGCATCGCCCGGCGGCGTTGGAGTCTCGTCCGCCGGCGAAAGCAGCAAACCATCGCCCTCGGGTCGGAAGTAGAAGCCCTCCGCCACATCGCCGACGAGGGGCCAGGAGCGGTCGACCGAGTCGGCGGAAACGATGGCGACGGTACGACGAAACGGGGTGACGCCGATGCCGGAGAGCCCGCAGAGCCGGGCCAGTTCGTCGGCCCACGCCCCGGCGGCGTTGATGATCGTATGGGTGCGAATGTCCCCGGCGGACGTCCGCAACTCCCACCTCCCGCCTCTCGTGGTGGCGCCCTGCACCCCCGCACTGGTGAGAACCGTGGCGCCGTGGCTCATCGCAAGGCGACGATACCGTTCGAAGAGCCCAGCCACGTCGAGGTCCTGGGCCCCTTCTTCGATGGCGGCCAGCTTCGTCCAGCCGGGCCTGATCGCTGGGCAGAGCCGCCGTGCCTCGTCCTCGTCGATGCGGCGAAGGAGGCGCTCGGCGGCAAGCAGGTCTTCGAGTTCCTCGACCTGCTCATCGGGTGCCAGCCATATCATCGGACGCCGCGTGAGCAGCGGCGCCTCGCCTTCCTCGGTCGCGTCGAGGAGCGGACGAGAGGCGCGGGTCAGCGCCCGGATCTCGGCGCTGCCGTACGACTCGAGAAACGCCGCGGCCGAGCGACCGCTGGCGTGGTAGGCCAGCTGGCTCTCCTGCTCCAGGACGGCCACGCTCAGCCGGCGGTCTCGGGCCAGCTCGCCCGCGACGGACATGCCGGCGATCCCACCGCCGACAATGGCGATATCAACCTCCACGGCGGGAGGCTATCTCACATCGGACGGCCTAGGACGCACGGCCGTGACGCGCGTCCTCGTCCTGATTAGTGTCCAGTATTAGTGTCCAGTCGGCAGGATCGGCGAGGACTTGTTGGCACTCTTGCTCTTCTTCGCTGCCCGCTTCTCCTTGAGCGTCTTGCCCTGTTTCTTCGCGTTGGTTTTCCGGGGGGACTTGTCGGCCATCGTGACCCCTAACCGAATGTCGTGGGGATTTGGCGCGTCGGCGGCAGCCGGCGGCGCCAGCGTAGCGCAACCGGGTGTGGCAGCATCGTCTGTTTTTGTGCGACCGTTTCGTGCGACTGCGGCCGAACGTTGCGTCTGGCCTCACCGTGATCCGGCGCGGGGAGTATGTTGGGACTCGCCGGAGACGGCGAGCATATGGTGAGGCACCCATGTTGATAGACAAGAGCAAGATCCTCGAAGTCCTGCGCCGCCGCGGTCAGGACGCGAGGGCAGAGTGGGTGGACCGACAGCTCCCAGACCGCGTGGACACCTACGACAACGCCAGCCTTCTCGCGACCCTCGACCTCGACCCCGCCGAACTCGCCGACGCGCCGCCGTGACGGCGTCCGCCTATGCTGAGGGCGTGAACACATCCGTCCCGCTCCGCATGCTAGGCCCGCCCGAGGTGCTCCACCGTGGCGGCGGCTACACACTGTGGCACGGGGGCATCACCGACGGGCCGCACGGAATTTCTCTCATCGTCGAGGTGCTTGACGAGAGCGGCGGTCGGCGAATGACCGGCGAGGACTGGCAATCCAGCCCACGACGTCGGTGGCCGGTCGAGCTGACGGCAACCGGGCCAGACGGTCAGGCTGTCCGCCCACACGAGATCATCGAGGCCAGATCATCGAGTTATTACCGGCTAATCTGCACATTCGGCAAGTACAGCCGGAGCATGGGCCCGAGACCAGGGCCCGGCGGCCTGCGGCTTGAGTTCATCGTGCATCCACTCGACCTTCGCATTGCTCGCCATGTCTCGGGCGAGGCTTCGGCCGTGGCGGCCTAGCCGCCGGCCCGCGCTACGCGCATTCCTGGCAGATGTCCTCGCCGTTTCGTTGATCGACAAGCTGGCTGCGATGATGCACGAGGAAGCAGCGCGAGCAACGGAACTCGTCCGATTTCATCGGCACGACCGGCGCCGTCAGCTCCTCGTCGGTCGTATCGGCGCCGGGAAGTGCGAACCCGTCGGCCCCCTCGGCCTCGTCGACGTCCAGCGACGACGACTTTAACGCGGAACGAGTGACCTTGAGTTCCTCAACGCTGTCGTCACCAAGGTCAACCACGGGGTTGCGCGGCGCGTCGTAGTCAGCGGTGCTCGCCATCAGTGTCACCCTCCCCGACCCGGTCTGGCGGTCTACGAATAGCGACGACAACCGCACGACCCATCCGACGCCAGTCTTGACGGGCAATCCCAAGGCTACTCGGTGCCGTTCCCCGCTGGCACACCGACCACGACATCTGCCGTCGGCGTGCTCGGGCCCGGGCGAGTCACGGGTGCCCCACAGCCCGGGCTCCACAAGCGGACGGCAGAATGGCGACGATGCTGGATCGCCGTCGGCGAGGCCGCAGTCGGAGTCGAACCGACGCGCATCCGCTTTGCACGCGGAGCCCTTCACCGTTCGGGCATACGGCCAGACGTGCCCCGACGGGACACAGCCCGCGACGGGACACAGCGCCCCCAGGCGGATTCGAACCGCCGACCTCAACGCTCGGAACGTTGCGCTCTAATCCCCTGAGCTACGAGGGCCCGGTGATGAGCAATGCTTGAAACCTGTGGATGGGTCTTGGGAGGCGTACCCTCCCGAGTTGTCCGGAACTAGGGATCAAGCAAGGCCCGCGGTGGAACGCGGGTCGGGAAGGTACGCCCGTGCTCACGGTAGTCACCAACGGCGAGGA
>JAXIPB010000001.1:0-8695 GCA_045403155.1 Micromonosporaceae bacterium
ACGAGCCCGCTACTCGCCTAGGCGGCGAGTGCGAGGCTAGCGCGATTAACCTTGGCGCTTATAGGTTTCCGACGACGATTCACGAGACGACGTCGGCTTCCTCGGCTCGCTTCCCCTGCCTCCACGTCCGCAGTCGAAACCAATCACCCCCTGGTCGTGCGGCCACCGGCCGCCTGCAGCAACGCCGCGGGTGCGGCGCGCTTCACAGATTAACGCCCACGACCGCCAAAATCATTCCGCTAGAGCGCCGACCCGCCGTCTCGACCGGATCTTGGATGATTTCGGGTGCTCGAGGCCCACGGATCATCCAACATCGCCGCAGGGCCCGGGGGGTCAGCGGATGCCCTTGCTGCGCCTGCCCATCTCCCGGCTTATCTCCCGGTCGGCATCGCGCCTGGCGAGATCCTGGCGTTTGTCATAGGACCGCTTGCCTCTCGCGAGCCCGAGTTCGACCTTCGCCCAGCCGTCGGAGAAGTACAACGCGAGCGGAACCAGCGTCAGCCCGCTCTCCCGCGTCTTCCCGATCAAGCGGTTGATCTCAAAGCGGTTGAGCAGCAATTTTCGCGTGCGACGCGGCTCATGGTTGGTCCACGTCCCGTGGGCGTACTCGGGGATGTGCAGCCCGTAGAGGTAGATCTCCCCGTCCTTCTCCTGTGCGAAGGAGTCCACAAGGGAGGCACGGCCGGCCCGCAATGATTTGACCTCGGTGCCCAGTAACGCGAGGCCCGCCTCAAAGGTGTCGAGGATGGCGTAGTCGTGACGCGCCCTGCGGTTGGAGGCGATCACCTTGCGCCCCTTCTCTCGCGGCACGGTTCCCACCTCCTCCTACGCGCCCGACCTGCCAGGCTACCCGACCCGGACAGCTCAGCGCGTCTGGTTAGAGGTCAGCAGAGGCAGGCGGGCAGCCACGGGACCGGGTCGACCGGGTCGCCGTTGAGGCGGACCTCGAAATGCAAATGGTTTCCGGTGGACGCGCCGGTCGTACCCACCCGACCGATGACCTGACCTCGGCGCACCTGTTGATTCACCCGTACCAGAATCGAAGATTGGTGGGCGTAGCAGGTCGCGAACCCCTTGCCCTGATAGGTGCCGTGATACACGCAGGTGTAGTTGCCGTACCCACCGCTCCACCCGGCCCGGAACACTTTGCCGGCCTCCGCGGCCCAGATCGGCGCGCCGCCGGGCGCGGCCAGATCGACACCCGCATGAAGCCGCCACACGTGGTAGAAGGGGTCGTACCGCATACCGAAGTCACTCGTCTTCCAGCCGTTGACCGGCATGAGCAGCTTCGTGCCGGAGCGCAGCATCGGACCACTGCCGGTCGCCAGCGCTCGGATCTCCGCGGCGATGCGAGCGCTCTCGGCCTGAAGCTCCTTGTATCTCGCCTCGGTCGCGGCCCGCTCCTGGGCCGCCACCTTGAGCGCCTGCTCCCGTTGGGCGACTACCGCGGCCACGTCCTGCTCAGCTCGTTCCGCCTCGACCTCGGCCGCGGCGGCCTCGCGCAGCGCCACGTCTGCCTTGCGCTTGGCCTCATCGGCGGTTCGCTTGCGTGCGATCTGCGTGTTCTCGTTGATCTCCGCCGCACCGCGCGCGGCCGTGTGATTGTCGAGTAGGTGTCGCCGTACGTCGGCGATCTGCTCGAGATAGGTCAGGCCAGCCACGAAGTTCGCCGGGTCCTCGACGCTCAGGAGGGCTTGGATGCCGGCGATGTCGCGGCCCTTGTAGGCGGAGGCGGCGAACTCTCCGATCTCGTCGCGGGTCTGCTCGACCCGACCAATGGCCGCGTCGAGTGCCCTCTCGGCGGCGGTCAGTTCGCTGTGCGCCTTCTTCGACGCTTTCGTGGCGCTGTTGGCCCGGCCCGTCGCGCCGGCGAGATCGGCGCGCGCCTCGGCCAGCTTCTGCTGCACGGCAGGCATACGCCGGTTCGCCTCCTGGAGCGCGGCCGCAGCGGCCGTTACGCGTTCCGAGGCGGATTCGAGCGCCACCCTGGTCTTTGCGAGTTCACGATCGACCCGCGCCTTGTCGTCGTGAGGGTCTGCCGCCGCCGGGATCGCGGCCAAGACCAGCGCCAAGCCGGCCGCGACGAGTACGAATAGCGCGGCGCACGCCGTACCGGCGCGTCTCGTGCTGTGGAAAGTCACTCCAGGTCCTCCCGCCCGCTTCGCCATGCGGGCTCACGGAAGTATCTCCCGCCCCAGGGACCACTTTCGACACGAGGCGCCACATTTAAGCAAAACAAAAGCCATTCGGGCCGATGAAGCCGATGAAGCCGATGAAGAGTAATGGCCGTGGATTGGTGATCCACGGCCATTACTCTTCATCGCGGGGGAAGCACGGTGAATTAGACGCGGATGTAGAAGCGCAGTGCGAACCAACCGGTGATCGAGCTGACCAGCGCGCCGGCGGCGGCCAGCAGCGGCAGCATCATGTTGACGTTGAGCCAGGGCACGGGGGTGAGGACAGCCGTCAGCGGCTCCAGCGCCCCGTCGAAAACGAAGATCTTGGCCAGCACGAGCGTGCCGTAGGCCAACACCGCACCGATGAAACCGGCCGCGACCGCCTCGAGCACGAACGGCGCCTGGATGAACCAGTTGGACGCGCCGACGAGCTTCATCACCGCCACCTCGCGGCGCTTGCTGTAGGCGGCGACCTGAATGGTGTTGATCACAAGCATGAGCGCCGCCACGCCCTGCACGATCGCGATGATCAATGCGAGCGTCTGCAGCGAGCCGAGAACTGAGAAGACCTTCTCGACGAGCTTCTTCTGGTCGACGATCGTGTCGACGCCTGCTTCGCCGAGGTACTTGTCGTACTTCACCTTGAACGCGTCGAACGAGTCGGGATTCTTGAGCTTGACGCGGAACGACTCGGGCAACGACTCCGGCCTGGTCAAGTTCGTCAGCTCGGGAGCCGAGGCGTAGATCTCCTTGAAGCGCTCGTACGCCTCTTCCTTGGTCTCGAAGTCGTACGTCGCTACGAGCGGATCCTGCTTCAGGTCCTGCTCGATCGTGTCCTTCTGCGCCTGGGTCGTGTCCTGCGTCTTCAGGAAGATCGTGACCTCAACCTGCTCGTAATAGACCTCCCGCATGTGGTTCACCTGGAGGTAGAGCAGCACGCTTGCGCCGAGGAGCGTGAGTGACACGGCCATCGTAATGATCATTGCGATCGTCATGGTGACGTTGCGCCACAGTCCGACGGCGACCTCGGACAATACGTACTTCAGACGCATCGGGTGGGGTTCCTTCCCGGGGGTTTCGGCGACGTGAGCGGACGCCGGTGCAGGGGTCCGGCGTTAGCCGTAGACCCCTCGCGGCTGGTCACGGACAATCTTGCCGCCCTCGATCTCGACCACGCGGCGGCGCATCTGGTTCACGATGTTGGAGTCGTGGGTGACCATGACGACGGTCGTCCCGGTGCGGTTGATGCGGTCAAGCAGCCGCATGATCTCGATGGAGGTGTCCGGGTCGAGGTTTCCGGTCGGCTCGTCCGCGAGCAGGATCAGCGGACGGTTCACGAACGCCCGGGCGACAGCCACGCGCTGCTGCTCGCCACCGGAGAGCTCCTGTGGGTAGCGGTGCTCCTTGCCGCCGAGGCCAACCAACTCGAGCACCTCAGGCACGACCCGGCGGGCGACGGCCTGGGTCTTCCCGATGACCTCGAGGGCGAACGCGACGTTCTCGTACGCGGTGCGGTTCGGCAGTAGCCGGAAGTCCTGGAAGACGCAGCCGATCGAGCGGCGGAAGTTGGGGATCCGCCAGGAGCGCATGCCCCCGACCTCACGGTTGTTGACGATGACCTTGCCCTTGGTCGGCTGGATCTCGCGCAGCAGGAGCTTCACGATCGTCGACTTGCCGGATCCGGACGGGCCGATAAAGAAGACGAACTCACCCTTCTCGATCCCCACGGATACGTCGTTGAGCGACGGCCGCTGTGCCTTAGGGTACGTCTTCGTCACATGCTCGAGCGCAATCACGGGTCCGGAGTCTACGCGCTGTAACTGGGACGCCAAGCACAGACGTGGCGAGCATCGCGTTTCGGCCAGAATGTGTGACCGTACGGACGAGTACGATTACGCAGCGTCACCGCGCTGCTTCCGCCGGCGGATTCCGGCCTCGATGAACGCGTCGATCTCGCCATCGAAGACCGCGTTGGGGTTGCCCGTCTCGTACTCGGTGCGCAGGTCCTTCACCATCTGATATGGGTGCAGGACGTACGAGCGCATCTGATCACCCCACGATCCGGCGACGTCGCCGCGGATCACGTCCATCTTCGCCTGCTCCTCGGCGCGCTTGCGGTCGAGCAGCTTCGCCTTGAGCACCGTCATGGCGGTGGCCTTGTTCTGCAGCTGGGAGCGCTCGTTCTGACAGCTGACCACGATCCCGGTCGGCAGGTGGGTCAGCCGTACCGCCGAGTCGGTCGTGTTAACGCCCTGCCCGCCAGGTCCGGACGACCGGTAGACGTCAACGCGGAGATCATCGTCGGGAATGTCGATCTCGTCGGTCTGCTCGACGACCGGAACCACCTCGACCGCCGCGAACGAGGTCTGCCGGCGGCCCTGGTTGTCAAACGGGCTGATCCGAACCAGGCGATGTGTTCCGGCCTCGACCGAGAGCGTGCCGAAGGCGTACGGGGCCTTCACCGCGAACGTCGCGGACTTCAGCCCGGCCTCCTCGGCGTAGGACGTGTCGTAGACCTCCGTCGCGTAGCCGTGCCGCTCGGCCCATCGCAGGTACATCCGGAACAGCATCTCGGCGAAGTCGGCCGCGTCGACCCCGCCAGCACCGGAGCGGATCGTCACCAGCGCCTCGCGGGCGTCGTATTCGCCCGAGAGCAGCGTCCGGACTTCGAGTTCATCGATGGACTTCTCGAGCGCTGCGACCTCCTTGACCACCTCGGCCGCGGTCTCGGCGTCGTCCTCGGACTCACTCAGACCCAGCATGATCCCGGCGTCGTCCAGCCGGGAGCGCAGCCGCTCCACCTTGTTGATCTCACCCTGGACGAAGGAGAGGCGGGATGTGATCTTCTGCGCCTCGGCCGGATCGTCCCAAAGGTTCGGCACCGACGCCTCCCGCTCGAGATCGCCCTGCTCCCGGCGCATGCGGTCGAGGTCGAGGACGACCTCGATGTTGCGCAGGGTGGCGTCAAGCTCCTTGAGCTTGTCGGGAAGATCGGCGGTGGCCACAATCGCCAAGCGTAACCGGCGAGGGTGACCGAGCGGGCTACCTGGTCGGAGCCGCCTTCAGCCAGGCGAGCGCCGCCTTGTGGTAGCCGATCGCGAAGTCCAGTGCCGCGGCCCCATAGTTGTCACCATCGGACTTGGCCTGCTTGGCCTGCTCGCGGATTTCCGTCAGAGCATTGTTGTGTGCCTCGGTCGCCTGGGCGTACAGCCCCTTGAGTGCGCTCGAACCGTGGTGGGCGCCGAAGGCGACCCGCAACGCCACCGGATTGCGCAACGACTCGCTGCCTGGTTCCTCAGACAGCCAACGGGCGAACGCTCGCTTGCCCGCGGGTGTGATCGAATACGGCTGGCTGGCTCTGGGTCCCGGCTTGCCGAGCTTCACAAAGCCCATTTCGGCCAGCGCCGGCAACTCGCGATAGACCTGACTCCGCGTCATCGACCAGTACGGCCCTAGCCGTCGCTCGGCGGCCGCCATGAGCTGACCGCCGGTCATCGGGCCGTCGTGCAGCAGCCCCAGCAGAGCCGCTGCGGTCGCGTTCACTCCATCTGCCATGGTAGCTACGCTGCCACTTCAGCGGCTTCGTGTCCAGGATTTTGGAAAATCGATTCCACTGTGCACTGTCCCGTCAGGACCGTCCCTGAACGACTGTCCCCGGTGGTCCTGTACGCGAAGACTTCACCCGATCGTGACCTTCATCCGCGCGGAGCGAGAGATCAACATGCCGCGAGCCGAGCGCCGGAAATCGACCCCGGAGGAGGTATTGACAAGGAACGGGCGCCGCGTCTAACGTCCGGCGCACGATAGTTAGTCAGTCTTCCTATCTTGCGGAGGCGCAGGTGACCCGACTCACAGGTTCGGCGAAGCTGCTCCGAGCGATGAACTCCAGCGCCACGCTGGCCCATCTCCTGCAGGCAGGGCAGCTGACCAGAGCGGAGCTGCGCGAGCTGACCGGTCTGTCCAAACCCACGAGTTCGGAGATGCTTCGGCTGCTCACCGAAGCCGGCCTCGCGCTCGTGGCCGGCCGCACCGTCGGTGCGCCCGGGCCAACCGCGGAGATCTACGCGCCGAACCCCGACGCCGCCTACGCGGTGGCGGTCTCGGTTCGTGACACCACGGAGGAGGACCGCCCCGACCTTGCGATCGCCCTCTGCGATCTCAACGGTAAGGTCCGCGACCGCACCGAATGCCGGGTGGATTTCACCGAGGTCTCCCCGGCGGAGGCGGTGACCAAGGCCGTGATCGAGGCCTGCCAGCGGGCCGATATCGACCTCGCTCGGGTCCTTCGTGTGCAGATCGGTGTGGCCGGCTCATACGACCGTCGAACCGACACGATTCACCACGTCGATGTGCCCGGATGGAGCGGGCCTGGCGTGCTCGGCGAGGTCCGTTCGCGGCTGGCCGGCAACCTCGGCGTCCCACGCGGTGGGGCGACGGTGACGCTGGAGAACGACGTCAACCTGGCGGCGATCGCGGAGCGGCACCGCGGCGTCGTCGCGAAGGGCCACGGTGGCGTAGCCGAAGGCGCGGAGAGCTTCGTCCTGCTCTGGCTCGGCTACGGCATCGGCCTCGCCACCGATCTCGGCGGGACGCTCCTGCGCGGTGCGCACGGTGGGGCGGGCGAGATCGGATATCTCCCGCTATACCGCGCGTCTGACGATGCCGACCCGGACGATCTGCAGAGACTCATCGGCGGCCCCGCCGTCATCCGGCTCGCCGCCGAGGCCGGCATAGGCGCCGATACCGCTGGCGACGCTGTCACCGCCGCGATCGCTCGCGGTGCGGACCGCGTGCTCGAGGTCCTCGCTCACCGGATCGCGTTCGCACTGGCCACAGTGGTCGCCGTGCTCGATCCACCACTCGTCGTTCTCGCCGGTGAGGTCGCCCAGGCCGGCGGAGCGAAGCTGCGCGACGCCGTCGTGGCAGCGATGTATCCGGCCGCACCGCAACCCCCGCCCGGGATCACCGGCGGGGACGTCCAGATCGCCGTCACGGCGGTCGCCGACGACGCGGTGTTGCTCGGCGGGCTCGACGCGGGGCTTCACGCCCTACGCGAGTCGCTCATCAGTTCCCTGGCGCTACCTTCACTCGACTGACCAAGGAGCACACACGAATGAACCGCTCGCAAGGTCGCGGCCGGGCCAGCCTGCTCGCAGGCGGCACCGTCGCCGCGGTCCTGTTCGCCGCCGGCTGCACACCCGGCACCAGCGCACCCGCCCCCGCCGCCTCGGCCCCCGAGCCCACCGGCACGGTCGAGTTCTGGCACCAGTTCACCGACCGCGAGTCAAGGGCGATCGCGGATATCGTCAAGGACTTCGAGGCCAAGTACACGAAGGTCAAGGTGAATATCACCGACGGCCAGGACGACGACAAGACCGAGCAGGCGATCGGTGCCGGCAACGGCCCCGACGTGGCCCAATCCTTCTCGACCGACCGCGTGGGGAAGTTCTGCTCGTCCGGTGCTTGGGTGGACCTCAAGCCCTACGTCGACCGCGACCAGGTCGACCTCAACAAGATCCCGCCGACCGTCCGCTCCTACACCGAGTTCCGCGGCAAGCGTTGCTCGATGCCGTTCCTCGCCGACGCGTACGGCTTCTACTACAACACGAAGATGCTCGCCGACGCCGGCTTCACCTCGCCGCCCAAGACGCTGAGCGAGCTCACGACCATGACGAAGGCCCTCACCAAGTTCAAGGCCGACGGCAGCATCGAGCGGGCCGGATTCATCCCGCAGTTCGGTTTCTACGAGTTCTCGCCCGCGCACTTGTCGCCGGCCGCCGGCGCGAAGTGGTTCAAGGACGACGGCACGTCGGCCATCGGTTCAGACCCCGCCTGGCAGGATCTCATGCGCTGGCAGAAGGAGCTGGTCGACTTCTACGGGTACGCGAAGCTCGCCAAGTTCACGGCCGGCCTGGGTGATGAGTTCTCGGCCGACCACGCGTTCGAAAAGGGCCAGGTCGCCATGATGATCGACGGGGAGTGGCGGGTCGCGTTCCTGAAGAACGAGGTGCCGAACCTCGAGTACGGCACGGCGCCCATGCCAGTCCTCGACTCCCAGTCCAGCCGCTATGGCGCCGGGTACGTGACCGGAAACATCATCGGCGTGTCCAAGTCGGCGAAGAACCCCGAGGCGGCGTGGGCGTTGATCAAATATCTGACGACCGACACCGGCGCGGTCGCGAAGCTCGCCAACAGCATTAAGAACGTGCCGACCACCACCGACGCGCTGGCGGCCGCGACCGAGCTTCAGGCCGACACCCACTTCAAGGTGTTCCTCGATATCTTCAACCATCCACAAAGCCAGACGATGCCGGCGAGCGCGGTCGGTACGGCGGTCGAGGAGACCTTCAGCCAGTTCCTTGCCAAATGGCAGTCCGGCGGCGCCACGGACATCAACGCTGGCCTCGCGGACGTGGACCGACAGATCAACTCGCTCATCCAGCTAGCCGGATAGTCGGTGGGACCAATGTCCGCCGTCCTTACCAACACCGCCGGGGGGGCCGACCGCACCGCGGTCG
>JAXIPB010000098.1:0-5103 GCA_045403155.1 Micromonosporaceae bacterium
GGTGCGTCAGCATCGCGATCTGGACCTCGGGCGAACCGGTGTCGCCCTCCTTGGTGCCGAACTCACCGATGATCTTGGCCTTGGTGGCCTGGTCGAGCGCCATTGTCTCCCTTTACGGTCGGGTTTGTAATCTCAGTCCGCACCCGCGGCGTCGTGCAGGCACGCGGAACCTCGCGCCGGTTACCCGGCGTTGCCCAAGGTTAACAGACCGATGCCGGCCGCCTCGAATCGGCCCGCCTCGAGCGTCGCCGAGGGTCAGGCGAGGGCGGCGCGGGTGTCGGCGACGTCCTGCTCGATCTGGACAAGGAGCGGGTCGATGCCGTCGTATTTGCGCATCTCCCGCAGCCGGCTCACGAAGTCGAGCGCGAGCCGCTCCCCGTACAGGTCGCCATCGAAATCGAGCACGTACGCCTCGACGCGGCGCTCCCGTCCGGAGAAGGTCGGGTTCGTGCCGATCGACACCGCTGCGCGAAGCGCTTCCCTCCGGTCGGGGCCGCGGCGCGCCAACCACGCCGCGTAGACGCCGTCCGCGGGCACGGCCGCGTGGGGCGAACTCGCCACGTTCGCGGTGGGGAAACCGAGCCCACGGCCGCGCCGGTCACCGCGTACCACGATGCCCTCGAGGCGGTGCGGACGCCCGAGCGCGCGCGCCGCGGCCTCGACGTCGCCGGCGTCGACGCAGCTGCGGATGTACGTCGATGAGACCACCGGGTTGTTGAGATCACTGCCGTGCGCGCTCGAGATGAGGGGCGCCCCCTCCACGATGAACCCGAAGGTGCGCCCCAGCCGCTCCAGCAGCGCCACATCGCCGGCGGCCCGGTGACCGAAGCGGAAGTTCTCGCCGACCACAACGGCGCTCGCGTGCAGGTGTTCCACGAGTACGTCGTGGACGAAGGTCTCGGCCGACAGATGCGAGAACTCGAGCGTGAACGGGATGACGCACAGGACGTCGACTCCCAGCTCCTCCACGAGCTCGGCCTTGCGACCGGACTCGGTGAGGATGGCCGGATGCGAGCCCGGTCGGACCACCTCGGACGGGTGCGGATCGAACGTGACCACGACCGACGCGATGCCGAGCTGCCGCGCGCGCTCTACGGTGTGGCCGATGATCTGTTGGTGTCCACGATGGACTCCGTCGAAGACGCCGATGGTCACCACGGACCGGCCCCAACCGGCCGGCGCCGCCTCCACGCCCCGCCAACGCTGCACAGGCTCAGCTCCCTTCCGCCGGAGACAGCACGACCTCGGGGCGCGCCTTGCCGTCGCGCTCCGACACGATCGCGACCACGGTGCCGTCCGGGGCGAAGACCGCGTACGGGCCGGCGAGCCCGACAGGTGCTATTGGACCGCCATGCGAGAGCACGCGCGCCTCGCCCTCGTCGGCGTCACGCCGGGCGAAGCAGCGCTGCGCCGCCGCCGCGAGCGGGATCGTCACCGGTTCCGGCCGCTCCGCGAGCTCCTCGAGCGTGGCCGCCTCGGCCAGGGTGAAGGCGCCCACGGCCGTACGGCGAAGCGCGGTCAGGTGGCCACCGACGCCCAGCGCGTCGCCCGTGTCCCGCGCGATGGCGCGGATGTAGGTGCCCGAGGAGCAGGTCACGTCGATGTCGACGTCGAGCACGTCTTCGTCCACTGTGGTGGGACGGCGAACCGCCGTGATGGCCAGCTTGGAAATGGTGACCCGGCGAGACGGCAGCACGACCTCCTCCCCCTTGCGCACCCGGGCGTAGGAGCGCACGCCGCCAACCTTGATGGCGCTGACGGTGCTTGGCACCTGGTCAACCTCGCCGACGAACGAGCGCAGCGCGGCCCGTACCGCGACATCGGTGACGCCCGCGGCGGAGGTCGACGCGACGACCTCGCCCTCCGCATCGTCCGTGACCGTGGACTGTCCGAGTCGGATCGTTGCCAGGTAACTCTTGTCGCTGCCGATGAGGTAGGTGAGCAGTCGAGTCGCGCGTTGGACGCCGACGATGAGCACACCGGTTGCCATCGGGTCGAGGGTCCCGCCGTGGCCGACCCGACGGGTACGGGCGAGCCGACGCACCCTGGCGACGACGTCATGTGACGTCATTCCACCCGGTTTGTCGACCACGACCAGCCCGTCCAGACTCACCGGCGCGCCATGCCTTTCCTGATCGACAAGTTGCGTACGTCCTTGGCCGACAGCCTCTCAGACGACCTGACCTATCAGATTGCGGACCCCGCATCCGCGGGCTGCATGACAGAATCCGCGTCGGGACCATCCCCCGCCCCTCCGAGGTGACTCATGACCGGTCCATATCCGCCGGGTAACACCCCGCCACAACCGTCGCCGGACCCGTACGGTGTCCCGGCCGCTCCGCAGCCAGTGCCATACGATCCGTGGCAGCCCGGACCCGCGCAGACGCAGCAGTTTCCACCGGTGTACCAGCCGCAACTGCCCGCGCAGGCGCCAACGCCCGTGCGGCCGCCGAAGCGGCACGTAGCGCTCAAGATTCTCGGCAGCGTGATGGCGTTCCTCCTCATCGCGTGCGTCATCGCTGTCGCGAAGGTCGGCGTCGGTGGGTTCCTCGATGGACTCGGCAGGAAGGCGACGCCGACGGGCGCGGTCCCGTCCGGGATATCCGCGACGAGCACCGAGACCGCGGCGCCGACGGGTCCGTTCGAGGACACCCCGGCGGCGGAGTACCCCGAGGGAGCGGCCGGTATCACCCTGCCCGCGGCAGTCGCCGTGACCGGTTTCTCCAAGTCCCAGGTCGCGGCCGCGCTGACAAAGGTGAAGCAAGGACTGATCGCGGCGCGGCTGGATCCGAAGATGCTTGTCGCCCGTGACACGTCCGGCCTGGTCAATCTTCTGGCACCCGACGCCCGCACCGACATCAGAAAGAACTTCACCGATCAGAACTTCGTCAGCTTCGCCAGCCAGATCGCGCCCGGATACACGCTCACGAGCGACAAGGCGCGGGTCAAGGGTCGGGTCACCTTCCGGGCCAAGACGGAAGACAGTATCCGGCTACTCGAAGTGATCACCAATTTTGTGTGGGTCTACCCGTTCAGCGGAGAGCTCTCCGACCCGGGGGATCACCTCGTTATCGTTCACGACGAGGTCCATTGGGTCTTCCCCGTCAATGCCGACGTGGAGAACAGTTCGCGCGGAATGTGGATCAACGAGGCCGAAAGCTACGCGTCCAATATCGACTGTGAATTGCTCAAGAAGAGCCTTCTCGCGCTCGGCAAGCCCCAGCTCATCCCGGGCGGGTCGAACGAGGACGAGAACGCGATGTTCGACCCCAATCGTTCTCTGGACATCGCCGATACGTGCTAGGCGGGTTAGAGAATGAGCGAATCGCCTCGCCGGCCGGGCCGCCTGCGGCGGGTGCTGACGTGGCCGGTCCGGGTGCTCGTTGAGCCGCAGTCACCCGCGACCGTCGTCGCGCTCGTCGTGCTCGCCGTGCTCGGCGCGGGCGCCTGGCTCTCCCGCGACCGATGGCTGCCGCCCGCGGCACCGTCCAATGCACCGTCCGCGACGCCGACGGCGGGCCCGAGTCAAGACGTCGTAACTCCCCCACCTCCGAGCGGGTCGCCAACCGAGTCCGCTGCTCCGTCCGACCCGTTTGCCGGCACGCCGGCGGCGACCTTCCCGCGCGGCGCGGCCGGCATCGTCATGCCCGAGGCTCAGGCCGTCCCGGGACTCACGAAGTCACAGGTCGCCGACGGTCTCGCGCTGGTGCGCTCGGCTCTGATCGCCGGGCGGCTGGATCGCCGGATGCTGGTCTCCCACGACCCGTCGGCGTTCGTCGTCCTGCTCGCGCCGACCCGCCGGGCGTGGGCTTCATCGGCGTTCAGTAACAAGGCATTCGCGAGTATGGCCACGTGGATCGACCCTGTCGCGACGCTGGCTCCGGACGAGCCACGAGTGAAGGGCAGCACGACGTTTCGCGGCGGTGTTGACGCGCAGGGTGGCAGCTATCTTGAGGTCGTCACGAACTACGTGTGGGTGTATCCGTTCGCCGGTAAGGGCGCCGCCGGGCTGACGGCGATCGTGCACGACGATATCCGTTGGCAGGTGCGGCAGGGATCGTCCTATGTGGCCAGCGATCGGGGTCTATGGATAGCCGAATTCAAGGCCCATCTGGCGAACGTCGCGTGTGCGCCGGCCCGGGACGGCCTGATCGCCCCCGCCCTCTCCGCCGCCTCGCCGAGCCCGGGCTCGGCGCCGTCCCCGGTTGATCCGAATTCGCTGTATGACCCGGGACGCTCGCTCGCCGTCTCCGATACGTGTGCTCCGTAGTGATTCGTGGCCCCGCCTTGCCCGTGGATCCACAGTAGGTTCGCGGAAGTTCGCCGGCGTGCTGCGGCATTCTGTCGTACATCTGGTCTAGGATAGAACACATGAGCGATCGTCAGCTGTTGCCGGAGGGGCTGGCCCACCTGCCGGTGGGGCCGCAGCTGGCGGCGGCATCGGCGTCGATTGACCGGACCCGGCTCTACGGGGCGGACCTGTTCGCGGTGCTCAAGGCCCGGGCCCGCCAGATCGCCCACGAGCAGGGCGAGTTGCTGGCCGACATCAAGGAGGCGGCCGAGACCCCCGGCGACGGGGAGACGCTGGAGCGGGTGCGTGACGAGCTCGACGAGTTCGCCGACGTGCAGATCGGGTTCGAGCTCAAGTGGTCCAGCACCGCGGTGGCCCGGCACCTGGAGCTGGCCCGGGACCTGATCGGCCGGCTCCCGGTGGTGTACGAGGCTTTGCTGGCCGGGCGGATCGATCTGCCCAGGGCGCGGGCGTTTCACGACGCGCTGTACCTGCTCGAGGACGACAAGGCCCGGCGGGTGGCGGCCCGGTTGATCGCCAAGGCGCAGGGGTGGACCGCGGCCCAGCTGCGGGAGCGGCTGCGCTATCACGTGCTGCGGGCCGACCCGGGCCAGGCCCGCAAACGCTACGAGGCGTCGGTGGCCGACCGGCGGGTCTACCTGCAGGAGGGTCGGGACGGCACCGCCGAACTGGCCGGGGCCAACCTGCCCCCGGACCGGGCAGCCGCCGCCGACGATCGGCTGCACCGGCTGGCCAAGGCGGCCAAGGCCGACGGCGACCAGCGCACCATCGCCCAACTGCGCGCCGACGCC
>JAXIPB010000107.1:0-14073 GCA_045403155.1 Micromonosporaceae bacterium
TGATCGACGGGGTTTTGCGACCGTGAGCTCATGGTCATGGCGATCTCGCGATCGCTTGGAACAGAACGGATCGCCGCTGCGGATCGGCCTTGACCAGGCGTACGGGGACCCGCTCGCCCAACCGGAGATCGCCCTCGCATCGTGCTCGCACCGGCGGCTCGTCGATGGCGATCGTTCCGCCGGGTCGCCGCTGCTCACCGTTGCGGGCGGTCCGCGGCGCGTCGACGTCGAGAACGGCGGCATCGAACTCCTCGCCGATCCGGTCGGCGAGCAGCACGGCCTCCGCGAGGTCTATCGCACCGCGTTCGGCGGCTGACGCGCGTCGGTCCGACTGCTCCATTACCCGAGGCAGGAGCGGCAGCGCCCGGCGCACCCAGTCCGGGATCTCGCGGCCATCGGTGAGGCTGAGACATACCTCGGTGGTGTACCGGTCGGCCAGACGGCGCAGCGGGGCGGTCACGTGGGCGTACGGCGCGGCGACGGCGCCATGGGCTCGGTCGGCGGGCGCCTCACCATCGAACGCCGTGTAGCCGGCTCCGCGCATGAGATCGGCGGCCTGGTCAACGAGCGCGGCACCGCGCGGGTTGCCCGGGTCGACGCCGGCGATCACCTGGCCCACGGTCGCGCCGTCGAGCCATGCGATGCCGAGTCCGGCCGCCGCCGCGCGCAGGGTCGCGATAGCCTCCGGGCGGGGTGCGGGCATGGTACGCAGAAGGCCGACGTTGCCGCGCAGCATGATGGCGGCGGCGGCCATGCCGGTGAGCAATGAGATCTGGGCGTTCCATTCCTCGGCCTCTACGCCGGCGCGAAGCACGAGGCGCCATCCGCCGCCATCGTGCCCGCCTCCACGCCCGCCATCAGGCCCGAAGTCGGGCCTGCCGTCGATCTCGATCTCCTGCTCCGGTATCGGCAGGTTGATCGCGCCTCGGTCGAGTCCGCGCCCGACGAGGAGGCGACCGATCTCCGGCAACAGTGCAATGGATTCGTTGAGCGTGCCTTGGTCGGCCGCGGCCTGCACGGAAGCGTAATCGAGCTTGACCCGGCTGCGTACGACGGCTCGTTCGAGTCGAACCTCGGTGAGCACCCCATCGGCGTCCAGGTCGATCGTCCAGAGTGCGGCCGGGCGCGTCTCACCCGGAAGGAGGCTGCCGGCGCCCTCCGACAGGGTGAGTGGATGCAGCGGAACCTTCCCGTCTGGAAGGTAGATGGTCTGACCCCGTCTCCACGTCTCTGCCTCGAGTTCGCCTCCGTGCGGGACGAACGCGGTCACGTCGGCGATGGCGTAGTAGACCCGGTAGCCATGGGGCCTGCGCTGCAGGCACAGCGCCTGGTCGAGGTCGCGTGATGTGGCTGGGTCGATCGTGACGAACAGGATAGCTGTTCGGTCGACCGCCGATTGGGAGGCCGCCTCGACGCTCAGTTCGGCCAGGACACGGTCGGCCACTTTGTCGGCTTCGCGCTGCGCCGCGAGCGGGAACTGTGTGGGCAGTTCCAGCTCGCAGCGCAGGCCTTCGAACTCGATGCGGGGGGCCGTGACAAGTCGGGTGACCACGCACCCTTCCTACCAGTCTCCCCGCGTGGGCACTGCATTCGCCCGAGGCGAAGCAACGCGGTTATGTTGATCGTGTCGTCCGCGCGGTGGGACGTCGAACCTACTTGGCCGAAGCACGCCGGGTGGTCGTGCTCCTGCGGGCGGTTGGGGCCTTGGCGGTCGTAGTGGCGCGAGGGGCAGTGGTCCGCGCCGCGGTGGTCCTCTTCGCCGCGGTCTTCTTGGCGGTCGTCTTCTTCGCCACGGTTGTCGTCCTCTTGGCCGGCGCCTTCTTGGCGGCGGTTGCCTTCTTCGCGGCGGTCGCCTTCTTGGCCGGAGCCTTCTTGGCGGCCGTCGCCCTCGTCGCCTTGGCGGCGGTGGTCTTGCGGGCCGTGGTCTTCTTGGCCGCAGTCGCCTTCGTCGCGGTGGCCTTCTTGGCCGGAGCCTTCTTGGCGGCGGTCTTCTTCGCCACGGTGGTGGTCTTCTTCGCGGGCGCGGCCTTCTTCGCCGCGGTCGCCTTCGTGGTCCTCGCCGCGGCGGTGACCGTCCTCTTGGCCGGCGTCGCCTTAGCGGCGGCGCGGGTGCTCTTCGCCGTTGCCGGCTTGGCGGCAGCGGTCCTGGTGCCAGCCGCGCGCTTCGCGGCCGGGCGGGTGGTGGCCTTAGCGTCGGCCATGGTTGCCTCCTTGGGGCATTTGGATTTTGTTGGTTGTGCTCGCCTGACTTGAGCGAGTCATGTCGCGTTAGCGGTTGGGTGGGTGGTCAGGGCCTCTCGCCTCTCCACCGCGCGTCCTCGGCATCCCACTGCTCGTTGCGCTCCGCCACCCTGTTCAACGCCTGCTCCGCCTCGGCCCGGGTCTCATACGGTCCCATTGTCTTCGACGCGGGGCACACATCGGTGTCGGTCTCGACCCGGTTGTGCCTCAGGCACCAGTAGTACGGTCCACCTCCGCTATTGCTCATGACATCACTGTGCACTGTGAATCGCTCAAGTGCGAGCCATTCGTCGAAAATCTCGAACGACTTCCACTGTAGACGGTATCGGGCCGCAACCGCGCTGGGGGTCCTCAACAGCCCACAATGGTCGGAAGTCATTGTGCACACATGCGTTCTCTCATTCAAGTGGCAACGCCCAACGATGTTCCACAGCGCATCCATGGAAGCGAGGTACTCATGTGGCGATTCGCCTCGCCCGTCGCGAAAGTTGTTGTGACGCACCGTTTTTCGCAACTCGCATGTGGAAGCGCGCGCAACCGGGGCGGCGAAACTTTTTTTTCTCGTACGCCGTCCGTGGGACCCATCCAAGGCATTTGAGGCCAACACCATTCGGAGCCGCAGGTCGACACGCGCTGGGTGAGTGGCCCGGTTGAGTCGCGGCCCGCTACGAAAAAATCAGGTACGCCAAGCCCGCGCCACACCCGTCGCAACTGTCCCGCCCCTACCTGAACGACGCCGCCCTGTGGACCTCCGTCCTGCACGACGAGGCGGTGATGGCCGCCGGATTTTCGTTGGAACGGCACGACTTTCGGCTACGCGGATCCGATGACGATGGTGCCGTCCACGTCGTCACAGCGCGCCACTCGAGACACGAGGCCATGACGATTCAGCTCACCTTCGACTGATGGGGCTTGCACCGCGCTCGTCTCTACGAGTACGTGGCCACCAGGGGCCAACCAACTGCCGGCCGTGCGGGCGACCCGACGCAGCACGTCGAGGCCATCGCGGCCACCATCCAGCGCGACCCGCGGCTCATGTATCCGTGCTTCCGGTGGCATCATCGAAACCTCATCCGTTGGCACATAAGGCACGTTGGCCACGAGAGTGTCGACGCGCCCCCGCAGATCTGCCGGCAGAGGAACGAACAGATCGCCCTCGACCACGTGGGCTTGCGCAGAGCTCAGATTCAAGCGTGCGCACGCCACGGCCGCCGGGTCAATGTCGACGGCATAGAGCCGGACGCCAGCTACGGCAGCGGCGATCGCGGCGCCGACCGCGCCCGAACCGCAGCACAGGTCCACGACCGTGCCACCGCGGAAGGACAGCTTCGCGGCCTCGCGTGCGAGGCACTCGGTGCGGCGTCTGGGCACGAATACCCCCGGCGCCACAGCAATGCGAAGTCCGCAGAAGTCGGCCCAGCCAATGACTTGCTCCAGAGGGATGCCACTGGCCCGGCGCCGCACCATGTCGCGCAGCTGCCGGGAATTCTCAGCAGTCGCGATAATGAGATCGGCTTCGTCCTCCGCGAATACACAGCCGGCAAGGCGCAGCGCGCGGACGATCGCCGCACGATCGGGTGTCACAGCGCTGCCACAATCAAAGCTGTCACAGTCAAGCTGGTCGCGGCGGGAGCGTTGGTGGTGCCAAGCAGCTGAATCCACGTCAACACCCAGACGTATCGGCGCTGCCTGCTTGGGGCATCCACTGCTGCGGTCATACTGGAATCGTAGGTCGCACCTGAGCGCGGGCCCTATTGGTGGCGACGGACGAGTCGGCCTGTACGCCGGGTCCTGTACATGCCGCGCCGGGGCGCGACATGCGGCGGCCATCCATCTCGGCCTGCCGTTGCCGACAGGCTCTAGCGGCCTACCCGCAGGCTCGGGTGGGCCACCCTCAAACGCCTGCGCAGGCCACCGCCTCGCGGCGGGGGCCCTCTTGGCCTTGCTCCGGGCGGGGTTTACCGAGCCATCCCGGTCACCCGGGATGCTGGTGGGCTCTTACCCCACCGTTTCACCCTTACCGTCGCGGCCGAAGCCGCGGCGGCGGTCTGTTCTCTGTGGCACTGTCCCGCGGGTCGCCCCGGGTTGCCGTTAACAACCGCCCTGCCCTATGGAGCCCGGACGTTCCTCGGCGAAGCCCGTAGGCTTCGACGCGACCGCCCAGCCGACTCGTCCGTCGTACCTGCAATGCTACGTCGCGATGGACCTCATCGACGCGGGCGCACTCGTGGCCGCCGGTCTGGCCGCGGGAACGGTGAACGCGGTGGCCGGGGGCGGATCTCTGATCACGTTCCCGACGCTGGTCGCGGTCGGTCTTCCGCCCGTGGCGGCGAATGTGACCAACTCCATCGCCGTCTGCCCGGGTTACCTGTCCAGCGTGTACGGCAGCCGAGATGACCTCGCCGCGGTGGCCGAAGCGCGGGGCCACCGCGCTCTCCTCCAGCTGGTGCCGACGGCTTTGGCGGGGACGGCGATCGGGTGCACGCTCCTCCTCGCTACCCCCGACCGCGCCTTCGAACTCGTCGTCCCCTTCTTGGTCCTCGGCGCCGCCGCCGTACTCGGCTTCCAGGACCGGCTGCGCTCGGTGGTCGGCCATCCGCGCCACATGGCGCCGCGGCCGCAGGCGCTCGCGTTACATGCGACGGTCGGCCTGAGCGCCGTGTATGGCGGTTATTTCGGCGCCGCCCTCGGCATCATCCTGGTCTCCGCGCTCGGCCTTGTCCTCGATGAGAGCCTCGTCCGCATCAGCGCGCTGAAGAACGCGATCTCCGCGGTCATCGGTCTCGGCACGGTGGCCGCGTTCGCCGTCTTCGGGCCTGTCGACTGGGCCGCGGTCGCGGTGGTAGCGCCGGCCACGCTGCTCGGCGGTTACGCCGGCGCCAGATTGGCCATCCGCGTGCCAGCCCGCGCACTACGCACCGCGATCGTCTGTGTCGGTGTGGTTGTCGGGGTTGTGTTGCTCGTGCGGGCCGTTCGGTAGAGGTCGACGGTACGGGTTGCCAAGCCGACCCGGACCATCCAAGATCCCAGGGGTGGGAGGGACTGCCGACACTGGTCACCGGACGTACGCATACCGCCCGGCACTTGACGGCGTGCGCGCGCTGGCCGTCACCGCCGTGCTCTTGTTCCACGGCGGAGTGGCGTGGCTGCCGGGCGGTTTCCTCGGCGTCGACGCATTTTTCGTACTCTCCGGATTCCTCATCACGTCATTGCTGCTCGCCGAACGCGCCCGACTGGGTCGGATCCGCCTCGGCGCATTCTGGTTGCGACGCGCCCGTCGCCTGCTGCCGGCGCTCCTCGTGGTCCTGATCGTGGTCGTGTTCGCCTACCGTGAGCTGCTGCCGCCGTTCGAGCTCGCCCTGCTCCGTGGAGATGCACTGGCCGCGCTCGGCTACGTCGCCAACTGGCGCATGATCTATCGGGGCGACGACTACTTCGCGCAGACATCGGCACCCTCGCCCCTACAGCACACCTGGTCGCTCGGCATCGAGGAGCAGTTCTACCTCGCCTGGCCACTGCTCGTGGTCGGACTGCTCGCAATCCGGCTGGCGAAAGCGCACCGGGCTCTGTTCGCCCTGTGCCTCGTCGGCGTCGCCGCCTCGGCGATCAGCGCGGCCGCGCTCTACGACCCGCTGGACGTCAATCGCGCATACTTCGGCACGGATGCACGCGCGCAGGCGTTGCTCGTGGGTTGCGCCGTGGCGGCGCTCATGTCGCCGCATGGCACCAGCACGCGGCGGCGGGCGTGGCTCCCAGACGCCGTCGCCATCACCGGCATCGTCGCCGTGGTCGCGGTTGGCTGGCTGTGGACGCACGCCGACGGCGACTCCGAGTGGCTCTACCACGGCGGTTTCACCCTCGGCGCGCTCGCCGTCGCAGCGGTCATCGCACACGCCGTACTCAGCCCCGACGCAGCGGTCGGACGGGCACTCGCGCTCGCGCCGATGGTGTGGCTGGGGAAGATCTCGTACGGCCTGTATCTGTGGCACTGGCCGCTCTTCGGGCTCCTCAATGCTGAACGGACCGGCCTGAGCGGGACCGCCTTGTTGGCCGTACGCCTCGCCTGCACCCTCGCCGTCGCCACCGCGTCCTATGTGTTGGTGGAGCAACCGATCCGGACCGGCGCATGGCCGTTGTCGCTCGGAGGACTCGCGGTACGACATTGGCACGCGGTACGACGCTGGCCCGCGGCACGACACTGGCCCGCGGCACGACACTGGCCCGCGGTGCGACACTGGCTCAGAATTCCGCGTCCAGGGCCGGTGGCGGCCGGCCTCAGCACAAGCACCGCGGCCATCGGTGTCACCGGCGCGTTCATCGTCATGGCCACCCTGCCACCGACTGTCACCGCGTTCACCCCGGTCGCGTCGTCACCCATGTTGATCCAGCAGAACGTTTCGCCTGTGCACCGCGCGAACCGGAAGCCGGGCGCGGAGCCCCGGATCACGTTCTTCGGCGACTCCGTCTCCTGGACGCTCGCCACCTACCTGCCGCAGTATCAGGGCCTCACGGTGACAGTCAGGTCGGTTCAGGGCTGCGGCATCGCCCGCCTACCGGACATCATCCAACGCGGCGACGGCTTCACGAACTACCCCGGCTGCACGACCTGGGACGCCCGGTGGCGATGGGGGGTCAACGTCGACGACCCCGACGTGGCGGTGATCCTGCTCGACCGATGGGAGCTGATGGACCGTAAGATCGGCGACGTCTACCGCCACGTCGGCGAACCCGAGTACGACGCATACCTCACCTTCGAACTCGAGCTGGCCATCTCGATCACCGCTTCGCGCGGCGCCGCGGTTGTCCTCCTGACCGCGCCGTACACCAGGCGGGCGGAGCGTCCGGACGGCGGACTCTTTGGTGAGGATCTGCCTGAACGGGTGGATGCCTGGAACCGACTCCTGAGGGCCGTCGCCGAGCGCCATCCCGACCAGGTGCGGGTCATCGACCTCAACGCCCGCGTTTGCCCAGAGGGCAAGTTCACCTGGAGCATCGACCGTCTGCGCATCCGCAGCGACGGGCTGCACTTCACCCCGGACGGAGTGCGGCGCTGGATCGCACCGTGGCTCATGCCTCAACTGACGGCGGTCGCCGTCGGCGAGATAGGCGCGCTCGTTCGCGGGGATTGAGCCTGCGGGCCCAGCCGCCAAGAGTGTTGGAGCATTCCGGCCCCCAGGTGGGCGGTTAGATTCCAAGACTCACTTGAGGGATGAGAGATGGGACGTGTCATTCACGGTACGCACGGCGACTCCGCCATCGGCCCAGGTATCCACAATGGATATCCCGGTCGGGTCAAGGAAGAGACGATGCAGAAACGCGTCGCCCGCCGCAAGCGCGTCGCGCAGGATCAACTTGATCGGCGATACGTGGCTCACCACGATGACCGTGTCGCCGGGATACTCGGCAAGAAGCCTGGTCACCGCGGCTCTCGCCCTCGCCGTCACCGCATCGAAGGACTCGCCGCCCGGCGGCGCGGACGACGGGGACGCCAGCCACTCGTTCAGTTGATCGGGCCACCGTTCCCGGACCTCGGTAAAGGTCAGACCCTCCCACTCGCCGAAGTCGCACTCAATGAGGTCGGGATCGACCTGGATCGGCACGCCCGGCAGCCGCTTCGCAAACTCTTCCGCGGTGCGCACGCACCGGGACAGCGGTGAGGTGACCAGGGCCGCCACCGCACCCGTCGCGGCGGCCGCGCGGCCGCCGAGGAGCGCGACGACGTGGTCGGCGGCCGCCGCCGCCTGCGCGGTACCCTGGGTCGACAGTTCCGCATCGCCCCGCCCGGAGTACCGCCGCTGCGCTGTCAGCTCAGTCTCGCCGTGGCGGACGAGGATCAATCGGGTCGCGCCGCCCGTCGACGGCGGCGACCACGATCCCGGCACCTCGGAACCAGCCGCAGCGGGCGCGGCTAATTCATCCTCCGGCGCTGACTTACCGTCCATGGCGGCGTTCGCGAGCGCGTCCGCACGCTTGTTGCGCTCCCGCGGCACCCAACTGAACCGGACCGACTCGAAGCGACCCACGAGCGCCGCGGCCTGAGCCGCGAGCGGACGCAGCCCGGGGTGCTTGATCTGCCACCGTCCGGACATCTGCTCCACCACGAGCTTGGAATCCATGCGCACCTCGACCTCGACCGCGCCGAGGTCGGCTGCGGCCTGCAGGCCGGCAATGAGGCCGCGGTACTCGGCGACGTTGTTGGTGGCGACGCCGATCGCCTCGGACCTCTCCAGCAGGACCTCGCCGGTCGAGTCCTCGCGGACCACCACGCCGTAGCCGGCGGCACCGGGGTTGCCCCGCGCCCCGCCGTCGGCCTCCGCGACGACCTTCAGCCGACGCGGTCGGCTAACAGGACGAGGCGTCACAGACCCGACTCTGCCGTGCGGACAAGGATGCGTCGGCACTCCTCACACTGAATGACTTCGTCCGGGGCCGCCGATCTCACCCTCGATCGTTCCGAACCGGAGAGATCCAGCCGGCATCCCTCGCACCGCCCGGCCCGCAACAACGCCGCGCCCATTCCGGTCGACTCGCGAATCCGCTCATAGAGCGCGACGAGGTCGCCCGGCAGACCGGCGACCAACGGACTGCGTGCGCTGGTCTTCTCGTCGCGGTCCCGATCGAGATCGCCGAGAACTGCGTCGCGTCTCACCTCGGTGTCGGAGCGGGTCTGCCGCTCGGCCGCGAGCTTCTGCTCAACCTCGTCCACGGCGGTCTGGGCCTGTTCGCGTTGCTCCATCAGCTCCAGCTCAGCGTCCTCCAGCTCCACCTGCCGCCGGGTGAGCGTGCCAAGCTCGTGCTGGAGCGCCTCGAGTTCGCGGGCCGGTCCGGTTCCGGCGTCAAGCCGGGCGCGGTCGCGATCCGCCCGAACCCGGACCTGCTCGATGTCCTTCTCCAAGCGGTCGATGTCGCGGTCGATGTCGTCGACCTCGACCTGGACGCGGATCCGTCCGTCCTCCAGCGCTGAGAGTTCCCGAGCCAGCCGCTCCAGGTCCGCCAGCTCCGGTAAGGTTCGCCGGCGGTGGGCCAGTTGCGCCAGCGACGTGTCGATCGCCTGCAGGTCGAGCAGGCGACGTTGTGCGTCCGGGTCAGCCTTCACGTGCGAGGCTCCTTCTTTGCCGGCGGCGTGGTTGCATGCAATGTCCACATGTCGGGGACGGCACCCTCGGCGGAGGCGATCAGCGCAGCACCCTGGCCGGAGGCGATCAACGCAGCACCTCGGCGACAACGGTGGTCATGACAGGCGAGGCTACCGGGCCGGCGAAGAGCCTAGCCGGTCAACCCCATCTGGTCGGCCAACTCGGCGACGGCGGCGGGCGGAGCCCCTCGCGTGCGGCGCAGCACATCGGTGATCAGCTCGTGCGCGATCGGCCGGCAGCGAATCTCGCTGGGGGCGAGCCGGTCCGCTTCGATCAGCACCTCGCTGGCGCGGGCCATATCCCCGATCTGGGCCAGTCCTCGCGACAGGTCCAACAGGTGATGCGCGCGGCGCTCCGGCATCATCGCGGCGAAGTTGGTTGGATCGATCGACTCATGCGTCTCGACGGCTCGCCCACCCTCGCCCATCTCGACATCGGCGGCGGCCCGGTGGAACGCCACATTGGTCGGGCCGAAGTTCGTGAAGTAGTGGTTGTCGTCGCCGCCGAGCTGCTTGGCCGCCTCCTCGGCGCCGCCGATCAGATCTCGGACGGTGGCCGTGTCGCCAAGCCGCGCCGCCGCCATCGCGCCCTGCAGCAGCATGATTCCGTAGACGGAGAGCCGCTGCGGAGTCGCGTCATTTCCGTAGTCGGGAGCGATCTGGTTGGCGATGTTTACGTTGATCTCGAGCGCCGGCCGGAAGCGCCCGAGCGCCGCGAGCGCGTTGGCGACCCTCGTCGTCGCCAAGCCCGTCAACAGCTCGTCGCCCGAGTGAAGACACACCATGAGCGAACGGTCGGCCGCTAACCAGGCGAGATCGTGCTCACCCAGCTTGCGAAGCGTGGAGGAAGCGATCTGATACACCTGCCCGAGCAGGTGCGCGGCCTGCCGGCTGGACTCGTCGGCGTTGGTGGCGTGGGCGCCCTGCGCGGCCTGCGCGTCCCTGAGCAGCTTGGGCAGCATGCGGGCGAGCACACCGTACTTCGAGTGCTGGAACGTCAACCAGGCGTGGCCGACCGCCTTCTGCAGCTCGGCCAGGGCCGGCGTGTCGGGGGGCGTGAAGGAGAACGTGCTGATCTTGTCGTACCGTTCAAGCGCCGTGCGGATCTCGGTCACCTCGACCTGGTCGATGCAGTTCACGCTCTCTGGCCGACGGACAGGGTCCTTGCCCATCAGCACCTGGACGTCGAGCTGGAGCACATCGGCAATGCCGTAGATCACCGGTAGCCGCTCCAGATTCCGCACACCCCGCTCGATCTTGTCAACCCAGCTCTTGGACTTGCCCAGGCGGTCTGCGAACAGTTTCTGTGACATGTTGCGTCGGCTGCGCCAGTACGCGACTCGACGGCCGATGGGTTGTTCGTCCACGGCGATTTCCTCCCCTGCCCCGCCGATCCCTGAACCCCTCCGCCTGGATCGGTGGCCTCCTGGCTGGTTCCTCCCGCTGACCTTTCGGGTGTGTCAAGCCTCGGTGCTCCGCGAATCCGCAGCTAGTCGCACACGTTGTGCGGCGAACCCGCGTGTCCCGATCGTAAATACATATGCAATGTGCAAGAGGCGCTCTCTGGTCGCAACGAAACACCGGCCTGAGAGTGACGGATCGTGATGTGTTTGTGGGGGGGCCATGCATGTAGGGCGGCGTTGGCAACGGACCGTGTTGAAGCGTGCTGCACAACGTTACGCCGAGCATGGGTGGCGCGTCGTGCCAGGAGCTGTTCTGATAGACGACCGTTATGTGTGCGGGCCACTTTGCCCCACCGTCGCGTGCCACCCCGCCGTAGAAAATTGGGAAACGGCGGCCTCATCCGACTCGTCCGATGTAGACGATTGGTGGGCGAACGCGGCCTTCTCCGTTTTGCTCGCCACCGGTGATTTGTTCGATGTGATCGAGGTACCGGCGCGGATTGGCGCACCGGCCGCTCACTCCGCCCGATCTCCGGTCGCTATCACCCCAACGGGACGCTGGATGTTTCTGACCACGCCGGGTGACGGTCTTCGCCCAGACCTCGCCGCCCGGCTCGATCTCGTCCTGCACGGACGCGGATCATGGATCCCGGCCCCGCCGACCCGGACCCCGCACGGACGCATCCGATGGCACGTCCATCCCGCCGCGATGGCCTGGCGCCTTCCGGCGTCGTACGCCGTACAGAGGGTCCTCGCAGCGCACATCTGGCGAGACAGCCGCTCCGGGTCGTTCCCGACTATGTCCCATCGCCTTGGCCGCGCCGCGTGACCGCCGACGAGACCGCACCCGCGTCACACAGGATTGCGTCACACACAGGATTGCGTCACACGGGGTTGCGTCACACACAGCGAACTCCCAGCATCCGCTCAGCCAACGCACGGCGGCGACCGTCACGCTGAGAGCATGAACGGCAGGACGGTACGGAAGGCGAGGAGGCCCTACCATGTCGGTCGCTGAATATACGTTGTCCCAGGACGGCCTCTGGCTCACCGCGATGCTCCGCCCAGTCGGAGAGCTCGCCGGGCGCGCGATCGACGGTTTCGTTGACGATCTCGTCGCGCTCGCGCAGCGGGCGAACATCGTCGTCGTGAACCTGGTCGCGGCAAGCGTGCCGAGCCCGGTGGCCCTCGCCAAGGCCCTGCGCCGTCCCGGCACGATGCTCTCCGGACCCGACAAGGTCCTTCTCCTGGTCGGCGCCGACGCGACACTCCTCCGCGAACTCCGGCGCATCGGCGGGGATGTCGCCAGCGTAGCCTCTCCGGCATGACGCGGGGCACTGCCCTTGTACGGCGATCAAGCAGTCGGCTGGCGGAGGGTCTGCTGACCCACATCGACCGGACAGAGGTCGATGTCGACCTGGCTCACCGCCAACACCGGGCGTACTGCGATGCCCTGGTTGAGGCGGGGTGGGGCGTGAGGAACGTGGCGCCGATAGAGGAGTGCCCAGACTCGGTCTTCGTCGAAGACACGGTGGTGGTCTGCGATAACCTCGCCGTTCTGACCCGGCCCGGCGCGGCCGTACGCCATCCGGAAGTCGCGGGAACCGAGGAAGCCGTACGCGAGGCGGGCCTGGACCTCGCCCGCATCGTCGACCCGGGAACACTCGACGGCGGTGATGTGCTGCAGGTGGGCCGAACTGTGTACGTCGGACGCGGTGGGCGCACGAACGCGGAGGGGATCCGTCAACTCGCTCGGCATCTCGCCAGCCGCGGCCGGACCGTCGTCCCCGTGCGACTGCGCAACGTGCTTCACCTGAAGTCGGCCGTGACCGCCCTGCCCGACGGGACGTTCCTCGCGCTGCCCGACCTCGTTGACGTCTCGGTTTTCCCGGCTTTGCGGGTCGTCGACGAAGAGCCGGGCGCGCACGTCGTACCGCTCGGCGACGAGACCGTGCTCATGGCGGCGAGCGCCGCCCGGACCGCGGCCACGTTGCAGGATCTCGGGTTTACACCGACGCTGGTCGATATCAGCGAATTCGAGCGCCTCGAGGGCTGCGTCACGTGCCTCAGTGTGCTGATCCCTGCGGCGTCTCACTGAGTGCCCGACGCAGGACGGCGACGAGCGCGTCCCGAACCGAGTGTCGCGCCCGGGCGTCGAACGTGATCACCGGAGTCGCGTTCGGGATGGCCAGCGCCCACCGGACGTCGGCGAGATCGTGATCAAGCTTGCCGTCGAACAGGTTCACCGCGACGACGAACGGCAGCCCCACCTTCTCGAAGTAGTCCACCGCCGGATAGCAGTGGTCAAGACGACGCGTGTCCACGATCACGAGTGCACCGAGCGCACCGGCGGTCAGGTCGCGCCACATGAAGCCGAAACGATCCTGGCCCGGCGTACCGAACACGTAGAGCTTGATCTCTGAGTCGATCGTGATCCGACCGAAATCAAGGGCCACCGTTGTCACGGTCTTTGCCGGGGTGTGGCCCGTGCGATCGATCTCCGCTGCGACCTCGGTCATCGCCGCCTCCGTGGTCAGCATCGGAATCTCCGAGATGGCCGCGACGGCTGTCGTCTTGCCCACACCGAAGCCACCCGCGATGACGATCTTCACCGGGATCGGTGGACGCCGCACCGGCGTCGGCGGCCACTCCGAACGAGGCTGGGGCTGGCGTGGCCTAGGCGATGTTGTCCAGTCCACGTATCACCCTCTCGATGATCTGAGCACGGATCGTTGGATCCAGCTCGGGCCGGCGCACCGTCAGGTGTCCAGTGGCGACAAGATCGCCGACGAGGACCCTGGCGACGCCGAGGTGGATGCCCAGACGCACCGCGACCTCGGCCACCGCGTGCGGCTCTTCGCACAGGGCGACGATGTCGCGTGTCTCGAAATGCAGTCGAGGCAGTTCGCCGCGGCCGGCGATCGTCGTGATGACCTGTGCCTCGATCTCGAGGCTGTCGTCGATCGGCCGCGCTCGGCCGCCGGTGAGCAGGTAGGGCGGCACGCGCGCGGGATCGCTGGTCACCTGTGTACCTAGAAGCCGACGGCGACCTTCAGCTCCTCGATGAGTTGCGGCGAAATGACCTCACCGGCACGATTGGCGAAAACCGCCATCTCGTACGCGAGATTGCCGAGGTTGGCCGAACGGGTGGCCAGGACCCCCAGCATGGATCCGGCACTGATCGCGCTGACGAGCAGGTATCCGCCGTCCAGATCGATGATGACCTTGTTCGGCGCTCCCAGGTCATACACCCGACCGGCGCCCTGGGCGAGGCTCATCAGCGCGGATGTGATG
>JAXIPB010000256.1:0-7864 GCA_045403155.1 Micromonosporaceae bacterium
CGTGGATGAGCCGGTGTTCGGCGTCGACCGCGATGCGGTGCCCCTCCACGACCGTGAGTTGGTTGTCCACGACGATGTCGCATTCAGCCCGCAACTTGTGGCCGATCCAGCGCAGATGCACCGCGCCGACATCACGGACACCGTCGGTTGCCCGCAGGACCTTCTCGACTTCGTCCACCGTGGATGGATCGACCGCATCCATGAGGCGCCGAAAGATTTCGCGGGCCGCATCGCGCAGTACGACAAGGATCGCGACGGTGATGGCGAGGCCGACGACCGGGTCCGCCCAACGCCAGCCGAGCGCGACGCCAGCGGCGCCGAGGAGCACGGCGAGGGAGGTAAATCCGTCCGCGCGGGCGTGCAGGCCGTCGGCGACGAGCGCGGCTGAGCCGATCCGGCGACCCACGCGGATGCGCAACTGAGCGACCGCCTCGTTTCCGACGAACCCGAGCACCGCGGCGCCAGCGACGACGCCCAGGTATGCCACCGGCGCCGGGTGCAACAGCCGGTCGATGGCGGCCCAGCCGGCCGCGATGGCCGAGGCGGCGATGAAGGCGACGATGACGATGCCGGCGACATCCTCGGCTCGGCCGAACCCGTACGTGTATCGCCGCGTGGGCGGCCGCCGGCCGACGAGGAAGGCGATCCCCAGCGGTACCGCGGTGAGTGCGTCGGCGACGTTATGCAGCGTGTCGCTCAGGAGCGCCACCGAGCCGGAGAGTACGACGACGAGTGCCTGTACGGCTGCGGTGAGGCCCAGAATGAGTAGCGACATCCAGAGCGCCCGGATGCCCTCGCGGCTCGCCTCGAGCTGAGCGTCGACCTTGTCCGCCGAATCGTGCGAGTGGGGCGCGATCAGATGCCGGACACGTTCGATGAGACGGCCGGCGGGATCATGGCGATGATCGTGGCCATGATCGTGCGGGTGCCCGGGCTCGCCTGGATGATCATCGTGCGGATGGTCATCGGCGTGATGAGACTGTCGTGCGCCTGCCACGCCCCTGATCCTGCCTGTGTGATCCACGATGTGCGAGAGTTGGGCCCGTGCGTGTCGCCGCGATCCACATTTACCCGATCAAGGGCTGCTACCGGGTTGACCAAGAATCCGCGGAGGTGCAGCCGTGGGGGCTCGTCGGAGACCGTCGCTGGCTGATCATCGACCCCGACACCGGTCGAGCTATCACACAGCGCGAGATTCCAGCCTTAACCCAGGTACGCCCGGAGCTCCTCACCGACGGGAGCGGGCTCGTCCTGCGTACCCGCGGATTGGCGGACTTGGAGATCAGGGAACCGGCGGACGGTGACCTCACGCCGGCGTCGGTATGGAGTTTCACCGGTCTGGCCAGCCTCGCCGGTGCCGCGGCTGACGACTGGCTGTCGACCGCCCTTGGTCTGAAAGTGCGGCTGGTGTGGCTTGACGACCCGACCAGGCGGGCGGTTGATCCGGAGTACGGGCGGCCGGGCGACACCGTGAGCTTTGCCGACGGATATCCGCTGCTGCTGACCAACATGGCGTCCCTGCGTTCATTGAACGACCTGATAGCCGAGTCCGGGTCGCTCGAAGGCCCCCTCCCGATGACCCGATTCCGGCCCAACCTGGTGATAGACGACGCGCCGGCCTGGGCGGAGGATGCGTGGACCGGCGGGCGTGTGCGGATCGGGGAGGTTACGTTCCGCGTACCCAAGCCGTGTGACCGGTGTGTCGTGACCACGACCGACCAGGAGACGGGCGAACGGGGCCGCGAGCCCCTGCGTACATTGGCCCGGCACCGCAACGTGAATCAGGGCCTGATGTTCGCCACGAACCTCATCCCCGATTCCCCCGGCCGAGTCGCCGTCGGCGACCCTGTCGCGACCGTGTGAGTGGAGTCGGGCGGCTTGAGCTGACTCCAACCCTCTGCCGCCGCTCGCACTCGAAAATATGCAGTTCTGCAGATGTCTCCCACCATGCCTGCCCCGGATTCTGATATGGCCACGCCGCCCGGGCGGGCCCATTAATCTCCGGAGGAGTCATGCGACGGTATTTGGTCATCGGACTCGTCACGGCTGCACTCGGTGCCGCCGCGGCAATCACGGCGGGCACTGCGTATGCCGGCGCCCCTAGCAATGGCTGCCCGCCGGGTTACGAACGGTTCGCTGTTGCCGATCTGCTGGCACAGGGGTACCGCGTGCCGGCGGTGGTCGATAGTTCGGCCTGGTTCCCGGGTTCGGGGTTTGAGCACGCGGACGGCAACAACGACGGATACGTCTGCGGGCAGCCCCTCGGCAATCAGTCCACTCCGAGCGGCTTGCAGCTCTACTTCTGGATGGACAACAACCTGACGCCCGGCACGTGACATCGAGCTGGTGAGACTGGTCGACCCCGCGCCTGCATGATCCTGTCCCAGCCAGATCATGACGGCGCGGGGGTTGACCCATATGGCCTCTGCGGGCATACCCAGAACCTCGCCCGTCCACGACAATGGGCCCATGTCGCGGGCACGGTCGACCGTCATGGTGGGTCGCGAGGTGGAGCTTGCCCGGTTGCGGGCTGCGCTCGATCGGACCACGGATCAGGGATCGCAGCTGGTAGTCCTGGCCGGCGAGGCCGGCGTGGGCAAGTCACGATGCCTGAAGGCGTTCATTGATTCCGCGCGTTCAACCGGCGCGACCGTCTTGCTCGGCCGATGCCCGCTCACGTCTGCAGGTGAGTTGCCGTACGTGCCGCTAGCGGACGCTTTGCGGACGCTCGCGCGGACGACCCCGGTCGATCGCCTAACAACCTGGTTAGGAGGTGGATCCGCGGCGTTGAGCCGGTTGGCGCCCGGCATCGGCGGAGTGTCCGCCCATGCGGATGTTGGCGAGCTGCCGGAGTTCGCGGTACGCCTGTGTCAGGAGTGGTTCAACCTGCTCGAGCGGATAAGCGCCGATGGCGCCGTCATCTTGGCCATCGAGGATGTGCACTGGTCTGATCGATCCACGCGAGATCTGCTGGCGCTGCTCTTGCATGCGTCGATCGACCAGGGCGTACTCGTGATCCTCACGTTGCGAACCGACGAGCTGGCATCGAACGATTCGACGCTCGGGTGGCTCGCCGAAATTTTGCGGGCGGATTCGGCGGAACGCCTCGATCTCGCTCGATTCGATCTCGAGACGACGAAGGCACTCGTCAGCGCGCTGTTGGGCGCCCCGGACTCGCGCCTTGCCGAGCGTCTCCATCGCCGCACGAGGGGAAACCCGTTCTTCATCGAGGAGCTGCTCGCCGCATCCAGAGGCGGGTCGGCAGGGCTGCCTACCACTATCCGCGACGGCGCCCTGGTTCGCTTCCAGGAGCTGCCGGAACCGGTCCAGGGCCTGGTCTGCGCCGCTGCGATCATCAACGCGGCAAGCCCGACTGTCGACCATGAGGTCCTCCGGGCCGTAGCCGATCTGCCGGATGAGGGACTCATCGTTCTCGTTCGCGCTGCGATCGAGGCACACATCCTTATTCCGAGTGCAGATTCGTACGTCTTCCGCCACGAGTTGACGCGCGAGGCGATTCAGACCACCATGCTTCCGGCCGTCTGTCGACGCGTGCACGCCGCGATAGCGACGTCCCTCGCGGCCCAATCCGGCGCCTCCGATCCGGTGTGGCTCGGCCGGATTGCGCACCATTGGAACGAGGCAGGCAACGACCGCTGTGCGCTCGCGGCCGCGGTGAAAGCCGGTCAGGCAGCCGAGGCTGCGCATGGATATCCCGAGGCCGCAGTTCTTTACGAGCGCGCGGCTCTCTTCTGGACACGGGTGCGCGATGCCGAGGCCACAACCGATATGGATCATGCCGAACTGCTCGCCCGCGCCGCTGAAGCGACGATGCAAGCACACCACAATGAACGTGCAGTCGAGCTCGCCAAGATGGCGCTCGCGCTCGGCCCCGATGACGTGGAGCCCGACCGTGCCGCACGTTTGCATACAGTCCTTGGCCGAGCCGACTGGACGTTCACCGGCGATAGCGAGTTCGCTATCAAGCAGTGTGAGACGGCACTGAAGCTGGCCACGTCACCCGGGCCAGCCCGCGCCGAGGCGCTGACCCTGTACTCATTGCTCCTCATGATCGACGACCGTTTCGACGAGCTCGCCGCCGTCGCAGCCGAGGCTGTCGAAGTCGCGCGCACTGCCGGAGACGCATCCGCCGAGGCATTCGGTCTGACGTATCTGGCGACGTGCCACATGAACCATGGCAACGACAATGAAGCCTTCGCATTGCTCGACGATGCGCTCCACTTGGCCAGGCGGCACGGCTTATATTCATCTGTTCGAAAGGCTCACTTCCAGCGGGCACTCGCCTATGAATACGGTGGGCAGCTCGACAAGGCTGCGGACAGCTTCCTCGACAGCGTGCGGGAGCGCGGCGGATTCGAGAGCGAGATGGAGCGCGTCCTCGGGTACTCATGCGCTGCCACGAATTTAGTCGATGCCGGTCGGTGGGTTGAGGCCGAGGCCGTAACCACGTGGATGCCGACACAGTCGCGCTTTCTTCGGATATTTCAGCTCATGTCACGGGTACCGCTACTCCTCGCTCGCGGCGATCTGGCCGAGTCGAAGACACTCATGGACGAGATGAACCGGTTGGTAGCGACGGTGCACGACGTACAGTTTGTTGAACCCGCTGCCACGCTAAGCACCGAGCTCGCGCTCTTGACGCGAGACCTCCATGCGGCTCGCGCCGCCGTCCGGCACGGACTCGCCGGACTCTCCACCGGTCGTCCATACATCGCAATCCCGCTCTGTTGGCTTGGGCTGCGCGCCGAAGCCGACGTCGTGGCGGCGGGTGAGGCACCGAACGCGGCCGCTGTGGATCTCCTTAGGGAAACGCTCGCCCGGTCTCGATCCGGCGGCGGCGACGCGGTCTACCTCGTACGCAACCATGCGCTCGGGTTGCTCGCCGACGGCGAACTCCGCCGACTCGACGGCAGGGCGGATCCCACCATTTGGGCCGCCGCCGCCGAGGCGTACCGCGGGATGGGCGCCCGTTACCGCGCCCTCTATCCACAATGGCGAGCTGCCGAGGCGTATCTCGCCGTGAGTGATCGAGTCAACGCGACGAGGCAGTTGCGGCAAGTCTTTCGCGAGGCCGGTGAACTCGGTGCGGAGCCGATTCTCGTCGAGGTCAAGAAGCTGGCCCGACGGGCGAGGATCTTTCTCGATGAGGGATCGGCGCCACGGCTGAAGCTTCCGTTCAGTCTTACTCCGCGCGAGGTTGACGTTCTTCGACTCGTCGCAAGTGGGCTTACCAATCGCCGGATCGCAACCGCCCTATTCCTGAGCGAGGGCACCGTCGCCGTACATGTCTCACGGGTCCTTTCGAAGGTTGGGGCGACTCGACGGACAGAGGCCGCGGCCATCGCTCACCGCGCCGGTCTCATCGAAGCGGTCTGACCGTTCGGGCACGGTTGTCACACGATCATTTTTGGTGCACCTGATCGGAGGTCTTGCAAGCCCTGATCTTGAGGCGAGGCGGCTACTAGAAGCGGCGACCTGTAAATCCGTAAACGCATAGCGTTTGAGGATTTGGCCGTTTCGCTTTGGTGAGAACGGCTTTGCAACCCCTAATCTAGCACAAGTGGATCTCTATTTGGGCGTCCCGTCGTGCTCTCTCTTTTTGGCGAGC
This sequence comes from Micromonosporaceae bacterium, assembly GCA_045403155.1. Classification (GTDB taxonomy): domain Bacteria; phylum Actinomycetota; class Actinomycetes; order Mycobacteriales; family Micromonosporaceae; genus JAXIPB01. The sequence goes on from JAXIPB010000256.1 coordinate 5,630, forward strand.
TGCTGCAGTTGTCCTGCGTGCACGTCGCTCACCCATTCCCAGCCTTTCTTGGCCGATGGGCCGATCCGTGGGTCGCTGACAACAACCTGATTGTCACGCAGGGCCTGCACGTACGCCCGATCCTGGTCGATCCGTGCGCGTAGCTGATCAGCTCCGCCGACGGACCCGTGACCGGGGATGAAGACATCGACGTCGCCCGCCACGCCCTCAAGCAGCCGTAGCGCGACGAGGTAGTCCTCGATCGGGTCAGCAGCGCTCAAATCGAGCATCGGAATCAAGACATCAGAAAGCATGTCGCCGGCGACGAGAACCCTGCGTTCCTCGATCAACAGTGCCGCATGGCCCTGGGCATGCGCCGGATGCTCAATAATCCGCACCTTAGGGCCATCCCAAGGAATCTGCGCAGTTTTGGCAGGCAGACCAGTAATGAGGCCGAACAGGTCCAGCGGTACCTCCTCGGCGATTTCCGGCGGTAACCCCTCGGCGACTTGGGCCTTCCAGTCTGCCTTCGACAGCAGATCTCGCATATAAGCCGCGCAGCGGGCTGTACCGTAACGGGGCGCTTCGCCGAGCTTGGCGTGCCAGAGCACGTGATCCCAATCAGGATGCGTCGAGAAACCTGCCACAGCGGGCTGGCCCAACTCGTGAAGATCCTTCGCGAGATCGGCCATTTCGTCGGCCGTTATCCCGGGGTCGATGAGCATCACGCCCGCCCGGCCTTGCACGACAACGGCGTTGTTCTGGAGTAACTCGCTAACGTGGATCCACAAACCCTCTGCGACTTGCTTTAACATGGAGCTCCTTCCGCTTATGGTTTGCAACCGCTTGTCGAGGCGGTAGCACCGTCATTTATTATCAGTCTATATTTATTCTCGGCCAGCCACTGTGGCAATAATTGTGCAAGAACTTGCGCGAGCCATTATCTACTTTTACTCAAGGTATATTTGCCTCCGCCCGGGCACGAAGACTAGAGGACTCACGAATATGGACCCCAATGGTCGACCATCGAGGATGATGGCATCGTAGCCATCGCGCTCACCCAGAACTACGTTTGGTTCCAGACGGTGAACGGCATTGGTGATGCGCTCCTGGCGCACACGTTGCTTGGCGAGAGTCACAAAAGCTTTGGCAACGAGTTTCAAATTGAGCCTTTTCCAACCTCCCACGTCACAAAAAGCGCTCCCTGCCCCGCCGGCTACGGCGTGGCCGCCTCCCGCAAGCGTAGGTGTCAGGGCTCGGCTGCAAGCGCGTCCTGGCGCGGCTTGAGCCTGACGTCGACCCGCGAGAGGGTCAGATCCCTGCTCAAGCCGCCGCGCAGGAGCCGAATCCACGTGGGAGGCGCGCGACGGCGGGGTCGGCCAGAGTGAACGCGACCGGGGTACCCGGTGCGCCCCAACCGAAGCGGATGGCGTTTGGTCTTCACCCCGCAAGGTGCCCTGTGCTTCTTCGCACACGCGACTCAGCTTTCGAATTGACCAAGAAAAGGAACCTGGAGTGGAGGGTGGCAGCACCGGGGGCCACGTTAGTGCGCTCGCGCACGCCCTTGCGCCGCGCGTTGTCCCGTTGCGGGATCGTCAATCGGTCCGGGTGCGGAGGCTCCGCGCCAGGGTGGGGATCATCACCGCTGCAGCGACGAGGTGTAGCCCGAGGAGGGCGGTGGTGGTGGCGGCGTTTGCCCCGGAGAGGAGGGGCGGGACCAACGAGATCGCGGTCAGCGACACGGCCGTCCACACGAATCGCTCGGCGGGGCGAGCGCTCCAACGAAGAAGAGCGACGGCAATGACGATGCCCACGACCGAGAAGAAGCCGGTCACCACGGCGACCCGGACAACGGGATCGTCTCGCCACCATCGGGGACCTCGAAGTCGACGCCAACGGCCTGGGCAAGCGCAGCGGCGAGGGTGGTGGCCACCATCGCTGCGAGCGTGGCAATGAAGCCGGTGCCGGCGAGCCCGCGGAGTCGGTGGGTGTGGCTGGTCTGGCCCGATGCCGGGCCTGCGACGACCCCGGTGTCATTCATGCTGTTCATGTCGTTCCTCCATCATTCGGTAACTGGCGTACGGGGTGTGTTGACTGGCATGTGACGGTCCTGGCCCTGGGGGTGACGATGCGCACCCTCGCCGTGCGACGGCCGGGGTTCCGCAGGGCGCGGACGCCGGTGCCGCGGAGCCAGAACCCGGCGTCGCGTCCGAGGACCGGCCCGGGCTCGCCGTCGCGCAGCTCCAGCTGCACCCG
>JAXIPB010000058.1:0-8438 GCA_045403155.1 Micromonosporaceae bacterium
GGGGGCCTTCTTCAGCGCGCTGAGCGCGATCCGGGTGGCCGCCGGCCCGCAGTAGTAGCCGTTGGGCTGCAACGCCGGATCGTGCTTGATGCTCCTCTTGACCGGCGCCGGCTTCCCGGCCGTCCTGGCCGCCGGCTTCGCGCCCGGCTTGGCCGTGGACTTGGCGGCAGGTTTGGTCGTCTTGGCCGCGGGCTTGGTGGCAGGCTTGGCCGCGGTCGTGGGTGCGTCGGTGACCGTGGTCACCGGGGCGGGCCCGGTGCCGGCCAGCGCGGTGGCGGGACCGGCGACCAGGCCGCCGATGACGGCCACGGCGGCGACGCCGAGCAGCGCGGACTGGGCGTGGGCACCCTTGATGGCACGGAGCGAGCGGAGGACGGTACGCGTCACATTCGGTTCCTTGCGGGTTGGGGGTAACCCTGAATGGCTCCCGGGAGGGAAGCGCCCGGCGGGGGCAGCCGGGCACGAGGTGGTCAACCAACCGCGAGCCCAAAGTCATTTCAGCTCGTGGCGGCACTCACAACCCCCCGCGCGCACATTGCTGATCGGACAGCCTGACGCCGGGTCGACCGTCGCCGCTGGTGACCGCAGTCACGGCTCGTCGCGCCTTGGGCGCGCGGCACTCGTCGCCGAATCAAGGTCGCGGCATCAAGGCAGTGGACGCCTCGCCGCGCAAAATCGGCCCGGACGCGCGGCCAGGCGTCCAATGCTGGCTTCACACCGTCGATGCCGGGGCCTCATGTTGGCAATCCTGGACATGCTGAAGGGCGCTCCATTCGGACCCGCAGGTTTGCGGTCGGGGAGCCGCAGGACGCGGTTTGGCCATGCGTAGCGCCGTCGCACGGATCGGCCGGCCTGAGCGCACATGCGGCGCGACGAGCCTCCGGCCCACGCCTCGTCGGATGGGGTGACGTGCACATCGTCCACCCGATCGCGATGCGCAAGGGCATGCGCCTGTTCGACGACGCAAAGTCGCCGATCCCACTTCGACTGGTCTCCTCCCAGCCCTTCACGACCGGCGTGATTTACCTTGTCTACACGCCCGCCGAAGCGCCCGCGGGTGCGACATACGACGACACGAAGGCACATCTACCCAACGCCGATCATTGACTCCGCGATGGTCGTCGACCGCGAGTGACTGAGACGGAACCCGGGCGACGGTATATATAGGAACCCTGTGGTCGTTCGACTTAGGCTGAGGGCGTGTACGAGATCGCGTTGAGCGTGTCGGCCTGCCTGCGGGCAGGCACCCGGGTGGATGTTGCCTGGGCGATCGAAACACGGGGATTCAGCTTCCTGGATAGGAACGAGGCTCTGGCGATCACGCCGGGCGGCGGGCGGATCGGGTCAGTTCTGTCGGGCTCGCTCAACGACCAGCTCGCGGACCTCGCCGAGCAGGGCGCCACAGGTCGGATCGTCGCACTCAATGTGGGGGATCTGGACGCCGAGTTGGCTGGCCTGTCCTGCGGAGGCCAGGCGCGGTGCCTACTGATGCCGGCGGCCGATCTGCCGGACGGGCTCTGGGAGCGCCTGCAGAAGCGCGACGCGGTGTGCCTGGTCACCCGCGTCGACGGCGACCGGGTGGTCGAAACGACGATGTTCGACTCGGCGACGATCGCGGACGCGGGTGACGACGCCGCGCAGCTGTTCAGGCGCGGTGCGAGCGACGCGCTCATCGCGCCGGATGCTGTGACCACCGTCCTGTGGCCGGTGCCGAGGCTTGTGATCATCGGAGCCGGCGCCATCGGCGATGCGCTCACTGCCGCAGCGGACCTGCTCGGGTGGCGCACGCAGGTGATCACCGAGGTCGGCGTCGCGACCGGTGTGATCGCGGGGCTCGCCGCGCTCGACAAATTAGTGGTGATCAGTCACGACGACGACCTTGCTGGCCCCGCTCTGTCGGCGGCGCTGGCCGGCGAAGTCGGCTATATCGGCGCGCTGGGGTCGCGCCGGACGCAGCAGTCCCGGGCGGACTGGCTGGCCTACCGTGGCATCACAGACCTGGATCGCGTCCATGGCCCAGCGGGCCTGGACATCGGCGCCAGCACGCCGCCCGAGATCGCGGTCGCCATTGTCGCCGAGGCGGTCGCGGTGAAGGCGGGGAAGGGTGCGGGCTCCTTACGCGAGCGATCCGGGTCGATCCACTAGCGGCGGGTAAGCAAAGGCTTAATTTGCTGTCGCATATCCCGCTCGCGCGGCCTAGTGTTGGTCTTGAACTCTCATGGCCTCCGGAAGGGATGTTGACCATGAATGAGGCGGTGGATGTGCTGCGCGCGGTGTGGGCCGCGGAGGGTCAGAGCGCCGAGGATCTGGATGACGCGTGCGGGCCGACCAAGAGCTGTAAGAACATGAAGGACGTCAGCTTTGACGGCATGGCCGAGCCGGGCACTGACCTTCGCGAAGCCTGGCGCGACCGGTTGCGCCGCGAGGGCAAGCTGACCACTTCAGGCGGCACCATCCGCGATCTCGTGCTGGGTTCCACCGAGCCGGATTCCATCGAGCTCGATCCCGCCGAGCTCGATCTCACCAAGGATCGTTGACCGATCGGCGCGGCTGCCGGAGTTGTCCGGTATCCCGGCGGTGAGGGAGAGGCTGGATGGACCGTCCGGGGACCGTAGCTGAGCTGACTCAGATCCTGCGCCGCGGTGGCTACCTTGCTGACCGTGGCCTCGCGACCGCACTGTTTGTTGCACTGTCGCTGAACCGTCCGATCCTGATCGAAGGCGAGGTCGGCGTCGGCAAGACCGAGGTCGCGAAAGTGCTCGCGGCGGTCTTCGGGCGCCGACTCATTCGGCTGCAATGCTACGAGGGCATCGACACCAATCAGGCGCTCTATGAATGGGACTACGCCCGCCAGATGCTCCAGATCCGGGCGCTGTCCGAGCGTCGACTCGACGACGACGCCGCGGTCGACCGGTTGTTCGGACCCAAGTTCCTGCTTGAGCGGCCGTTGTTGGAGGCCGTCCGGGCCGGTGATCGGGCGGTCCTGCTCATCGACGAGGTGGACCGGGCCGACGACGAGTTCGAGGCGTTTCTGCTCGAGATACTCTCCGACTTCCAGGTCACGATCCCAGAAATCGGCACGATCAAGGCGGACACTCCGCCGCTGGTGGTCCTGACCTCGAACCGGACTCGGGAGCTGCACGACGCGCTGAAGCGTCGCTGCCTCTACCACTGGGTGGGCTTTCCAAGCGCCGAGCGCGAGGTGGAGATCGTTCTTGTCCGGGCACCGGGCGTCTCCGAGTCCCTGACCCGCAAGGTGGTTGCTGCGGTCAACCGGCTGCGCGCCCTCGACCTGGCCAAGCCGCCGGGCGTCGCCGAGACGATCGATTGGGTACGCACACTCGAGGTGTTGGGGGAGAGCGAACTCGACGCGCGGACGGTCGGGGAGACCGTCGGCGCGGTTGTGAAGGAGCGCGACGACCTGGAACTTGTGCGCGGCAATCTGGATGGGATCGCGACCGGTGCCTGAGCGGGCGCCGTTCGTCAGCGTGCTGGTCGCGTTCGCCGATGACCTGCGGACCGAGGGGCTGGCCGTCGGCTCGGGCGATGTGCTCAGCTACTGCGCGGCCATGGCACCCCTCGATCCGACCGATCTGCTGGATCTGTACTGGGCGGGACGCACCACAATGGTCACCCGCCGCGACCAGATCCCGGTGTATGACCGGGTGTTCAAGCGGTTCTTCCTCGACGAGGGGGAGGGGTTACCGGAACCACTGAAGCTCACCATCCGCGCGGCCGTCGAGTCCCAGTCGGTGCTGCAGGTGCCGGCCACCGAGCCCGGGGTCGCGGGCCAGGACAAGCAGGAGGCCCGGCTCGGACTGGTCGCGTCGGACGCGGATGTGCTCAGGAACAAGTCCTTCACGGCCTGTACGCCGGAGGAGCTGGCCGCGCTTCGGCGGGTGATGGCGAGCATGCGGCTCGCCCCGCCGCGGCGCCGGACCCGTCGCATGACCAGAGCGCGGCTGGGCCGTGCTCCCGATCTGCGGCGCACGGTTCGCGAGACGATGCGCATGCACGGCGAACCATCGAGGTTGTTCTGGCGTCGGCGCCGCCTGCGGCCGCGCCCGCTCACGCTGATTCTCGATGTCTCGGGTTCCATGGCCGACTACTCCCGTCACCTCCTGCAGTTCGCCTACTCGGCCAAACGCGCAGCCGCGCGGGTCGAGGTGTTCTGCTTCGGTACCCGCCTCACCCGCATCACCAAGGCGCTGGAGCGCCGCCGAGTTGACGACGCGATGGAGCAGGCCGCCCGAGCCGTGGTCGACTGGGAGGGCGGCACCCGGATCGGGGACTCGCTCGATGCGTTCGTACGTGACTGGGGACGCCGTGGCGTGTGCCGCGGCGGGATCGTGGTGATCTGCTCCGACGGGCTGGACCGAGGTGACCCGCATGTGTTGGCCGCCGCGATGGAGCGGTTGTCACGGCTGTGCCATCGGGTCGTGTGGATGAACCCCCATAAGGGGGACAACCGGGACTTCCGGCCGAGCACTCTGGGCATGATGGTCGCGGCGCCGTACATCGATCTGCTGCTGTCCGGGCACAACCTGCACAGCCTGGAAGAACTGGCCGCGGTCTTGCCGGAACTGGAGTCGGCGAAGCTAGCGAGCCGACCAACGCGACGCCGAGGAGCACAACGGTGAAGTGGAGTGTGAACGTCGTGGCCGAGGGTGACCGCGTCGTGAGCCGTGAAGAGGTTGTCGAGCTCGCGGACGCCGTGGCCGCCTTGGGCGGGGTCGCCGCTGGAATCGGCACCACCCGCTACGGCGCGCAGTTGATCGTCGACGCCGATGACCGGGACACCGCGATACAGCTCGCCTCGGACGAGTTCGCTCGCGCCGCCGCCCGGGCCGGCCTGCCGGCGTGGCCCATCGCGAACGTTGGCGCGACCAGCGAGGCCGATGAGGCCGATGAGGCCGACGAGGCGGTGGCGCGTGGGCCGGCTCCGCAAGCGTCGCCGGAGGTGCCGCGTGGGCCGGCTCAACAAGCGTCGCCTGAGAGTGACCCCGAATGATCAGGCTCGGTTCCCTCGCCGGGTACCCGTTCGACGGGCCACGCCTGCTCGGTGGGTGGACACCTCCGGCGAGTCCAGCGGTCTACGCGATCATGTACAAACCCGATCCCGAGACCAAACCCGAGACGTACGCCGTCATCTTCGTCGGCCACGCCGACGACCTGTCCGCGGAGCGGCTTCCGTTCAACCACCCCCGCGCGCAGTGTTGGATCCAGCGAGCCGGGAACCAGTGGCGCGTATATATCTGCAGTTACGTGGTTCCCGGCGGGCTCCGCTCGCACCGGGAACAGATCGCGCAGGAACTCGCCGCGATCTATCGCCCGAGCTGCAACGAGCAGCAGTATGAGCGGTCGTGGCGGGATGAGTGGATCGGCGAGTATCGCGCCCCCACGACCGGACCGCTGACCACCGGGCGTGACCCGGGCGAACAGGCCGGCCGATAACGCGTACGACGGCGATAACGCGTACGACTGTAATAAAGGGTTACGACGGTGATACGCGTACCGCCGGATAACGCGTACGACCGTGGCTATTCCCGGCGGCCCTAGAATGGGCCGCGTCCGGGTGATCATTTGCTGCGGCGCTACGGAGGAAGCGTGTGACGCCGACCCAGTTGCGGGCCTTCGCCGCCGTTGTGCGGCTGGGTTCGGTGAAGAAGGCCGCGGCGGAGCTGGACGTATCCGAGGCGGCCGTCTCCCTGCACGTCGGTCAGCTGCGCAAGGAACTCGGCGACAAGCTGTTCGTGCGTACATCCTCGGGGTTGGCGTTCACACCGGGCGGGCTGCGTCTAGCCAGTCGAGCGGCCGAGATGCTGAGTCTGCAGGACCGCACCATCCTCGAAGTGCGCCAGGCGGGCGGCGGTCGTCGCCTGCTCCGCGTGGCCACCTCATCGCTCTTCGCCGAGCACGCCGCACCCGGCCTGATCGACCTGTTCGCCGACCGGGCGAACGATCTCGACGTTGAACTCAGCACCCACAGTCCCCGCCGGTTTGAGTCGCTGTTGCTCAGCCGCACGGTCGACGTCGCGATCGGTCCCCAGCCGGTAAGTCTCGATGGGTCGATCGTGGGCACCCACTTCCTCAACTACCAGGTGGTCGCCGTGGCCGCCCCGGACCATCCGACAACCAGGGTCCAGCCGGGCGTCGGCACCCTGAGGGACCAGACGTGGCTGCTCGGTCCCTCGGCGGCGGACGATAACGGGGTGATTCCCGGTCTGCTGCGACGAATCAATGTGCCCGAGGAGAATCAGCGAATCTTTCAAAGCCATGCGGCGGCGCTTGAGGAGGCCAAACGGGGTAAGGGATTGGCACTGGCCGTTTCGTTCGCGGTCTCGCAGGACCTGGCCAACGGCGACCTGAAGCGGGTCTCCTCTCCGTCGTTGCAGGCTCAGGGAGCTTGGAGCATCTTCACTCTGAACGAACTCCAGGCGCCGCCCGCGGCCGCCGAGCTGACGCGTTTCGTCACGACGCCGCGCGCGACCCAGGCAATGCTGCGCGGCACCGGAGTCAGCGTCGGCCGCTTTAGGCCATCGATCCACGTAACATTGTGGAGTTAGACCCGCTGCGGGTGGGGGGGTCAGATCGGTGGCTGTGGGTTGCCGTTCATCGCCTCCCACAACCGTGATGGCGTCAGCGGCATGTCGACATGGCGAAGACCGTAGTGGCTGAGCGCGTCGACGACCGCGTTGACGACGGCCGCCGGTGAGCCGACGGTCGCGGACTCGCCGACTCCCTTCGCTCCGATCGGATGGTGGGGCGACGGGGTAACGGTGAATCCCGTCTCCCAGTCCGGCACCTCGAGCGCGGTGGGCAGCAGGTAGTCCATCAGCGATGCTCCGAGGCAGGTGCCGTTCTCGTCGAATGCGATCATCTCCATGAGCGCCATCCCGACCCCGTCGGTGAGGCCGCCGTGCACCTGGCCTTCGATGATCATCGGATTGATGCGTACGCCGCAGTCGTCGACCGCGATGAATCGCCGTACCGTGACGACGGCGGTCCCGGGGTCCACATCGACGACGCAAATGTAGGCGCCGTGCGGGTTGGTGAGGTTCTCCGGGTTGTAGCAGATCTGCGCCTCGAGGCCGCCTTCGATGCCGTCGGGAAGATCGCCGGGGCCGTGAGCGCGAGCCGCGATCTCGCCGATGGTGACCGACGTGGACGGATCGCCCGCGACGTGGAACGAGCCCTTGTTCCAGGCGAGATCGGCCGGCGCGACTTCGAGCATGGCTGCGGCAATGAGCCGCGCCTTCTCGCGCACCTTGCGGGTGACCAGGGCCGCGGCGGCGCCCGAGACCGGGGTGGAGCGGCTGCCGTAGGTGCCGAGGCCGTAAGGCGTCTGGTCGGTGTCGCCGTGTACGACCGCGATATCCGCCGGCGGGATGCCGATCTCTTCGGCGACTATCTGGGCGAACGTCGTCTCATGACCCTGTCCCTGGGTCTGGCAGGAAACCCTAAGGACCGCGGTGCCGGTGGGGTGGATGCGCAGTTCCGCGCCGTCGGCCATGGCGAGGCCGAGGATGTCCATGTCCCGGCGTGGTCCGGCACCGACGGCCTCGGTGAAGAACGAGACGCCGATGCCCATCAGTTCGCCGCGCGCGCGTTTGTCCCGCTGCTCGCGGCGCAGCGCGTCGTAGTCGGCGATCCGGAGCGCCTCGCGGAGCGTGGGCTCGTAGTCGCCCGAGTCGTACACCCAGCCGGTCTTCGTCGTGTACGGGAACTGTTCGGGGCGGAGCAGGTTGCGCAGCCGGAGCTCGACCGGGTCCATCGACAGTTCGTGCGCCAGGCAGTCGACCAGCCGCTCGACCAGGTACACCGCCTCGGTGATGCGGAACGAGCACGAGTAGGCCACACCGCCGGGGGCCTTGTTTGTGTATACGGCGGTCATCGTGCAGTACGCGGCCTCGAGGTCGTAGCTGCCGGTGAATACGCCGAAGAACCCGGCCGGATACTTCACCGGCGCCGCGACACCGTTGAAGGCACCGTGATCGGCGAGCACGGTGGTCCGGATGGCGAGGATCTTGCCGGCGCTCGTCGCCGCGATCTCGCCGCGCATGATGTAGTCGCGGGCGAACGCGGTGCTGGTGAGGTTCTCGGAGCGATCCTCCGTCCATTTGACCGACCGGCCGGTGAGTTGCGAGCCGACGATCGCACAGATGTAGCCGGGGTAGATCGGAACCTTGTTTCCGAAGCCGCCGCCGATGTCGGGGGAGATCACCCGGATCTTGTGCTCGGGCAGGCCGGCGACTATCGCGTACAGCGTCCGATGTGCATGGGGCGCCTGCGTCGTGGACCAAACGGTTAGCGTGCCGTCGACCGCGTCGTACTCGGCCACGGCGCCGCACGTCTCCAGGGGCGCCGGATGAACCCGCGGATACACCATATCCTGGCTGACCGTCACGTCAGCGCGGGCGAAGGCCGCAGATCGGAAG
>JAXIPB010000025.1:0-11757 GCA_045403155.1 Micromonosporaceae bacterium
GGTCGGCATCGGCGAACCTGTGGTCGTTGCCGCCAGTTCGCGAGAGGAACCGACAGGCTCTGCAGGCATGACGTCACCATACCTTTGGCTGAATGGTTGATCCGAAAGGTATACAGTCCGCCCATGCGGGCCCTCCTAGTGGTTAACCCGAAGGCCACCACGACCAGCGAACGCGCCCGCGACGTGCTGGTCCGAGCGCTGCGCTCGGAGGTGGATCTGACGGTGGAATACACCCGCCGGCGCGGTCATGCGGCAGACCTCGCCCGCCGGGCGGCTGAGGAGCACCTCGATGTCGTGGTGACCCTTGGCGGCGACGGCACAGTCAACGAGGTGGTCAACGGGCTTCTCTCTGACGGCCCGGGTGAGAAGGTGCCCGCGCTTGCCGTCGTACCCGGTGGGTCGACCAACGTGTTCGCTCGAGCACTCGGACTCCCGAAGGACTCGATCGAGGGAACCAGCGTGATCCTCAACGCCCTGGACAACGGCCGGGCACGCTCCGTCGGCCTGGGCCGGGCGGACAGCCGCTACTTCACCTTTTGTGCCGGTTTCGGGCTCGACGCAGAGGTCGTTCGGAAGGTCGAGCGAGCTCGTCTGCGGGGAAAGATCTCCACTCCGGCGCTCTACATCCGTTCCACCGTCGCCCAGTTCTTCCTGGAGACAGACCGCCGGACGCCATTGATCACGCTGGAGATCCCGGGCGAGGAGGTCGAACCGGATATTGCCACCGTAATCGTCCAGAACACGGCACCCTGGACGTACCTCGGTGACCGCCCCATCAGTCCCTGCCCCGGTGCCTCCTTCGACGCCGGCCTCGACGTGATGGCGCTCCGGGCTCTGCACGTCCCGGCCACCGTTCTCGCCGCCAGCCAGATCCTGTCCCGGCGACCGAACCCGCACGGTCGCCAGGTGCTGAGCCTGCACGACCTGCCGGAGTTCACGGTGCGGGCCGCGCGGCCGCTCGCCTTCCAACTCGACGGTGACTACGTCGGTGAGCGGGTCAAGGTCACGTTCGCCTCGGTCCCCGACGCGATCCGCGTCTATTGCTGAGACTTCAAGATTTGCTGCGACTTCAAGATCCCCACGACTTCAAGATCCCCACGATCATGATGTGATTGTCGCCACAAAGCGCCGATCATGACCTCCAAGTCATGATCGGCGGGTTGGGGGGATTTGCGGGCTCGCCACGAGCCCGAAATGGTAGGCAGGGAACTACGTAGAGTACTACATTGGCTACACATTGTTGCCACCCAGGGTAGGGGGATAGTGTACTAAATCGGACTAATTAGGCGTGACGTCCGTCACGTGGATGCTTTTTTGCCTACGCTCCCCCTTGACAATGCGATAGTTCGTGAAAGCATTCACAAGCGAAAACCGAGTACGAGGCAACTTGCCCGCTCACGCGCTCGTCGGAGCCGCAACGCGTTGCGCCGACAATGCGAAAGCACCGGAGCGAACGAAACCGGGGTAGAGCCGTGCAAGCAATGCCGCGAAGCCACGAACCAAGGAGTGTTGCCGCCATGGACTGGCGCCACCGTGCCGCCTGCCGAGACGAGGACCCTGAGCTGTTCTTCCCAATCGGGACGTCCGGACCTGCCCTGCTGCAAGTTGAGCAGGCCAAGGCAGTCTGTCGGCGTTGCTCGGTTGTCGATGACTGCCTCCAATGGGCCCTCGAGACCGGACAGGACGCCGGGGTCTGGGGCGGGATGAGCGAAGAAGAGCGGCGCGCCGTCAAGCGGCGCGGAGGTCTGCGGGTTCGCGCTCACTCGCTGTAGACCCCTGTACGAGAATCGCCCCGGTCGGATCTGTCCCGCCGGGGCTTTTTTCGTGCCTGCCGCGCCACGTCGACCATTTTCGACACGGCCACGCTGCCAAGATCTCCACGATCATGACCTCACGGTCGCCGTAACGCGCCGATCATGACCTCCAGGTCATGATCGGCGCTCAGGGGTCGCGCAGGGTCGGGTGGCGCGGGCTAGGACGAGGTCTACAAGCTCCTGTGCGGCCCCGAGCGGCGCGGCCACATCAGACGCACCGGCCGACCGTGCTGAGTCCGCAGCGGCGTCGTGAAGCCGGCCAGGGGCCAAGAAGTACGACGCGGCGACGATGCGCCGCGAGCCGGCCGCGCGCAGCGCCGCTACCGCGTCCGCGCCGGTGCGCGACGACGCCGACGCGTAACCAACCTCACACGCAACGTTCAACTCGACTGAGATGGCGGCCGCCACCCCATCCACAGTGGAACGCGCCCGCTCGTCCGACGTACCGGCCGCCAGCAGCACGAGCCCGTCGAAGGGTGTGTCCAACTCGGACACCCGCCGGCGCAGCGCCGCCAGCAGTCTTCGATCCGGGGCGTCCTCGGGTCGCGACGGGCCTATCACCGGGGTCACGCGCGTCGGCACACCGGTGGCGCGAAGCACCTCCGGAAGGTCGATGCGACCGTGGTACGCGCTCGTCAACAGCGCCGGCACGACGACCGGCCGCGCGTCAGGCCAGATGATTGGCGGGGTGGCTGGCGGGGTGGCTGGTGTCGTGGCTGGTGACGCGGCTGGCCAAGCGACTTGCGACGAGGCGGCGGACGAGAGCGCACGCAGGGCGGACGGAACCGACGGCAGGTTGAAGTCCAGGAAGGCCACCGTCACCGGCGCGGGCCACCGCGCCGCGACGCACGCGGCGAGGCGGCGCATCGTGGCGGCCGAGCGCGGATCTTGGCTGCCGTGGGCAACGAGGACGATCGGTCCCCGTTTCACGGCCGGGTCCCCGCGACCCGTGAGCCGCCCAGGGCGCGCGACGCAGATCGTCACCGATGCAGACCGCACTCGGTCTTGTCGAACATTGCCCAGCGGCCGGCCCGCGGATCCTCGCCCGGCTTCGCCCGCCGCGTGCACGGCCAGCACCCGACGGACCCGTAACCGTCGCGCAGCAGTTGATTCACGGGCACGTCGTGGCGCTCGATGTAGGCTGCCACATCGGCGTCGGTCCAGCGGGCCAGCGGGGCCACCTTGACCTTGCCCCGGCTGAACTCGAAGTCAACCTCACGCACGTTCGCCCGAGCCGCGGTCTCGCCCCGGCGGACCCCGGCGGCCCACGCGTCGTAATCGGCCAATGCCCGTTCCAGCGGCTCGACCTTGCGGAGGGCGCAGCACGAGTCCGGATCCCGGGAGAAGAGGCGTGGCCCGTGCAGGCCATCCTGCTGGCCGACCGTCTGGAGCGGCTGGATCGAGAGCACCCGCACCGGCATCGTCGCCGCGACCTCGTCCCGAACCCGTAGGGTCTGCGGGAAGTGCAGGCCGGTGTCGAGGAAGACGATGTCCACGCCGGGCGCGGCGCGGGAGGCAAGGTGCGACAGCACGCCATCGGCCATCGAGCTGGTGACGCAGAATCGCGGCCCAAACTGCTCTACCGCCCACGCGATGACGGCCTCGGCCGGGGCACCGTCCAGCTTGGGCTGCGCGCCGAATGCGATATCGGCAAGGTCGTTCGCGGGCGCTACCAGCGAGGTGATCATCGTGACACCACCAGTCCGATCAGCTTGACGGAGAAGACGCGGGTGCACTCCCGGCACTCCCAGGCGCCATGAACTGCCTCATGTGGACGGAGGTCCTCGCCGCCGCAGTACGGGCAGTAGTACGGGACCGACCGTTCGGCTGTTTCGGTCACGTGAGTCGCGCCTCCTCGGCTCGGAGCACCCACTGCGCAAACGACTCCCCTGCCCGGCGGCTCGCCAGGTAGTTACGGGCGACGCGCTCCACGTACCCCGGAAGTTCCTCGGCCGTTGTCTTCAGACCCCGCAACTTCCGCCCGAAATTGCCACGTTGATCGCCTCCGGCGAACATCGCACCTCCGCCGGCCGCCATCGTGAGACCGCCGCCCAGGTGGATCTGGAAGCCCTCGACCATGTCGCCGTCAGGACCGGGCACCAACTGTCCTTTGAGGCCGATGTCGGCTACCTGGGTCCGGGCGCACGCGTTCGGGCAGCCGTTGATATTGATCGTGATCTCCGCGTCAAGATCACGCAGCCGCTGCTCAAGGTGGGCGACGAGCCGGGCCGCCTGGGCCTTCGTCTCCACGATCGCGAGCTTGCAGAACTCGATGCCGGTGCAGGCCATCGTTCCCCGGCGCCACACCGACGGCGTCGCATCGAGACCGGCCTCGCGCAGCGCTGCCACCAGCGAGTCCACATTGGCGTCCTCGACGTCGAGCACGAGAAGCTTCTGGTACGGCGTGAGCCGCACCCGACCACTGCCGTGCGCCTCGGCGATGTCGGCCACCTTCGCCAACGTCGACCCGCTGACGCGGCCGGCGACCGGTGCGACCCCGACGTATTTGCGCCCGTCGCGCTGCGGGTGCACCCCGACGTGGTCGATCTGGTGCGCGGGCAGTACGGGCGGCGGGCCGTCGCGGAGCGATCGGTGCAGGTACTCGCCCTCGAGCACCTCCCGGAAGCGCACAGCTCCCCAGTCGGCCACGAGAAACTTCAGCCGGGCCCGGTGCCGGAGCCGGCGGTAGCCGTAGTCGCGGAACACCCCGACGACGCCGGCCCACACCTCGGGTACCTCATCCAGCGGGACCCATGCCCCGAGGCGCTGGGCCAACATCGGGTTGGTGGATAGCCCTCCGCCGACCCAGAGATCGAATCCGGGCCCGCGCTCGGGATGCGTGGAACCAAGGAACGCGATGTCGTTGACCTGGTATGGCACGTCGGGCAGCCAGGAGACCACCGATTTGAACTTCCGGGGCAGATTCGAGAACGCCCGGTCGCCGATGTAACGGTCCACAATGGCCCGGATCGCCGGCGTCGCGTCGAGCACCTCGTCGGCCGAGATGCCGGCTACCGGGCTGCCGAGGACGACCCGAGGCGTGTCGCCGCACGCCTCGGCCGTCGACAGGCCCACGGCCTCCAGCGAGCGCCATATCGCGGGCACGTCCTCGATGCGTACCCAGTGCAGCTGCACGTTCTGCCGGTCGGTCAGGTCGGCCGTGTCACGTCCGTACTCAGTGGACACGTGCGCGATCGCCCGGAGCTGGGCAAGGTCGAGCTGCCCGCCGTCGACCCGGATGCGGAGCATGAAATATTCATCGTCGAGCTCGTGTGGTTCGAGCACGGCCGTTCGGCCGCCGTCGATGCCCGGCTTGCGCTGGGTGTAGAGCCCCCACCACCGCATCCGTCCTCGGAGATCGGCCGGATCGATGCTGGCGAAACCGCGTCGCGAATAGGTGGTCTCGATACGCGCCCGGACGTTGAGCCCGTCGTCGTCCTTCTTCGTTCGCTCATTGGGGTTGAGTGGCTCGCGATGGCCGAGCGCCCACTGCCCCTCGCCGCGCGGCCGCCGCTCGCGGCCTGGTTTGGCGAAGCCGGCGGGACCGGCGGCTTGGGCGCTGGTGACCGACATGGTCGGCGTCCTCCTGGGAGACGGACGCGTCACGTGCTCGGTCGACGACGATGTCAGACAGATCCGGCGTGATCGCGCCCGAAGGCGATGGGTGCGGGCGGCTGAGTCAGGAGGCCGGACAGATCGCGCTGCGCACGCGGCCATAGTCGACGTGGCGGCGAGCCACGAAGCGGCGCACGACGGCGGTCATCACGCGACGTATCGTCGCACGCCGCCTCGGCTGATCGCCACCGGCTGCGCCTTTCGTCCCACGTTGCGGGAGCGACGCCGATGCCGGAGCGACGCCGTTAGCGGCGGGTGAGCGGGACGACGACGACCGCCTCGGTGCCGCCATCGGCCCGCGGGCGCATCTCGATCGAGCCGCGCAGTTCCCCTCGGGCGAGGGTACGCACGATCTGCAGCCCAAGCCGGTCAGCGGCGTCCAGGTCGAAGTCCTCCGGCAGACCCTTGCCGTTGTCGGCGACGCTCACGTGCAGCTGCCGCCGGAACCGGTGCGCGGCGATGACGACCTCGCCGTCGGGCCCCGAATCCTCGCGGCCGGGGAAGCCGTGCTCGACCGCGTTGAGCAGCAACTCGTTGAGCACCATGGCGAGCGGAGTGGCCACCTCAGCGGGCAGCACGCCGAAGGAGCTGTCGCGGTGCAGGCGGACCTTCGCCTCTGGCGCGGCTACCTCGACCGCCGCCGCCGCGATCCGGTCGACGATGCCGTCGAACTCGACCGTCTCATCCGCCGACATCGACAGGGTCTCGTGGACGATCGCGATGGAGGCGACCCGGCGTACGGATTCCTCGAGCGCGAGGCGGGCGTCGGCCGTGGCCACGCGGCGGGCCTGCAGACGGAGCAGCGCCGCGACGGTCTGCAGGTTGTTCTTCACCCGGTGATGGATCTCGCGGATCGTGGCGTCCTTTGTGATCAGTTCGCGGTCGCGCCGCCGTACCTCGGTGACGTCGCGGACGAGGACCAGTGCGCCGATCGGCACGCCGGCCGGGAGGAGCGGCAGCGCTCGCTGCAGCACGGTGGCGCCCCGCGCCTCGAGCTCCTTGCGGGGCGGCGAGTCACCGCGCAGGGCGGCCTGGATTCGCTCACCGGCCTCGCTCCCCTCGAGCGGGTCGTCCGCGAGCCGGCTGGTCAGCGCGGCCAGGTCCTCGCCGACGAGATGAGCCGGGAGACCAAGGCGGCGGTAGGCCGACTGCGCGTTGGGGCTCGCGTACGAGACCTTCCCGCCGGCGTCGAGCCGTATGAGTCCGTCGCCGACGCGGGGCGCGCTGGTGGTCTCGCCCTTGTGTCGCGGTGCCGGGAAGGTTCCGTCGGCCACCATCTGAGCGAGGTCGTCCGCGCTGGTCAGGTAGTTCATTTCGAGCTGACTCGGGGTCCTAGCCGTGGAGAGGTTCGTGTCCCGACCGACGACCGCGATGACATCGACCCCATCGCTCCGCCGTACCGGGATCGCCTCGTGTCGCGCGGGCGTGTCGCCGTACCAGACCGGATCGCCCTCGCGCCAGATCCGGCCCTGGGAGTGCGCGATGGCGAGATGCGCCACCTCCGGGCCGGAGAGGAAACGGCCCACGTGGTCGTCCTGGTACGCGGTGGGGGCCGTCGTCGGGCGTACCTGCGCGACGCAGACGAATTCGGGCCGACCGTCGTTGGTCTCGGTGCGGCGGGCCGGGTCCACGGCGACCCAGAGCAGCAGGTCGGCGAAGGAGAGGTCGGCGATCAGCTGCCAGTCACCGGCCAGCCGGTGCAGGTGCTCTACCTCGGCCTCGCCAAGGTTGGTGTGCTCCTCGACCAGGTCGCGCAGCGTGGACACGCCGTCAGCGTCTCACGCTGCGGTTCACAACGTTGCGGTCACCTTGTTGAGACCCCGGGGGGAGTCCGGGTCTTCGCCGCGCGCCAACGCCAGGGAGAGGGCCAGCCGCTGCAGCGGCAGGATATCCAGCAGCGGCGCGTACCGTTCGTCCACCGCGGGCGTGTGTACGCGCAGGGCTGCGCCGACGGAGTGCGTGCCGGGTCCGAAGATCACCAGGTCGGCCCGCCGTTCGCCGAGTCGGGTGAGAACTTCGCGCATCGATGCACCGCCTGGACCAGTTCCGACGACTGCCAGCACCGGCACATCCGGATCGGCCATGGCGAGCGGGCCGTGCAGCAGGTCCGCGCCGGAGAACGCGAGCGCGGCGAGGTATGAGGTCTCCATCAGCTTGAGCGCCGCCTCACGAACGGTGGGGTACGCGTACCCGCGCCCCGTCGTCACCACCCGCCCAGCGAAGCGATAGCGCGAGGCCAGCTCGTCGGCCGTGGAGTCCTCAAGGGTCCGCTCAGCCAGCTGCGGTATTCGGGCCAGGGCCGCGCGCTCGTCGTCGGGAACCGCGCCGTCCCCGCGTACCCCCTCGATAATCATGAGCAGCGCGAGGAGCTCGGCGGTGTACGTCTTCGTCGCAGCCACGGCCCGTTCCGGCCCGGCGGCGACGTCCACATGCAACTCCGCCGTCTCCGCCAGGGCCGAGTCCGGCGCGTTCGTCACGGCCACGGTCAGCGCACCCTGTTCCCTGGCCACCCGTAGAACCTCGGCCAGGTCGGGGGAGCCGCCGCTCTGGGATACGCCGACCACGAGACTGTCGCGTAGGTCGGGCCGGGCTCCATAAAGGGTGATCGCCGATGGTGAAGCCAGACCGGCCGGAATACCGAGGCGGATCTCGGTGAGGTACGCCGCGTACAGCGCGGCATGGTCGGAGGTACCCCGGGCAGTGTAGATGACGTTGCGCGGCCTGCGTCGGGCGATCTCGCCGGCCACGGCCGCGATTGCTTCGGTGTGTTCATCGAGCAGACGGGCGAAGACCGCAGGCTGCTCCGCGATGTCCGCCGACATCCCACTTCCTGCCGCCGCCACGACCCCTCCTGCGCATTCATGCTCGCTTGATGCTCAGTGTTGCACGATGCCCCAGCGGCAAGTGTCCGACAGTCGCCCCGCATGACCGCGTTCGATCGGGCTACTGTCGGCCACTTGCGATGATCTTCGGCGGGGGCCCCGGACGGGCCAACAGAGGTGGTCAGTGCTGAAGGGCCGGCTCCGAGTCGGCCGGGCGGTCCTCGGTGGCCGCAGTTGTCCGGGCGGTGGCGTTCTCGCTCCGCAGCGGGATCTCCTTGATGAACAAGGCGAGGATCGCCACGGCCGCGGCGAACGGGATCGCCCACACGAAGATGTCGGCCAGCGCCGTCGCGATGCCGTGGAAGAACGGCAGCTTGATCAAGTCCGGCATCTTCGCCAGCTGCGTCGGGTCTACCTGACCACCGCCGCCGCCGGAGCCGGTAACCGCCGCCGCCCGCTCCGGTCCGATCTGTTTGGCTAGGTCACCCTCCAGGGTGCGCACGAAGATCGTGCCGAAGAGCGAGACGCCGAACGAGCCGCCGATCGAGCGGAAGAACGTCGCCGAGCTGCTCGCCACGCCGAGATCCTTCTGGTCCACGCTGTTCTGGGCGATGAGCATCGTGGTCTGCATCAGGAAGCCCATGCCCATGCCGAGCACCGTCATGAACAGCGCGAGCTGCGTCTTGGTGGTACTCACGTCGACCTGTGTGAGCAGCACCATCGCGATCGTCATCCCGACGCCGCCGATGATCGGGAAGGCCTTGTACCGGCCGGTACGGGTGATCACCTGGCCGACGGCGACGGAGACGACCATCATGCCCATCATCATCGGCAGCAGTAGGAGGCCACTGTTGGTCGCCGACGCGCCCTGGACCGTCTGCTGATACAGCGGCAGGAAGTTGATCGCACCAAACATGGCGAAGCCGAGCAGGAAGCCGATCGATGAGACCAGCGTGAAGTTCCGGTTACGGAACAGACCCAGCGGAATGATCGGCTCGGCCGCCCGCCGCTCAACGAAGCCGAACAATATGAGCGAGGCGAGACCCAGCGCGGCCAGGCCCACGACCTGCCACGATCCCCAGGCGAAGTCCCGCCCTCCCCACGTCGTGATGAGGACGAGCGAAGTGATGCCGATGGAGAGCAGTCCGGCGCCGAGCCAGTCGATGCGGTGTTCGGTTCGATACTTCGGTAGGTGCAACTTCGTCACCAGCAGGAACAGTGCGACCGCGCCGATCGGCAGGTTGATGTAGAACGCCCACCGCCAGCTGAAGTTATCCGTGATGACGCCGCCGGCGAGCGGGCCGGCGATCATCGCCAGCGCCATGATGCCGGCCATCAGGCCCTGATAGCGCCCGCGCTCGCGGGGCGGCACCAGGTCGCCGATGATCGCCATCGCCCCCACCAGCAGGCCGCCCGCGCCCAAGCCCTGCATGGCCCGGAAGCCGATGAGCTGCCCCATCGTCTGCGACATCCCGGCCAGCGCCGAAAAAACTAGGAAGATCACGATGGAGACGAGGAAGATGTTCTTGCGCCCGTAGAGATCGCCTATCTTCCCCCAGATCGGCGTGGAGACGGTCGTCCCGAGCACATACGCCGTGACGACCCACGACAGGTGGGCGAGCCCGCCGAGATCACCGACGATCTTCGGCAAGGCGGTGCCGAGGATCATGTTGTCGAGCATCGCAAGCATGATCGCGAGCATGAGTCCCGGCAGGACCACCATGACCTCACGCCGCCGACCCGGCACGGCCGGAGTCTCCGCATTAACGGCGGTCTCAGACACCCCAAAGCTCCCTGGAGAAACGCCGCGACACTTACTTGTCGACCGGCTAGCCAACGACTTCGTGCCAGGCTAAACTGCGAACTAGCCGGTCGTCAAGTAAGTTCAGTTGTAACCAACGCGGGAGCGCCGCCATGACACAGGTACGGGAAGCCGAGCGCACGGGTGGGCCCGGCACCCGTACCCGCATTCAACAGATCGCGCTCGAGCTCTTCACGCAGAACGGGTACGAGGCGACCTCTCTCCGCGAGATCGCCGAGCGCCTCGGAGTCACGAAGGCGGCCCTGTACTACCACTTCCGGACCAAGGACGAGATCATCGAGAGCCTCGTCGAGGATCGCCTCGCGAAGATCGAAGAGCTCATCGCCTGGGCCGAGGCAGAGCCGCGCGCACTCGCCACCCGACGGGAGTTCCTGCGCCGGTACTCCGATCTTCTCCACGAGCAGGGGCATCATGCCCTCATGCGCTTTTTTGAGCGCAACCAATCTTCGATGACCCAGCACAAGGCCGGCGTGATGATGCGCGGGCGCATCGCCCAGATGTTGGACCTGCTGAGCGAGCGCGACGCACCGCTGACCGAGCAGATCCGGTGCTCACTGGCGATCTTCGCACTGCACTCGACCTGGTTCACCGTCCGCGACCCCGACGTCACCGATGATCAACGACGCGAGGCCGCGCTGGATGTCGCGCTAAGCCTGCTCGACGAGGTCAAGTCGTAGGGCTAACAGGTTCACGCCCGGCAACGGCGAGAAATCACGTTCGGGTATGCGGACGAAGCCGATCCGGGCGTAGAGCCGGTGCGCCTTCTTGGTGAAGTCCCGGACGCAGATCACGACGGCCTTCGCGCCCCCGTCACGGGCACGCGTAACACAGGCCCGTACGAGCGCGTCGCCCACGCCCCGCCCCTGCGCGGCCGGGTGGACCGCGAGCATGCGGAACTCGGCCTCGTCAGGCCCGGACAATTCGGCAAAGCGCGTGCCCGGCAGAACGAAAAGTACGGCACCCACAATGGACCCGGCCGGGTCGACCGCGATGAGCACCTCGCCGGCCCCGGCGCGCGACTCCACGTCGGCCAGCACCCGTTCGTAGCCCGCCCCCGGCGAGGTGAGCTGGCCGTCCGCGCGATACGCCTCGACGGTCAGTCGCCCGATGGCGTCGTAGTCGGCCGGCGTCGCCCGGCGGATGATGATGTCGCAGGCGGAGCTCATCCGCGGCTGACCTCGCGACTCACTCGACGATGGCGATGAGATCGCCCTCCTGGACCACGTCGCCCTCGTTGACGGAGATCTCCAACACCGTGCCGTCGGATTCTGCGATGACCGGGATCTCCATCTTCATCGATTCGAGGATTACCAGCGTGTCGCCCTCGGCGACGTCGTCGCCGGCGGCCTTGACGACCTTCCACACGTTCGCCACCATCTCGGCGCGGATCTCGTCGGCCATCGTGGTCCCTTCGGAGTACGGGTGACGACGGTATCCAATCACGACACGACCGCGCAGCGCGCCTCATCGACTCGGACATAGGCTGTCGGCATGGCGAAGAAGTCACGCAAGAAGAAGGCCCGCAAGAAGAGCGCCGCCAACCACGGCAAGCGCCCCAACTCATAACCCGCGCCCAACCCAAGCGCCGATCATGACCGGGCGGTCATGATCGGCGCGGTCTGGCGACGCGGACATCATGATCGACGCGATCGTGGGGCGGCGCGGCCGTGGGGCGGCGCGGCCT
>JAXIPB010000068.1:0-6676 GCA_045403155.1 Micromonosporaceae bacterium
GCCCTCTAGCCGCCCAGACGTATCCGGGCATGGCGGCATCAGGTTCAATGTTCATGGGTCTGGTGCTCCGTTCCAGCTCAAGGCCGGGGGCGCGGGTGTTCGTACCACCCGTCCGGGCCGCCTAACGGTGCGACTGACAGGATCCGTCGCGTGCACGCGGCGGCACGCTGCGAAGCAGCGCAGAAGCAGCGGGTCGTCCAACAACAGGCGGCAGCGGACCGCACTGCGGCACGGGCAGCGGCAGGTCAGGCTCGATCGGCGGCGCCGATCGGATGGCCGCATTCAGCTAGCGCCGTCACCCCCCGGACGGGGGTCGTCTCTTTCCTTCGCACGTTGAATTCGCGGGTCGCCTCTCGCGAACGCGATCGGCTGGTCCAGTTCGAGCTGCGGTGTCGGCTCGGCTGGGATCGCCGCCGGTCAGGCGCGGCTCGCGGAGGGAACACGACGCGGGCGGCGAGAGGACAGATTGGTCGGCCGGCAGTGCAGGCCTGATTGATGGCTCAGCTGTGGGGCGCACGTCATTGACGCCGTCGGGCCCCAACGGGTTTTCCACAGCCACAACGGTTATCCACAGATCTACAAGCGGGGCTGGTACGGGAGCAATGCGCTGATAACCGTTGAGGCGCCGAATGACACCCCTGAGGCGCCTCACCCCGATGGAGTTGCCGTGACCGTACGCACCCGATTCCGGCCGCCGACGATCACCGAAAGCAGGAGGCCGCTCATCGTCACAAGAGACCCTCATCTGCTGGACGACCTCCTGCGGCTAGCCGCGGCGGGCAGCGCGGAGGTGAACGTTGCCGCCGACGCTCGCTCTGCCGTGCCGGGATGGGCCGCTGCGCCATTCGTACTTCTCGGGCTTGACGCCGCGGAGGGGTGCGTTCGGGCGGACCTGTCGGCTCGAACATCCGTGATCCTGGTCGCGCGCGAACCCGACGCCGAACCGCCTTGGGAGGTCGCCGAGGCGCTCAAGGCCGAGCACGTCGCACTCCTCCCACCCGCAGAGGCGTGGCTTGTGGACCGGTTCGCGGATCACGCGACTGCACATCCGGCCCGAGGTCGCGTGGTCGCGGTGCTCGGCGGACGCGGCGGCGCGGGTGCCAGCGTCCTCGCCACCGCGCTCGGCGTTACCGCCCGTCGCCGCGGGCTCGACACTCTTATCGTTGACGCCGACCCCTTCGGCGGCGGGGTGGACCTGGTGCTCGGATGGGAGCGAATGCGCGGTCTGCGCTGGCCAGAGCTCGCCGACGCCCGTGGGCGGATCAATCCGCCGGCGCTGGTCAGCGCGTTGCCGGGGCAGGGCAGTCTGGCCGTACTCTCATTCGACCGGTCCGAACTGGACAGTGTGCCGACCGACGCCATGGCAGCAGCTCTCGATGCGGGCCGGCGCGGACGTGACCTCGTCATCGTCGACCTTCCGCGTCGGTTCGATGATCCATCGCGGATCGCGTTGACCGCGGCCGACCGGGCCTATCTCGTCGTGCCGGCTGAGTTGCGAGCGTGCGCGGCGGCTCGTCGTGTCGTCGCCGTCGCGTCGGCCCACTGCCCCGCACTGTTTGTGGTCGTACGTGGGCCGGTTCCCGGTGGCATCGACGCAGAGGAGATCGCCCAGGCACTCGAGCTTCCTCTCGCGGGGACGCTTCGGAGCGAGCCCAGGTTGCTGCGAGCCCTCGAGAGCGGCGAGCCGCCCGCCGGGTCAGGCCGCGGCCCGTTGGCGGAATTGTGCCGCCGACTGCTCAACGACATGTCTCCGCGCTCGCACCGGGCGGTGGCTCGATGACCGCCGCCCCGCTTGAGACAACGCCAGCGCCTCGGCTGGATGCCGACCTCGTTGGGCGGGTGCGGCGCCGGCTGACCGACGCCGTGGCCGCGACGACCCCGTCTGCGGTGATCGACGCGGTACGGGCGGAGCCGGACCAGGCTCCGTTGGGGGGTACGACGCTGCTCCGCCTTGGCGATCGGCTGTACGACGAGCTTGCCGGCGCCGGCCCGCTCGGCAGCCTGCTCCTCGACCCCGCGGTCACGGACATCGTCGTCAATGGACCGGCAGAGGTCTGGGTCGACCGAGGCGGCGGAATGGTACGAACGGACCTGGGTTTTCCCGATTCCGAGAGTCTGCGGCGGCTGGCGCAGCGCCTGGCCGCATCGTGCCAGCGTCGGCTCGACGACGCGTGTCCCTACGTGGATGCCCGCTTACCCGACGGCTCACGCCTGCACGCCGTCCTTCCGCCGGTGGCCGTCCGGGGTCCGTACCTGTCGCTACGCACGTTCCGGCACCGCGCCTTCTCCCTGGATGAACTCGTCGCCGCCGGCACTCTGAGGGCCGATTCGGCGCAGCTCCTGGCCGCGGTCGTACGGGCGCGCCTGGCCTATCTGGTTACCGGCGGGACTGGTTCAGGCAAGACCACGCTGCTCGCCACGCTACTCGGGCTGGTGCCAAGCCATGAGCGCATTGTCGTCGTCGAGGACGCCACCGAGCTACGCCCGGCCCATCCGCACGTCGTGGCTCTCCAGTCGCGGCCATCCAATGTAGAGGGTATCGGCGCTGTGACCCTGAGGGATCTGGTGCGACAGGCATTGCGTATGCGTCCGGACAGGCTCGTCGTCGGCGAGTGCCGCGGTGCGGAGGTCGTTGATTTGCTCGGTGCGCTCAACACCGGCCATGACGGTGGAGCCGGCACACTCCATGCGAACACCGCCGGCGATGTACCCGCACGCCTCGAGGCCCTCGGCATGCTTGGCGGCCTCTCGCGGGAGGCGCTGCACGCACAGGTCGCCGCTGGGCTGCAGGTCGTAATCCACGTTGGCCGCTCGACCGCGGGTCGAACGCTCGACGAGGTTTGCATTCTGCTGCCGGGCGGCCAGGCCCGTCTCGTCCAGGCCATCACGGCGTGGCGTCGCGATGGCGGCCCCAGTCCGGCCGGGCCCGCGTTGGCTCGACTGCTGGCCGCACGTGGTGTTGCGTGGATCCCGGCAACGGGCGACTAGGTATGCGGTGGTTGTCGATGGTGGCGGTCGCCCTTAGCGCGGGCATTGTCGTTCCTGGCCGAGCGGCGCGCGTGCGTTGGCGACGGCTCCTCGGTGAGGTATCCACGCCGCGGGCCGACCGTTTTCTGACGGTGAGTCGGTTGCAAGCTCTGTTGCCCGCCATACGACGACCGATCGCGTCTGGTGTGACATTGGTGGCCAGCGTGGTCGGATTGATCCTGGCCGGCCCGGTCGCGGGCGCGGTCCTGGCCACGTACGGCGCCACCGCCACGTCGCTCGCGCACCGCGCCGGCCTTCGGCGGACCGAGGCGCGCTCCCGCGTGGCGGCCGTGGCGGCCGTGTCGATGCTCGCCGCCGAGCTTCGTGCCGGCATCGACGTGGGATCGGCGATGGCGGAAGCCGAGCGATGCTTGATTGGCCCAACCGTGGTTGGCAATGACGCCGCTACCGTAGGGCGTCGGGTCGCAGCCGCGGTCGAAGTGGCGGAGGCGAGCGGCGCACCACTCGCTGACGTCCTGGATCGGCTCGATAGCCATCTGCGCGCGGTGGATCGCGCCCGCGCGACTGCCGCCGCCCAGGCCGCCGGTGCCCGAGCGAGCGCTCTGCTCCTGGCCGCCATGCCCGTCGGCGGACTCAGTCTTGGATTTCTGGTCGGCGTCGACTCAGTCGGAGTACTGCTTCATACGCCGCTGGGTTCGGCATGCCTCGCGGGTTCAGCTGTGCTTCAGCTGGGCGGGCTGGCATGGGCCGCACGGCTCAGTCGTGTGGACGTGCGGGCGTGATACGGATTGCCGGCGGCCGTGCGCTCGCGATGAGGCCGCTCCTCGCGTCCGGTGGCATCGCAGTCGCGGCGGCGGTTGCCGTCGGCGGCTGGACCGGGCTCGTTCTCGGCCCGTTGGTCGGCGTAGGTGTGTATCAATGGTTCGCCAGGCGACCCAACAGCGCCCGAGCCGCCGAGGACCGACGGGTGGCGGCGGACCTCCCCTTCGCCGCTGATCTCCTAGCGGCCGCCATGCGGGCCGGTGCCTCGCCCGACTCCGCCGCCCGGTGCGTTGGCCGTGCCGTCGGCGGACCGCTGGGTGAGCGCCTCACTCGAGTCGACCGAGCGCTGCGGCTCGGTGCGTCCGCGGAGGATGCGTGGTCATACCTCGGCGAAGTCGACGGCGCGACCCGTGTCGCCCAGGCGGCGACACGAAGCCAGCACAGCGGAGCGGCATTCGCCGGATCGCTGCAGCGACTCGCCGACGACCTTCGGTCCGACGGCCTCATCGCGGCCGATGCCGCTGCCCGCCGAGCAGGCGTCCTCATCGTTTTGCCGTTGGGCCTTTGTTTTCTCCCCGCCTTCGTGCTCGCCGGTCTTGTGCCGGTGATCGTCGCCGTCCTCGGCGGCGTGCTTTCCCCATGACCAATCTGGAAGGAGACGTCATAGTGAAATGGCTTCTTGCTCGACTGCGACGCAAGAGACCCCGTGGCGATGACGGGATGAACACCGCCGAATACGCGGTCGGGACCCTCGCGGCAGTGGCCTTCGCCGGACTCCTGCTGAAGGTTCTGACCTCCGACACGGTGCAAAACGCGCTGGCGGCAATCGTGCAGCGGGCGCTGAAGTGACGCGTGCGCATGAGGGGTGGTGGGCCAGACGGTCCACCGCCCCGCGGACGGGCGAACGCGGAAGCGCGACGGTCGAACTCGCGGTGAGTTTGCCGGCCCTCGTACTCATGGTCTTCACGGCATTGACGGCCGTGCTCGCCGTCCGTACCCAAGTGGAGTGTGTCGACGCCGCACGCGAGGCGGCTCGAGCCGCGGCGCGGGGCGAATCCGGTCACACCGCGGGGATACGGGTGGCGCCCGACGGTGCCTCGGTGAATGTCATCACCGGTGGCGGCACTGTGCGCGCGACGGTTCGGGTACGCGTGCATCCGCTGGGCGGACGCTTGCCCGGCATCGACATCGGTGCGACTGCGGTCGCCGCGACTGAGCCGGGAGTTGGGGGTTAGAGGATGCGCGGCACCCTGAGGCACACCCAGGCGGACCATGATCGCGGGAGCGCCACCGTCTGGGTCCTCGCCGCCGGTCTCCTCACGGTTCTTGTCGCGCTCGCGTCATCGGCCGCCGCCGCGGCGGTGGTTGCTCGCCACCGCGCCGAAGGCGCGGCCGATCTCGGTGCACTCGCCGGATCGGCTCGGGTGTTTGAGGGCGAGGGTGTCGCGTGCCGGGTCGCCGCCGAGATCGTCGCTGCCAATGGCGGCAGCCTCGTGGCCTGCCGGCTCGACGGTCTCGATCTGATCGTCACCGCGGAGGTGGACACGGTCGGAGCGGCCGAGCTCGGTGGCACCGCGCGCGCAGCGGCCCGAGCCGGGCCGACGGCCGACGAATTCATCATCCACATAGGAGCTGGGCTAGGGTCGTAGGCCGCGAGGTAGCGCAGCCTGGTCCGCCTCGCCGGCGCGCCGCCAAGCGCGCAATCCGGGGGTCAAGACCGCGGAACCGCGAGACTCCCGGAGCCTCGCTGTCGAAGATTCCCCAGAGCTCGCTGGATCGGGCTTTGCGGCAGAGACGTGCAGAACTCCGGCGCCCACGGCGACGTGCGTCGCGCCGGGACCGCGGGCAGTGGCAAGATGCCCCGAGGGAGGACAACCCTGCCAGAGGAGAGGAGCGCACATGGAGCTGTCGCTGGCGACACGTTCCGTCTCCGACCACGTCGTGCTCGAAGTTGGCGGCGAGATCGATGTCTACACGGCACCGCGTCTGCGCGAGCGACTCATCGAGCTGGTTGGAGCCGGACAGAAGCATGTCGTGGTGGACCTTGGGCGGGTGGACTTCCTCGATTCGACTGGGCTCGGAGTGCTCGTCGGCGCGCACCGTCGACTGCGCGCGGGCGATGGCTCTCTGAGCCTCGTTTGTCCGCACGACCGGTTGCTCAAGATCTTCCGAATCACCGGGCTCGACTCCGTGTTTGACATCCACCGCTCGGTCGACGATGCGACCACGGGCGGGCCGGCCGCGACGGCCCGCGCGGGCAGCTGACGACCTCCGTTGAGTGCGACCCCCGTAGCCATGGCGACCGTCCGGCTCTCCTTCTCGCCGGATCCTGCCTACGTCCGTACGGTCCGGCTGGTCGCCTCCGCTGTTGCGCGCCAGGCGGGCGTCCCTGACGAACTGCTCGACGAGGTCCGGCTGGCGATCGGAGAAGCTTGTACGCGTGCCGTAGCGCTGCACCGGCGGCACAGCCTTGGCGACCTGATCGACGTAGCCATGAGTGACGAAGGTCGGTTCACGGTACGCGTCATCGATCGGGGACCGGCGGAGGCTGCGGGGAGAGAACCCGGGGAGACGACCGGCGACATCATGGCCCAGGTCGCCGCCGAGACACGTCGCATCACGGTCGACGAGGATGTGCTCACGGCCGGGGTGGGTCTAGCTCTGCTGACCGGACTGGTCTCTGACCTGGCCGTGGCGTCCACCGCAGACGGCACCGGGACCGAGGTGCGCATGTCCTGGCCGACGAGCCGCCGTACCGCCCACTGATTCGTCACCTCACCCGCTTCAAGATTTCCACGACCATGATCTGACTGTCATCAGAGGGCGGCCGTCAAGACCAACCGGGGCATATCGGGGCGCCCCCCCGGGGCCCGGGGGTAAAGTCGGCGCGGAGGGGCCGCGCCCCGGGGGTTTAGCCCGGCGCCCC
>JAXIPB010000176.1:0-27780 GCA_045403155.1 Micromonosporaceae bacterium
GGGGGGCGAAGGTGACGCCTCTGGGGGGGACGCGGGGGGCGAAGCCCCCCGCGGGTACTACATCATGGGCAAGGACAACAACACCTTTCACGCTCAGATCTGGCCGGCCGAGCTGCTTGGCTACAACGGCGAGGGAGACAAGGATGGCGCGCCGGGCGAGCTTGGCAGGCTAGCGCTTCCGACCGAGGTGGTCTCGAGCGAGTTTCTGACCATGGAGGGCACGAAGTTCTCCTCGTCCCGCCGCGTCGTCATTTATGTGCGCGACTTCCTGGAGCGATACGACGCCGACGCCCTCCGGTACTTCATCGCGGTCGCCGGTCCAGAGTCGACGGACACCGACTTCACCTGGTCGGAGTTCCTTAGGCGCAACAACGACGAGTTGGTCGCCGGCTGGGGCAACCTCGTCAACCGGTCGATCTCGATGGCGGCGAAGAACTTCGGGGCAATCCCGCCGGCCACCGAGCTGACGGCCGATGACCAGAGGCTTCTCGACTCCGCGAAGTCCGCGTTCGCCGCCGTTGGGCAGCTGATCGAACGGCATCGGCTCAAGGCGGCGATCAATGAGGCGATGCGGGTCGTCGGTGAGGCCAACAAGTACCTCTCCGACCAGGCCCCGTGGAAGATCAAGGACGACCCGAGCCGACAGGGCACGATCCTGCACGTGGCCCTGCAGGTGGTGCGCGACTGCAACGTACTGCTCACGCCGTTTCTGCCACACTCGGCCCAGAGGATCCATGAGCTGGTGGGCGGCACGGGCATCCACGCCCCCATGCCGGAGATTCGGGAGGTCTCGGATCTCGATGGCGGGCCGGACTATCCCATCATCACCGGCGACTACTCGGCGGGGGCGAAATGGGAGTCCGTACCAATCGAGGTTGGTCGTGCGCTCGCGCCACCGAAGCCGGTTTTCCGGAAGCTGGATCCATCCATTGTGGAGGAAGAGCTGGCTCGGCTCAGCGGGTGAGGTCGTACTCGAAGTCGACCTCACGTACATCGTCAACGTCCCCGGCGGGGGCCCATGCCTCGTACACTCAGGGTTCGAGGCATTGGGCCCTGGGGCTTCCGCGGTATCCGCGTCCGGTCGGCACGGCCGGACGCGCAGCCAGTCGCCGTCGGTGCGTACGACGGTGCACGCTACGCCGCGCCACGTCGCGTAGCGGGTGCGCCGGGTGAGCGTGTCGACCGGGTAGCGAGCGGCTCTGGCCCGCGCGAGCACCCGATACTCGTGCGGCGGGTCGGCCAATGCCTCATACAGCTCGTCCTTGTACCGACCGACCAGTGTGGTCCCTCCGATGTGGTCATTCGCGATCTGTACGTATTCCTGCTCCGGTGAGATCTCGAGTAGGCCGGCCACGAGGTGGCGGGTTGGCGGCCCGAACATCCGGGTCCAGGCCCGCTGCTCGGGCACGTAGAGATAGAGGCTGACCTCCGTGCCATCGGGCGTGAACGCGACGAGCGAGGTGCCGGCCGGCATGGGTAGGTCGGCGAGATCGGTCGTGACGAATTCGGCGATCAGGTGGTGATTGCTGGGGGCGAAGCCGGTGCCGAGCACCTGCGGTCCCACCCGGTCATGGGGGGAGATGCCGATCAGACCTTCGTACGATGGCAGCCGGCCAACCGGCACCGAGAAGGGGATCGCGTAGTCACTCGGATCGACCGCTCGCCATCGCAGGGCGAAGACCACCTGGTCTCCCGAATGAGGTTGACTCGCATCGCCAATGAGCATGGCCAGCTCGGTGGGGCGGAGGTCGGCGACATCGACCGTGCGGTAGCAGAATCCGCTGGGAGGTCGACCGTGCAGATAGGAGCTCAGTTGCCGGCTACTGAGCAGCTTGATCATTCGGGTTCCGCGCCGGATGGTGGCGGTGCGCCGAATGACCGTGATGGGCTCCACCTCCGCCGCACCGGCCTGCCGTCGAAGCTGGGTCTGGCTCAGTGCGTGCACCCCGGCCCAGCTCATCGAGCGGGTCACGGGGGCGAGCAGGGGCTGCTCCTCCGGTTCGGCGAGGGCCAGGACGTCCGCCGCGGGTCTGCCCACCGTGTCTGCCTCGCCGAGGATCACCACGAACGGACACTACCGAGATCGTTCCGTCGTGCTGATTAATGTCCGGTGAACTCTTGCGGGTGAACTTCTTGTCGGCGGCTCGGGCAGTATGGGTCTCATGCTGAATCACGCGACGCAATCCTGGACCGCACCGGAGGTCACCCGGATCGACGAGCCGTATCTGGGTGAGGAGCGGCCGATGCTTGAGGGCTGGCTCGACTGGCATCGCCAGACGCTGCTCTTCAAGTGCAGCGGCCTGACCGCTGCGCAGCTGAAACATCGGGCGGTGGAGCCATCGACGCTCTCCTTGCTCGGCCTCGTTCGGCACATGGCTGAGGTGGAGCGCTCGTGGTTCCGCGGCCGGGCCGCAGGTGAGGATGTCGGTCTCATGTACAGCTCGGCGGAGAACCCCGACGGCGACTTCGACGACCTCGACGCGGCGGATGCAGCGGCGGACTTCGCGACGTTCGTCCAGGAATGCGAACTCGCCCGTGAGGCCGCCGCCAACCTGCCGCTCGACCATACCTTCCTGTCTGGCCGCGGCGAACAGATGAGCCTGCGCTGGGTGTATCTCCACATGATCGAGGAGTACGCCCGGCACAACGGTCACGCGGATCTCCTGCGCGAGCGCATCGACGGCACGACCGGCGCCTAGGTCGTGTGGAATCGTTGCTGAGATGTCCGCCAGCCAACGCCGCGAGCCGAGCCGGAGCCGAGAGCCGAGCGAGAGCCGCGAGCCGAGCGAGAGCCGAGAGCAGAGTCGTACAGATAGACACAGGGCGGCCGGGCGGCAGGCGGACGCGCCGCCGGCGCCTGAGCCGTTACCGCGGCCTGTCCTGGACAGCCATACCCATCTTGACCTCGTCGGTGTCCATCCGGCGGAGCAGATCGCGGCGGCGACCGCAGTCGGCGTGGACCGACTCGTGCAGGTCGGTGTCGACGTGCCGTCGTCGCGATGGGGTGCCAGGCTCGCCGAGGCGGAGGACGCCGTGGTCGCTACGGTATCCATCCACCCGAACGAGGCACCCCGGGTGCCGGATCTCGACCACAGCCTGCGTGAGATCGAGGCACTGGCGGGGTTGCCGCGCGTGCGCGGGATCGGCGAGACCGGGCTCGACTACTTTCGTACGGCGGTCGATGGCCGCCCCACGCAGGAGGCGAGCTTCCGCGCCCACATCGCCATCGCCAAGCAATCCGGCAAGACGCTCGTGATTCATGACCGGGACGCCCACTCTGACATCCTCCGCGTGCTCGATGAGGAGGGCGCGCCCGAGCGCGTCGTCATGCACTGTTTCTCCGGCGACGCCGATTTTGCGAGCGAGTGTGTCAAGCGCGGGTTCATGGTGAGCTTCGCCGGCACGGTCACCTTCGCCAACGCCCGTGCGCTGCGTGGGGCCGCGGCCTCCGTACCGCTCGACTCGATCCTGGTCGAGACTGATTCGCCGTACCTCACGCCGATGCCCTACCGGGGGCGACCCAACGGTTCCTACCTCATACCGTTGACCGTTCGGGCGTTGGCCGCCGTCACCGGAACCGACCTCGAGGCGATGTGCGCGGCGATATCCGCCAACGGGGAGCGCGTGTTCGGACCCTGGCGATGAGCGCGGCGCCACGGCCGCCGGGGCCGCGCGGTCATTGGCTTCTCGGGACCCTCCGCGAGGTTCAGCGTGACATGCCGCAGACGCTGCTTGACGTTACGCGGGAGTACGGCGGTATCTCCAGGCTTCGCATGGGTCCCGTCTCGATGTATCTGGTGGCGGATGGCGACCTCATCCTCGAAATGATCTCGAAGCGTGCGGGTGAACTCCGAAAGTCGAATCGAACCCGCGCGTCATTGGGCGACCACCTCGGCGATGGCCTCATCACCCTTGAGGGTACGGAGCATCGGCGTCACCGCCGGTTGATGCAGCCGGTCATGCACACGCAGCGAGTCGCCGAGCAGGCCGACACCATGGTCGAACTCGCTCGGCGGCGGGTCGAGATGTGGCCGGATGGCTCGGTGCGGGAGATACGCACAGAGATGGCCGACCTGACCCTTCGGATCGTCTGTGCCGCCCTCTTCGGCATCCGGGCGGACGAGCGCGAGGGCGAGGCATTGGTGTCGGCGGTACACGCGTTTGCCGAGTCGCTCAACCTGACGCTCCGCCGCGCATTCCCGATTCCGGCCTGGCTGCCGACCCGCGGGAACCGACTGCGCCGAGAGTCCGTGCGCGCGGTCGACGATCTGGCTTACCGGCTGATCCGTGAGCGTCGTCGGGCCGGTACCGACGGCGGCGACCTGCTCTCCGTCCTGCTCTCGTCGCGGGCGGATGATGGTGGCCCGGGACTGTCCGATGTGGAGGTCCGCGCCGAACTCATGACGATGTTCTTCGCCGGGCACGAGACGAGCGCCGCCGCCCTCACATGGGCCCTCTACCTTCTCGACGAGCATCCGGACGTCGCCGCGCGGGTCCGCGCCGAGATCGCGTCGGTTCTCCATTCCCGTCCGGCCCGGTTCGCGGACTTGAGCCGGCTGCCTTTGCTCGTTCAGGTGGTGAAGGAGACGCTGCGTCTGTACCCGCCGGGCTGGGTGTTCGATCGGTCACCGCTGCACGACCTCATGCTCGGCGGCTACACGATCCCCAAGGGGGCGAACATGTTATTCAGCCCCTGGGTCGTCCACCGCGACCCCGCGCTGTGGGCGGCCCCGGCCGAGTTCCGCCCGGAGCGCTTCGCGGACGGAGCGTCGGTGCGGCGAGGGGCGTACATTCCATTCGGCGATGGTCCGCGCCTCTGCATAGGCAATCGTTTCGCCGAGGCGGAGATCGCTCTGGTCCTGGCGACCATCCTTCCACGGGTCGATCTGTCCAGGGTGGACGATGCTCCGGTATTTCCGGAGGGAGACGCCACGCTGCGACCGCGTGGCGGCCTGCGCATGCGGGTGGTGCACCGGTGACCGCGCTGCTCGGCCCGGCCGACATCCGGCACCTGGCAGCCGAGCTTGGGCTGCGGCCGACCAAGACACTCGGGCAGAACTTCGTGCATGACCCGAACACGGTACGACGCATCGTGCGCGCGGCGTCGGTCGAGCCGGACGACGTCGTCGTGGAGGTCGGCCCAGGCCTTGGGTCTTTGACGCTCGCGCTCCTGCCCGCTGTTGCCCATGTGCACGCGGTGGAGATCGACCCACCGCTGGCCGCTCGGCTGGCTGTAACGGCCTCGACACGGGCTCCGTCGCAGGTGTCGCGATTGACGGTGCACAACCGAGATGCGTTGCGTGTGAGCGTCGACGAGTTCGATCCGGCGCCGACCGCCGTGGTGGCAAATCTGCCGTACAACATCGCGGTTCCGGTGGTGCTGCACCTACTCGCGGAGCTGCCGGGGCTGCGCCATGGTCTGGTCATGGTGCAGAAGGAGGTGGCCGACCGCCTCACGGCTTCGCCTGGGTCGAAGGTGTATGGCGTGCCGAGCGTGAAGCTCGCTTGGTATGCCGAATCGCGCATGGTG
Organism: Micromonosporaceae bacterium; assembly: GCA_045403155.1. GTDB lineage: Bacteria > Actinomycetota > Actinomycetes > Mycobacteriales > Micromonosporaceae > JAXIPB01. The sequence continues at coordinate 5,531 of JAXIPB010000176.1, forward strand.
GGGAAGGTGCCCGCGAGTGTCTTCTGGCCGGTGCCCAATGTGGAGTCTGGACTCGTCGCGTTCGTGCGTCGGCCGCCCCCGCGGCCGGCCGGGACGGATCGGGAGGAGGTGTTCGCGGTCATCGATGCGGCGTTCGCCCAGCGGCGGAAGATGCTGCGCTCGGCGCTCGCGGGATGGGCGGGCGGACCCGACGCGGCGGCGGAGGTTGTGCGGCGGGCCGGCGTGCCGTCGACGGCGCGCGGTGAGGAGCTTGACGTCGCCCAGTTCGCCGCCATCGCCGCGGCGCGTTCCGGCGGGGGACGGCGCCGGTAAGGTGGACGACATGACCGCACAGCAGATCGGGGATATCACTCAGTGACGGAACCCCTCTGGGAGGACGAGGACCGTCCCCGGGTGGCCGCGATGGGGCCGGTCAAGGTGCGAGTCCCCGCGAAGATCAATCTCCACCTGGGTGTTGGATCGGTGCGAGCGGACGGCTTCCACGAGCTCGCCACCGTGTACCACGCCATCGGCATTTTCGACGAGGTGACGGCGCGCCCGGCCGACTCGCTGGCGCTGACCATGGACGGCGAGGGAGCTGGCGAGCTGGCCCTCGACAACTCGAACCTGGTGATCCAGGCGGTGTTGGCTCTAGCTGCGGCGACTGGGCGCGAGCCCAACGCCAGGCTGCACCTTCGCAAGCAGATCCCACTCGCGGCCGGTCTTGCCGGCGGTAGTGCCGACGCCGCCGCGACCCTGGTCGCATGCGACTCCCTATGGGGCACCGGCCTCAGACGCGACGACCTAGCGAGCGTCGCCGCGTCACTCGGTTCGGACGTGCCGTTCCTGGTGCTCGGCGGCACGGCGCTCGGCACCGGCCGGGGCGACTCGGTCAGCCCCGTGCTCGCCCCCGGGCACACCTGGCATTGGGTTGTCGCATTGGCCGAGGGAGGGCTATCGACGCCGGAGGTCTACCGCGAACTGGATCGCCTGCGCGAGGGGGGCCGGGCTCCGGTCTCGGTCGGTTCGCCCGACGAGATCCTGGCCGCCCTGCGCCAGCGCGACCCGACGGTGCTCGCTAAGTCTCTGGGCAACGACCTCGAGGCGGCGGCGATCTCGATGCGACCGGATCTACGCAAGACTCTCGACGCCGGCACCGCCGCCGGTGCGCTCACCGGACTCATCTCCGGTTCCGGGCCGACATGCGTCTTCCTTTGCCGCAACGCGCCCCAAGCGTCAACCGTCGCGACGGCCCTCGATGATCGTCGGCTGTGTCGGGCGGTGCGGGCGACCTACGGCCCCGTCCCGGGCGCCCGCCTGATCTGACCGGGAGAGATGCGTGGCGAACGTCATCAGCGTGGATAGGGTCAGCAAGGGATACGGCACCGCCGGCCAACTGATGACCGACGTTTCCCTCGGCCTCGATGACGCCGACGCTGTCGGCGTGGTCGGGCTCAACGGGGCCGGAAAGTCGACCCTGCTTCGTCTGCTCACCAAGGACGAGCGGCCCGATTCCGGACGGGTGACGCACCGCCGCGGGCTGCGGGTCCTCTCGTTGCCACAGACTCTCGACCTGGCGCCGACGGCGACCGTGCGCGACCTCGTGGTCGGACACGCGTGGCTTCCTGCGGCCTTCGCGGCCGAGCATGAGTGGGCGGGCGACGCCGGCATTCGTACGGTCCTTACTGGACTCGGAATGCCCGGACTAGGGCTTGACGCGCAGGTCGGCTCGATGTCCGGAGGCGAGCGGCGCCGGGTTGCTCTCGCCGCGCTGCTCGTTCGGGCGACCGATGTCCTCGTGCTCGACGAGCCCACGAATCACCTGGACATCGCAGGGATCACCTGGCTTGCGGCCCATCTGCGCAACCGCCGGGGCGCGCTCGTCGTGGTGACTCACGACCGATGGTTCCTCGACGCGGTGTGCGAGCGGACCTGGGAGGTCTCGGACGGCACCGTCCGTACCTATGACGGTGGGTACGCCGCGTGGGTGCTCGCCCGAGCGGAGCGGGCGCGGGTGGCGGCCGCGACAGAGTCGCGCCGACAGAACCTGCTGCGCAAGGAGATCGCATGGCTGCGTCGAGGACCGCCGGCCCGTACCTCGAAGCCGAAGTTTCGGATCGACGCCGCGAACGCGCTCATCGCCGACGTACCCGTGCCCCGCGATACGGTGGCGCTGCACCGCCTGGCGACTGCCCGCCTGGGCAAGCAGGTGTACGAGTTCTCCGGCGCCGGACTGCGCGCGGGCGGCCGAACGCTCGTCGAGAATCTCGACTGGATCGTGGGTCCGGGTGACCGGATCGGCGTCGTCGGCGCGAATGGTGCCGGAAAATCCACGCTGCTGCGGACACTCGCCGGTGAGCATGCGGTGGACACTGGGCGATTGAGCGTTGGGGCCACCGTGCGGTCGGCCTTCCTGTCCCAGGAGTTGGCCGAGCTTCCCGAGACGGTGCGAGTGTTGGAGGCGGTCGAGGGGATCGCGCGCCGGGTCAACCTCGGCGGCCGCGAACTGTCCGCCGCCCAGCTCGCCGAGTTGTTTGGCTTCACTGAGGGTCGACTGTGGACTCCGGTCCCGGATCTGTCCGGCGGGGAGCGACGCCGCCTGCAGATGCTGCGTTTGCTCGCTGGGGAGCCGAACGTACTCCTCCTCGACGAGCCCACCAATGACCTCGACACCGACACGCTCGCTTCGCTGGAGGACCTGCTCGACACCTGGCCCGGAACCTTGGTGATCGCCTCGCACGACCGCTACCTCGTGGAGAGAGTCTGCGACACGGTCTTTGCCATGTACGGCGACGGTCGGCTGACCCACCTCCCCGGCGGCATCGACGACTATCTACCTTCTCGCGCCGATCATGATTTGGAGGTCATGATCGACGGCGATTCGCGGCCGCCAGCTCATGATCGATCGGATCTTGGAGCGCGTGGGGGCGCGGTGGCGGCCGAGATGGGCGCAGGGAAGTTACGCGAGGCGAGGAAGGAGCTGGCCCGGCTCGAACGCCAGGTTGGGAAGCTTGAGCAGCGGGAATCCCGGCTGCACCAGCAGCTCGTGATGCACGCTACCGACTACGAGAAGGTCGCCGCGCTCGACTCCGAGCTGCGGGCGGTGATGGCAGAGCGATCCAGGACAGAGGTGCTGTGGATCGAGCTCGCCGACAGCATCCAGCGCAGCTGACTCGTCGTACCCGCCATTTGCGTGATCACCTACGTAACAGGCCGGCTACGCCAGCCGGATCGGCCGCGGTGATGGAACGATCCCGGACATGATTCTAGGCACCGTCCAACCGGGGGTGGTGCTCGTCGCCCTACTTAGGCGAGAATCCTCCTCCGACGCTGGGCGTGGAGTGGCGTCGAGGAACGTTACGGAGAAGGGAAGCCATGTCGCACATTCCGGTCAATCACCCTCTGCGCCCGGTTTATCGAGTGCTCGCGGCGCTCACCGGTGCGTACGTGCTTATCTTCGGCGTGGTCGGGTTCTTCACGACCAGCGGTTCGGAGATGTTCGAGCGGGCCGACACGACCGCGTTGGGGTTACGTACCAACCTGGCGTTCTCGCTTGCGTCCGTGGTCGCCGGAGCGGTGATCCTGCTCGCCGTCGTCGTCGGCCGTAACCTCGACTACGTCGTAAACCTCTGGGGTGGAGTCGCGTTCATCCTCGCCGGGACGGCGATGATGGCGCTGCTCAACACCGATCTCAATGTGCTGAACTTCTCGATGGCCACGGTGGTTGTGTCGTTCGTGATCGGGATGGTCCTCTTCTCAGCCGGGCTCTATGGCAAGTCCGGGTCGGTCGCGGCCGCCCGAGCCGAGGAACTCGCACGCCATGGCGGCCACTGAAACGGCACGAGGCGGGCGTGGCATGATCGGCACGACTGTCTAACACTCGCCCGGTCCGACTCGGCCGAAGGGGGCAAGTGTTGGACACTTCCGATGACCTCGGACCGGCATCGGTGGTGCTGCCGGGGGTTGCGAACCTCCGGGCACGGGGCAACGTCCGGGTTGATAGCGATTCACTCGCTGGTTTCTTCCTTTGCGCTGCGCGATCGCCGCGACGAACAGCAGTACGTGCATCTGCACGCGTCTTTGCCACACGGACACCGCGGCCATGCCCGCAAGATCGCCACGATCATGAGCTGACCGTCGCCGAAAGGCGCCGATCATGACCTCCAAATCATGATCGGCACTGAGGGCGGGGCAGAATGTTGGTATGGCGCATATTCCGGTGAATCATCACCTACAGCCGGTGTACCGGGCCTTCGCGGGTCTTTGTGGGCTCTACGTGCTGCTCTTCGGCATCGTCGCCGTGGTACAGACCCGCGGACTGGACCTCTTCGAGCGGGACGGACTGCCGTGGGTTCTCGGCCTGCGGGCGAACCGGGCGTTCGCGATCCTGTCCATTGTTGCCGGAATCGTTCTTGTGGCCGGCGCACTGATCGGGCGCAATATCGATCACTGGATCAACCTGGTCGGCGGTCTCGTCTTCCTGGTGGCCGGGATGGCGATGATGGTCTTGATGCAGACCGATCTCAACTTCCTCGGCTTCACGATGACGACGTGCGTCGTATCGTTCGTCATCGGCATGGTGCTCTTCACGGCCGGGCTTTACGGCAAGGTCGGTTCCAGGCGCGAGCAGGCTCTGGAGGAGCGCTTCCGGCACGGTGGGTCACCGGACCCGGAGGGCCACGCCTGGACGTTCGAGGGCGGCGCGAAGCCGGCACACCAGACCGAGGATCATCGCTTCGCCTGAGCCCTCTGCGGCTGTGCCCTTTGCGCCTGTGCCCTTTGCGGCTGTGCCCTCTGCCGCCTGTGCCTTCTGCGCCTAGGCTACTGGGCGCTATCGGACCTTGCGGGTCTGCAGGCCCGGCTTGGGCTCCAGATGGGACAAGCCGTTCCACGCGATGTTGACCAGGTGGGCGGCGACCGTCTCACGTCGCGGTTTGCGTACCTCGAGCCACCAGCGCCCTGTTAACGCAACCATGCCGACGAGCGCCTGCGAATAAAGCTCGGCGAGCTTTCCGTCGTACCCGCGTGACTTGAATTCGCGCGCCAGGATGTACTCGACCTGGTGGGCGACGTCGTTGAGCACGGACGAGAAGTTCCCGGTCGAGGCACCGACGGGTGACTCCCGTACGAGCACGCGGAACCCGTCGGTCTCCTCCTCGATGTAGTCGAGCAGCGCCAGCGCCGCCTGCTCCAGAAGCTCCCGCGGGTGACCGGCGGTCAGTGCAGTGGTGATGCGGTCGAGCAGCGAGCGAACCTCGCGGTCGACGACCACGGCGTAGAGCCCTTCCTTGCCGCCGAAGTGCTCATAGACGACCGGCTTCGACACCTTCGCGCGGGCTGCCACCTCCTCCACCGAGGTCGCGTCGAGCCCCTTCTCGGCGAAGATGCGCCGGCCCACCGAGATGAGTTGCTCGCGCCGTTGCGCCGAGGACATCCTCACCTTGGCGTGTGTCGGCGCGGCGCTCGGGGGCGGCGTCGCTCTGAGCTCGGCGGTCTCGGGGGTACGGGAGACGTGGTCGCCCGTACGGTGCAGGTCGGACTGATTATTGATGCTGTCGTTTTGCGTCAACGTGTCGCGCCGCCCAGCTCCGTCTTCTCCGGCGTGAGCATCTTTGTCTGCAGGCGGTCCAGCCTGGGCCAGCGTACGTTCGAGACCCAGCCGAACTTTTCGAAGATCCAGATGAGGCGGGCGTTCATGTCGATCTGACCCTTGAGGACGCCGTGGCGGGCACACGTCGGGTCGGCATGGTGCAGGTTGTGCCAGTTCTCCCCGAAGGAGAGGATCGCCAGCGGCCAGAAGTTCGTTGCCTTGTCGCGGCTGTCAAAAGGGCGCTCGCCGTACACATGGCAGACCGAGTTGATCGACCAGGTCGTGTGGTGCAGCAGCGCGATGCGTACCAGGCCCGCCCAGAACAACGCCGACAGCGCCCCTTGCCACGACCAGGTCACCAAACCGCCGATCGCGCCCGGCAGAAGGACCGAGGTGACGACGATCCACGGGAACAGTCGATCGACCAGCCGGATGTCCTCGTCCGCGACGAGGTCGGGGGCGAAGCGCTCCTGGTTCGACATCTCGCGGTAGAAGAGCCACCCCATGTGCGAATACCAGAGGCCCTTGGTCAGGCCCCACACCGTCTCGCCATAACGCCACGGCGAATGCGGGTCGCCCTCCATGTCGCTGAACTGGTGGTGACGTCGGTGGTCGGCGACCCATTGGGTGGGCGAGCCCTCGATCGCGACGCAGCCCGCGACGGCCAGCGTGACGCGAAGCCAGCGCTTCGCCTTGAACGACCCGTGCGTGAGGTAGCGGTGGAAGCCGACTCCGATGCCGAAGCCGCCGATCAGATAGAAGATCACGAAGAGAACCACGTCGACCCAGCTGAGTCCCCACCCCCACATGGCGGGGATCGCGGCGATCATCGCGGCGAACGGGATCGTCACGAAGGCCCAGAGCGCGATGAGTATGCCCAGAGGTTGACGGCCGGTAGTGAGGGGCTTCGGCGCCGGGCCAGCCGGGTCGGCGGGCGGCGTCTCGAGAACGGCAGTGGACATGGGACCTCTTTCGCCGAAGGCGATCAACGTAGCAACTTTGTGGCGGAGAAAGTTACGCCTACGTCACCGTAACTTAGGATCGGGTGCTTCGACAGGGCAATCGAGTGTCTGCTCGGTTACTTCTCGGATTTGTCGTACGGGCGTTCTAGGTTTTCCGATATGGACACCGGGGACGAGAACGTCCAAGCCGTCGAGGCTCGACGGCTGCGGGTCGACGAGCAGCTGTCGGGCCGGCAGATTCAGGAGCGCCTCGGCGTGAGCAAGACGGTGCTCCAGGAATGGCTGCGCGGCATACCGCCGCCCGACTGGACGAGGCGTCCCACGGCAAAGGACGGCCTGCGCGCGTCCGCGCTTGAACTGCGACTGCAGGGATGGTCGGTCAACGACATCGCAGTCGAGCTCGGCGTCGCCAGGTCGACCGCGTGGCAGTGGGTCAAGCACCTCCCGCTCGACCCTGACTCCGAGCGAGCGCGGATGAAGCGGGAGAAGGGTCGGCAGTTGACCGACGGCCGCTGGCGGGCCCACCGAGTGGCGCGGGACTTACGCCGAGCATCGATTCGGTCGGCGGCCGCCGCTGAGGTCGGCCCGTTGTCGGATAGGGAGATTCTGTTGCTAGGCGCGGCGATCTACTGGTGCGAGGGTGCGAAGACGAAGCCATACCGCCCGAACGACTTCAACGTCTCATTCACGAACAGTGACCCAATGCTTATCGATCTATTCATTCGCTTTCTTGAGCTGAAGGGCTACACGCCGGAAGCGCTGACGTATCGCGTGAGCATCCACGAGTCGGCCGACGCGGCAGCGGCACAGGAGTGGTGGATCAAGCGACTTGCGCTGCCACCCGAGCGATTCAAGCGGCCAACCCTGAAACGACATAAACCAACGACGCGCCACAATACCGGTGCCGGCTACCACGGGTGTCTGGTCGTGAGTGTCCCGAAAGGCGCTCACACGTACCTGTGGATAGAAGGCGTCATGGCTGGCATTGCGCCCATGAAAGTGGCCGACGACGGCTGACGCCCGCCAGACGCTAGGCTGGCAGCACTGCCTTCGGCCGTGGTGTAATTGGCAGCACTGGTCGCTTTGGTCGATCAAGTCCAGGTTCGAGTCCTGGCGGCCGAGCTATCCCGATTAGCCCGTTTTGGGTAGTGCGAGAGCCTCGCCGATCAGGCGGAGCTGGTCGTGGGCGACCGATCGCCAAAACGCGTTGTCGTGGCAGCCCGCGCCGAAATGGACGACTTCGGGATCCGGGAGGTACTCGCGGATCAAGACGAGGTTGCGCGCGAAGGAGTCCGACTCGCCGTAGTCGATCCGGAGCGCGATCCCAGCCAGCAGGCTGGCGCGCGTGCGCATGTCACCCCACTGGCGCCAGTCGTCGGCCGAGTCAAACGCTCGCGGGTTCACACCGTGTGCCTCGTCGAAGGAACTCCACAGCGCCGGCGCGTTCGCGGCGACGGCGACGACTCGCTCCGGATACTCAGTCGCGGCCAGGAGCGCGCCGTACCCGCCCATGGACCAGCCCAGCACCCCGAACCGATCCGTAGGAAGGCCGTGCTGGGCCAGCACGACCGGAAAGTCGGTGAAGAGCATTCCCAGCGGGTCATCGCCGTCGGCGCGTGGATGCCAGTACGCCTGACCGCCGTCGGCCGAGGCGAGCACGAACGGCGGCACGCCGTCCAGCACGGCGGCGGCGAGCAGCCGGTGATAGCCGATCGCGTCAAACGGGGCGCGGTGGTCGGCCCCAAATCCGTGCAGAACCAGGCAGACAGGGAGCTTCGTGCCCGCAGCGACATTCGGCGGGTAGGCCAGCGTGTACCCGACGGTGCGCCGGCGGTGGGCGGAGAAGAACGATGCCGCGATCACGATGCCCGGTTCGGCCTCGGCCGGCCGGATCTGCGGATCGCACCTGCCCAGCGCGAGATCGACCGCATCGCGGCCGGGCACCCTCCGGGCGTCGGCCGCCAGCGCCCAACCGCCGAGCCCGCCGACGGCCCCCACCAGCGCGGATCCGAAGATCACGGTCCGCCGTGTTATGCCCACGTGCGCAGGGTATTGCCCGACAGTGATGCCCGCGGCCCCATCGGGCTGACTAGCATGAGGCGCGTCCGATGCGTTTGTCGCGCTCCCGGGTGCGACGGGGGCAACGAGAGGAGTGCGGGTCAGTGATCGAGGAACGGACCGTCATCGTCCTAGCCGCGGGCGAGGGGAAGCGGATGAAGTCGGCGGTGCCGAAGATGCTGCATCCGCTGCTCGGCCGGAGTCTGCTCGGTCATGTTCTCGCCGCGACGTCGACCTTGCAGCCGGAGCGTTCGGTGGTGGTGGTCGGGCACGGCGCGGATCTGATGGCCGCACACGTCGACGAGATCGCGCCGAAGACCACCACCGTGCTGCAGGCGCAGCAGCGGGGAACCGGGCATGCGGCGCGGGTGGCACTCGAGTCCGTTGGTGTGAATTCCGGGACGGTCGTGATCGTCAACGGTGACGTGCCCCTGCTTCGTCCGGGGACACTCGCGGCGCTCGTGGAGGCCCACGAGGCCACGGGTGCGGCGGCAACCATTCTCACCGCAGAGGTCGATAATCCGTACGGATTGGGCCGCATCATGAGGAACCCCGTCACCGGGGCCGTCGACGCCGTCGTCGAGGAGCGGGACGCTAGCCCGGATCAGCGAGCGATCACGGAGATCAACGCTGGGCTGTATGCCTTTGACGCCGTGCTGCTCGGCCAGGCGCTCAGCAAGCTGACGACTCAGAACGAGCAGTCCGAGGAGTACCTCACCGACGTCATAGGCCTCCTGGTCGATTCGGATCGGACCGTCGTCGCCTACGCGACCGGCGATCCGACCGAGGTGCTCGGCTGCAACGACCGCGTCGAGCTCGCGGAACTGCGGGCGATCCTGCGCGATCGGATCAACGCCGCCTGGATGCGGCATGGCGTGACGATCGTCGACCCGGCCACGACCTGGATCGACGTGACGGTCTCGTTGGCGGCCGATGTGGTGATCGAACCGAACACCCATCTGCGCGGAGCGACCGAGGTCGGTGCGGGAGCGGTCATCGGGCCGGACGTCACGCTGATAGACGTGTACGCGGGCGAGGGCGCCCAGGTGGTTCGAGCTCACGCGGTCGGGGCCACGATCGGCCCCGGGGCAGTGGTCGGTCCGTACGCCTACCTTCGCCCCGGCACGGTGCTGCACGAGAAGTCGAAGGTCGGTACGTTCGTCGAGGTGAAGAACTCCGAGGTGGGTACGGGCACCAAGATCCCGCATCTGTCCTATGTGGGCGATGCGACGATCGGCGAGGAGACGAACATCGGGGCGGCGAATGTCGTCGTCAACTACGACGGGATCACCAAGCACCGCACCGTGATCGGCTCGCACGTGCGCACCGGGTCGGACACGATGTTGGTCGCTCCCGTTACGGTCGGCGACGGTGCCTACACCGCCGCGGGGAGCGTCATCACGAAGGACGTCCCGCCGGGCGCGCTCGGGGTCGGCCGAGCCCAGCAGCGCAACGTCGAGGGGTGGGTCGAGCGTCGCCGCGCGGGCACGAAGGCGGCCGAGGCAGCCGCGTCGGCGAAGGATGCTGCCGAATCCGCGACCCATGACAAGGGTGATACTGCAAGCGAGTAGGTCGATCACCAAGATCGGACGGGAGCGCGCATCGACGTGAAGCGGCTGTCTAGCTCGAAACCACCGCGTGGCGCGAAGCGACGCAGCTCATGAGCAGCATCAGCACCGAGAACCGGAAGACCCTGATGCTCTTCTCGGGTCGGGCCTACCCGGATCTGGCGGACGAGATCGGTGCCGTGCTCGGCATCGCACCGACGCCGACGGAGATTTATGAGTTCGCGTCTGGCGAGGTCTTCGTGCGCTACAAGGAGTCGGTCCGCGGCTCCGATTCGTTCGTCGTCCAGGCGATGACCACGCCGATCAACACCTGGGTCGTGGAGACTCTGATCATGATCGACGCGCTCAAGCGAGGCTCGGCGAAGCGGATCACCGTCGTGCTCCCCTTCTACCCGTACGCCCGTCAGGACAAGAAGCATCGCGGTCGTGAACCCATCTCGGCCCGACTCATGGCCGACCTGTTCAAGACCGCGGGCGCGAATCGGATCCTCACCGTCGATCTGCATACGGCCCAGATTCAGGGCTTCTTCGACGGACCGGTTGACCACCTGTTCGCGATGGACATCCTGGCCGAGTACGTCGAGAGCCGGTACGCCGGCCGCCCGATGGCCGTGGTCGCTCCGGACTCCGGCCGGGTGCGCGTCGCCGAGCGCTGGACCGACCGGCTGGGCGGTTGCCCGTTGGCGTTCATTCACAAGACCCGCGATCCGCTCACCCCGAACGAGGTCGTCGCCAACCGGGTGGTCGGCGAGGTCGACGGCCGCGTCTGTCTCATCGTTGACGACATGATCGACACCGGCACCACGATCTGCCGGGCGGCGGACATCCTCGAGGACGAGGGTGCCGCGGACGTCATCGTCGCGTCGACCCACGCGGTCCTTTCCGACCCGGCGACAGAGCGATTGCGCAACAGCAAGATCAGCGAAGTCGTCGTTACGAACACGCTGCCCATCGCACCCGAGAAGCTGCTCGACAAGATCACCGTGCTCTCGATCGCGCCACTGTTGGCCCGCGCCATCCGCGAGGTGTTCGACGACGGCTCAGTGACAACCCTGTTCGGGGGGCTCAGCTAGATCGCGTGACCGGCCTAGCGTGACTGGGACAACAGGTCAGGGACCGCGTCAATGGCCCTGTCAATGGCACTACTGCGGCTCAGGTAGACTGTTTCGGTTGCCACGGCGAGGGCACCGCTGGATCAGAGGTGCCGTGATCGGCGCGGTGCTTCGGGCACGTGTCCGCGCACCTCCGTTCCCCCTCGCCCGCGCACCGCAGACCTCTCATTGCAGATCACATCAGGAGTGCTCCCGTGTCCGAGGTAAAGATCAGCGCCGAGCCCCGAACCGAGTTCGGCAAGGGCGGTGCTCGCCGGACCCGCCGGGCCGGCAAGGTGCCGGCCGTACTGTACGGGCATGGCGAGGCACCCAAGCACATCGCGCTACCGGCGCGAGAGTTCGCCGCGGCGATTCGCCACGGTGGCATCAACCAGATTTTCAGCATTTCGCATCCCGACGGCAGCGAGACGCTTGCCCTGCCGAAGGCGATCCAGCGCGATCCGCTCAAGGATTCGTTTGAACACGTCGATCTGCTGATCGTTCGGCGCGGCGAGATGATCACCGTTGACGTGCCGGTCCACCTGCTCGGCGAGGCTGCGAAGGGCACTCTGGTCATGCTGGAGCACGATCGACTCTCGATCACGGCGGACGCGCTCCAGCTGCCGGATCACCTGGAGGCGTCCATCGAGGGACTGGAGGCCGGCGTGCGCGTGACGGCAGCGGACGTCAAACTCCCGTCGGGTGTCTCGCTCGCGGCCGATTCCGACCTGTCGATCGCGGTCATCACCCTGGCACCGACCGCCGAGCAACTCGAGGGCGAGGGCGCCGGCGAGGTCCCCGAGGCCGAGGCCGAGGCCGAAGTGGCTGCGGAGGAGGGTGCGGAACAGCCCGCCACACCCGAGGCAGCCGGCCCGGCGACCGCCGAGTCCTGATCCACTGCCGTCTCGGGGCGCCGTATGTGGTTGGTCGTCGGACTGGGTAACCCGGGGCGAGAGTACGAGGGGAACCGCCACAACGTTGGGTTCCTCGTCGCAGATCTGCTCGCCAGGCGGGCCGCCGCCAGGTTCGGCCGGCATCGTCGGGCCGTCGCCGACGTGGCTGATGTCCGTCTCGGCGTCGGCATCGAGGCGCCGCCGGTCGTGCTCGCCAAGCCGATGACGTACATGAACCTTTCCGGCGGTCCGGTCGCTGCGCTGCTGCGTTTCTACAAGATCGATCCAGCCCAGCTGATCGTCGTCCACGATGAACTCGACCTTCCCTTCGGGCAGCTGCGGGCGAAGTTCGGCGGCGGGGAGGGCGGTCACAACGGCGTACGTTCGCTCACGCAGTCTTTGTCCACTAAGGACTTTTTGCGTGCGCGCTTCGGCATCGGCCGGCCGCCCGGACGTCAGGACCCTGCCGACTACGTGCTCTCTGACTTCTCTGCCGCCGAGCGCAAGGAGCTTGACCTCCTGGTCGATCGCACCACGGACATCGTTGAGTCGATCATCCTGCGCGGCCTGGACTGGACCCAGAACGCGTACCACGCCGGCTGAGATCAACTCGGTAGGCAGTGGACGCTGGACCGCGCTCTAGACGGCCAATCGCGCGGGCCCGCGTCCAATGCCGCCGAGCCGGTGCGAACGGGTGGTCCCGAGTCCAGCATCCGGGAACATCCCGGCACTGGGTGTGGTGGCCGCCACTGCGCACTTCACCATGGACCGGAACTGCGTTTGAATTTGCAGCACAATCCCCCATCACCACGATCCCCGCCGTACGCATTGAAGGGCCCGACCCGATGACCTCGGTGGCCGCCTACCGTTTCTCCCATCTCGACTCACTCGAGGCGGAGAGCATCTTTGTGATGCGCGAGGTGATGGCCGAGTTCGAGCGGCCAGTGCTGCTTTTCTCCGGTGGCAAGGACTCGATCGTTATGCTCCGGCTTGCCGAGAAGGCGTTCTGGCCGGCACCTATCCCATTCCCGGTGCTGCACGTCGACACGGGGCACAACTTCGCCGAGGTGCTCGCATTCCGCGATCGGCGCGTCGAGGAGTTGGGCCTCAACCTGATCGTCGCCAGCGTTCAAGACGCCATCGACAGCGGCCTGATCAGGGAGACCCACGCCGGATCCCGCAACCGCCTCCAGACGCCGGTGCTGCTACACGCCATCGAGACGCACCGCCTCGATGCCCTCTTCGGCGGGGCGCGGCGGGACGAGGAGAAGGCGCGAGCCAAGGAGCGCGTCTTCAGCTTCCGAGACGAGTTCGGCCAGTGGGACCCGCGCAACCAGCGTCCCGAGCTCTGGTCGATCTACAACGCTCGGATCCATCCGGGTGAGTCGATCCGGGTGTTCCCCCTCTCCAACTGGACCGAGTTGGACGTGTGGCATTACATCGCGCGCGAGCGGATCGCGCCCCCCAAGATCTACTTCGCACACGAGCGGGCGGTCGTCGACCGCGACGGGATGCTGTACGCCGTGCACGAGCATCTTCCACTGCGGGCCGGGGAGGAGCCCTTCGTGGAGACGGTGCGCTACCGGACAGTGGGCGACGCGAGCTGCACCGCGGCGGTCAAGTCCAATGCGGACACCGCAGAGAAGGTGATCGAGGAGGTCGCGGCCACCCGGATCACCGAGCGCGGTGCCACCCGCGGGGACGACCGAATCAGCGAGGCGGCGATGGAGGATCGGAAGCGCGAGGGCTACTTCTGATGGCGACGCGCCCCATGGACCTCCTCCGATTCGCCACCGCCGGTTCGGTCGACGACGGCAAGTCGACGCTGATCGGACGGCTGCTCTACGACACCAAGGCGATCTTCGAAGATCAGCTCGCGTCGGTCGAGGCGGTGAGCGCGGCCCGCGGCGACGAGTACACCGACCTTGCTCTGCTCACCGATGGGCTACGGGCGGAGCGCGAGCAGGGCATCACGATCGACGTGGCGTACCGATACTTCGCCACGCCTCGGCGAAAGTTCATTATCGCCGACACCCCTGGCCATATTCAGTACACCCGGAACATGGTGACCGGCGCCTCGACCGCTGATCTCGCGCTCATCCTCGTCGATGCGCGAAAGGGTCTGGTGGAGCAGTCCCGGCGCCACGCGTTCCTGTGCTCGCTGCTTCGCGTACCGCACCTCGTCCTGTGTGTGAACAAGATGGACCTCGTCGACTGGTCCGAGGACGTGTACGAGTCGATATCGGACGAGTTCGCGGCGTTCGCGGCCAAGCTGGAGGCACCGGACCTCACCGTGGTCCCGGTGTCGGCGCTGCACGGTGACAACATCGTGACGCGGTCGGCGCGGATGCCGTGGTACGACGGGCCGGCGCTGCTGCACCACCTGGAACACGTGCACATCGGCTCCGACCGCAACCTGGTCGACGTGCGGTTCCCCGTTCAGTACGTGATCCGTCCACAGTCGAGCCGGTACCTGGACTATCGCGGCTACGCCGGCCAGATCGCCTCGGGCGTCCTCAAGCCCGGTGACGAGATCATGGTGCTGCCATCGGGCTTCACGAGCCGGATCGCGTCGATCGAGACCGCAGACGGCCCGGTGGAGGAGGCCTACCCGCCGATGTCGGTGACCGTTCGCCTCGAAGACGAGCTCGACATCAGCCGCGGCGACTTGATCTGCCGGCCACACAACGCGCCCAAGCCGACCCAGGACATCGATGCCTTGATCTGCTGGATGGACGAATCGGAGCCCCTGCAGCCCGGTCGCAAGTACGCGGTGAAGCACACCACTCGGAGCGCCCGCGCGGTGGTGAAGGAGTTGCAGTACCGCCTCGACGTCAACACCCTGCACCGGGATGAGTCCGCTTCCTCGTTGGGTCTGAACGAGATCGGCCGGGTGCGTCTGCGTACGACAGTGCCACTGCTCGCCGACGAGTACCGGCGCAACCGCACCACGGGAGGCTTCATCGTCGTGGACGAGTCGACCAACCGCACCGTCGGCGCCGCGATGATCGTTTAGCGCCGATCATGAGTTAAGCGCCAGTCCCGAGCGCCGATCATGAGGTGAGCGCCAGTCCCGAGCGCCGATCATGAGGTGAGCGCCAGTCCCGAGCGCCGATCATGATTTGGAGGTCATGATCGGCGCGGATTGAGGACGCTGACATCATGATCGACGGGATCATGAGACTGGGTGAACTCCCACGCGTCGGCGATGATCTCACGGAGGTCGGGTTTGGCGGGCACCCAGCCGAGTTCCTCGCGCGCCTTCGCCGAGGAAGCGACCTGCTCAACGATGTCGCCGGGTCGCCGGGGCGCCATCTCGACCGGGATCGGATGACCGGTCACCTCGCGCGCCGCCTCCACCACCTGCCGGTTGGAGAATCCGTTGCCGTTTCCGAGGTTGTAGATGCGATGCTGGCCGGATTGGACCGCCGCCAGCGCCAACAGGTGCGCCGTGCCGAGGTCGGCCACATGGATGTAGTCACGCACGCAGGTGCCGTCCGGCGTCGGGTAGTCGTCTCCGTACATCGGCAGCTTCTCCCGCGCGCCGGACGCGACCTGCAACACGATCGGGATCAGATGCGTCTCCGGGTCGTGCCGCTCGCCGCACCCCCGGTAGGCGCCGGCCGCGTTGAAGTACCGCAGCGACACGGCCCCGAGTCCATGCGCGGCTGCCTCGCCGGCGAGCATGTGGTCGACGGCGAGCTTGCTCGCCGCGTACGGATTGAGTGGTCCCAGCGGCGCAGCCTCGGTGATCGGCAGTTCAGCCGCGTTGCCGTGGACGGTTCCGGTTGAGGAGAAGATCAGGCGGGGTACGCCGACCTCGCGCATCGCGTCGAGCAGATGCAGCGTGCCGGTCACGTTGTTGTCCCAGTACTTCTCCGGCCGGAGCACACTCTCGCCCACGGAGATGAAAGCCGCGAAGTGCAGCACTCCATCGAAGCCAGCCGATCGAGTGAGGATCTCGCCGGCCAGGTCCTGTACGCGCCCGCGCACGAATCTGGCGCCAGCCGGGACGGCCTGCTCGTATCCGGTCGATAGGTCATCCAGGATGACCACCTCATGGCCGTCGTCGAGTAGCTGCATCGCCACGGTGCTCCCGATGTAGCCAGCGCCCCCGGTCACCAGCAACTTCACGCCCCCCGCCTCCTCACTTCCGAGTCATCCGAGCCATCCGAGTCATCAGCCGAGTCATCAGCCGAGTCATCACCGTGCCCGGCCAGCCTAGCCGTCGGCCGGCGGAAAGATCTTAGCCTCCTTGACCCAACCGACGATGGTGCCGGCGAGGTAGTAGAGAGTGTGACCGTGACGGCCGGACAGCCCTGGGCGGCGCTGCCTGGCGGCCGCGCACCCGAAGCCATGCTGGAGGTGGTCGCATGAACGCCGAGCCCGACCGGGAACTTGAGCGGTTCCTCGGTGAGGCGGGGGAGCAGTGGCGCGCGCGTCAGCCCGCACCGCCGGATTCGGACCCCTCCAGGCTCACCGGCGCGCATCCGTCGAAAGGCTGGGTACCGTTCACGGCCGTCGCTGGCATCGCCGCCGTGTTGGCCATCGTTGTAATTCCGCTCGCGCTGAGCCGCAGTGCGGGACCCGGGTTTACCCCCGCCGCCGCCGATCCGCCGACCGGGACGCCGGCTGTGACTCCCCACTGGGCCATGCCAGCCGACCAGGGCCGGGGCGTTCCGGTCGAGGGGATCGGCGGCCTGCTGCGCGAACCTGACGGCACCACGAAGCTCTGTGCCGGCATCGCAGTCACCGCGAGCCTTCCGCCGACCGGCGCCGGCTGCAGCCACGTGTTCGTCTTCGTGACCGGCGTCGACACGAAGTGGTTCACCGAGTCGGCGACGAGCGGCCAGACCTGGAGCGGCAGCGTCCGGGTCGAGGGGACCTACCGCGGTGGCACCCTAGCCGTCAACCGGGTGGCGGCGTTCACACCGGATGTGGGTCCGCAAGCGGAGACGCCAGTACCTTGTCCCGCTCCCGCCGGCGGCTGGCGCCTGGGGTACGGGCTTCCCGAGAGCGACACCGAGTCGCTGAACCGTCTCATCGAGGCCGTACGGTCCCAGCCGGAGCGATTCAACGATGTGTGGGAGGGCCACCCCGACGGGCCGCCGTCGGCCCTGAACAGCTACGCGCCGACCAGGATGGTCTTCGTCGTGGGTACCACCGGCGATCTCGCGCCGGCACAGGCGGAGCTGGCGGCGATCTACCCCGGCAATCTGTGCGTTCACAAGGTCCGCTATACCGGGGCCGATCTGGAACAGATCGCCAACAGGCTGAAATCGGTCAGCGCGACGCCGATCGATGCGAGCGTCGACGTCATCGCGAACAAGGTGCGGGTCACTGTGGTCGCCCTGGACCCGGCGACGGTGGCGATTCTCGAAGCGATTGGCCGCGAAGCGATGATCATTGATGAGCCGCTCCTGCGGTGGCTTGAATGAGATCGAGTCGCCGGACCGTTCGGAGGACCCTAGAATCGCCCGCATGGGCGACGGCAGCAGACCCGAGCCCGGAGTCGGGGAAGCCTCGAACTCCGGGCGCTTGACTCGGCGTACCGTCGCCCGGCTGCTCGTACGGGGAGCCGACGCCGCAGCCCGGCGGGTGTCGCGGCTGCTTGGCGAGAGCCCGGCCGCCGGTCGCGCGCACATTTCCCAGGCCGAACTGCGCGACCTGGTGGCGCACAGCACATCGCTCAACGGTGACGAACGTCGCCTCATCGACGAGGTGATCGCGGCCGGCACTCGCCATGTCCGAGAGCTGATGGTGCCACGCACCGAGGTCGTCTATCTCGACGCCGGAGCGAGTGTTGCCCAGGCGGCGACGGTGGCCCGCGAGAGCCGGCACTCCCGGTTCCCCGTGATCGACGGCAGCCATGACGACGTCGTCGGGTTCGTACACCTTCGGGATCTGCTGATCCGACCGGCCGCCGATGAGGCGATGACGGTCGGGGAACTCTCCCGTCCGTTGCGCCGCCTGCCGGCGAGCAAGCGCGTGTTGGCAGCACTCTCGGAGATGCGCCGTGAGGGCGACCACCTCGCGCTCGTCGTCGACGAGTACGGCGGGACCGCCGGCATCGTCACGCTCGAGGATCTCATCGAGGAACTCGTTGGCGAGATTCATGATGAGTACGACGCAACGCCCGATCCGGCACTGGACGGCACGGTGCCCGGCGAGGTCGACGGCCTACTCAACCTCAATGACTTCGCCGAGCGCGTCGGATTCGCGCTGTCGCCGGGACCGTATGACACGGTCGGCGGATTCGTCATGGCGTCGCTGGGTCGGCTGCCCACAGTCGGTGACGAGGTCGTGGTCTCGTCCGGAGACGCCACGTGGCGCCTGGTCGTCCGAGACATGGATGGCCGGCGCGTGGCGCGGGTCGGCCTCGCCCCCACTCCGGATGCGTCGGTCTCAGGCGCGGTCGCCGACGCCGCGGACGTCGTTGCGAGGCAGGTCGCGCCGATCGAGCAGGTGGCGCCAATCAGCGTACGTTGATCTTCTGCCAGGTCACTCCGTCGTACGAGACGGCGGCCCAGCCGGTCTGGTGTACGTCGTAGGCGATCCAGCCGCCGGCCGTGCGCTCGATCCTCCCCACCCATGTCATCGACCCGCCCGCGGGTTCGAGTGTGGCGCCGGGGCCGGCGCTGATGTACCACTTCGGCGACGCCACCACGAACCGGCCATCAAGCAATGGCACGACATCGCCCACCAGTGTGCCGATCATGCTCGCGTACAGGTTGAACGGTCCGCCGGCGGCCGACCGGTAGACGGCGTGAATCGTCTGCATCTGCGCGGCGTCGCCCAGTGGCGCGACGACGACGGCGTACACGTCGGAGCCGAGGGTGCTCACCTTGGCCGAGACCTCGCCGCCCCCGCCGGGGAGACGCGTGACCGTCCAGCTCCGCCCATCGTCGCGGGTCACTCCGACCGCGGGAGCGCCGTTGAGTGACCCGCCCACCCACCAGGCACCATCGGCCGCCGGGGCCGGCGCCAGCCAGGCGACGGCCATCGCTGGCTGTGTGGCCAGGCGCGCAATAGCGCCATCGGCGGTCCACACGGCGACCGTGGGCGTGGCGTAGCCCACGTCGTCAGCGAGCAGGGTCAGCCGGCCGCCGTCGGGGATGACCGGCGTGGTCGGGGCTGAGGTTACGGAGCGCTGCTGCCAGTCGCCGCCGCGGTGGCCGAACCACGCCGTTTCGCCAGCCAGAACGAGTCCATCCGAGCCCACGGCCACGATGCTCGGCAGGCGGTCCGGGGAAGCCTCGGCGATGGGCAGGCGCCAGTCCTTCCACGTCCGCCCGCCGTCCGTCGTCGAAGCCAGCGCCAGTTTGCACGGCCGGGTCGGATCCTTGGGATAACACTCAGCGCTCAGCGCATAGCCGTGTTTCGTGTCCGCGAACTGGACGTCGCGAAGATCACCGAGTTGTTCGAGCACCTTGTCGTTGGCTGCGAGCAGCGTGAGTCCGCCGCCTTGCCAGTAAAGCCCGACCGGAACGTCGGTGCTCGCGACCGCTTGCGGAGGCGGCGGGGCCGTCCGGTTCCCGAGTAGCGCGGTGCCCGTACCGAACGCGGCGACACACGCGAGTGCGGCGCTCGCCGTGGCGACGCCACGCCGGCGACGGCGGATGCCCGAGGCGCGGGCCTGCACGGTCGCGAGCTCGGGGATCTGGATCCGGTCGAGCAGATCGTCTCGGGTGGCGGTCAGTCGCTGGTCGAGGTCAGGCATGGGCCACCTCCGTCGGGTAGCCGCCAAGTCGGGCGGCGAGTGCGGCGCGGCCGCGGGATAGCCGGGACTTCACCGTGCCGACGGGCACGCTGAGCAGGCCCGCGACCTCGTCGACCGGCAGATCGGCGAGGTAGTGCAGGACGATGACCTCGCGGTACGCCCGTGGGATCTCGGCGAGCGCGTCTCGAAGGTCGGCGCGCTCGGGTCCGGGCGCGGCGGCGACAAGCTGCTGTACGGGTCGGTCGCGGCGCATGATCGTGTCCAGAATCTGCCGCCGACGCCAGCGGCGGCGCACGACGTTGATGGCCACGGTGCGTAGCCATGCCTCGGGCGTCTCGATGTCGCTGAGCCCTTTTGGCCGGGCCAACGCTCGGGCGAACGCCTCCTGAACCACGTCCTGCGCCTCCGTCAGGTCGGTCGTGAACGCATACAGCTGGGTGACGAGCCTCCGGTACGAGGCGTGGTAGAGCTCGGCCAGCGCCTGCTCGGCCGCTGCCCGTACGGAGGTTCCGTCCTCGGCCCCCAAACGCCGTGCCTCCCCCCGCGGCCTATCCCGCGTGCTTCTCCGACTGCCGGTGACCCAACGGTAGCGAGCCTCACGCCGCGGCACGGGTTCCCTCGCTCTGAAGATCGTCATGGGCGCCTGCGAGAATGCGCGGATGGCCGATCGTCCCCGGGTACTCTCCGGCATCCAACCCACCGCCGACTCGTTCCACCTGGGCAATTACCTCGGCGCGCTGCGGAACTGGGTGGAGATGCAGGAGACCCACGACGCCTTCTACTGCGTCGTGGACCTGCACGCGATCACGGCCGGCCACGACCCTTCGTTGCTCCGCCAGCGCACCCGGGTGAGCGCGGCTCAGCTGCTCGCCCTGGGGTTGGATCCCGAGCGGTGCACACTCTTCGTGCAGTCCCAGGTTCCCGAGCACGCTCAACTGGCCTGGGTCTTGGGGTGCATCACTGGCTTCGGTGAGGCGAGCCGGATGACCCAGTTCAAGGACAAGTCATCGAAGCAGGGCGCCGAACGCGCCTCCGTTGGACTCTTTACGTATCCGGTGCTTCAGGCCGCCGACATCCTGCTTTACCAGGCCGACGCGGTCCCGGTCGGCGAGGATCAGCGCCAGCATCTCGAGTTGACCCGCGATCTGGCTCAGCGCTTCAACGCGACGTTCGGCCCCGCGTTCACCGTGCCCGACCCGTACATCATCAAGGGCACCGCGAAGATCACCGATCTGCAGGATCCGACCGCGAAGATGTCGAAGTCCGCCTCCTCGCCCAACGGCATCGTTGACCTGCTGGACGACCCGGCTAGGTCGGCGAAGAAGATTCGCTCCGCGGTCACCGACACCGGGCGGGAGGTGACCTTCGACCCCGAGCAGAAGCCCGGCGTCTCGAACCTCGTCACGATCTACGCGGCGCTCTCTGGCCGGACGATCGAGGAGCTCGTCGCGGCGTACGAGGGGAAGGGGTACGGCGACCTGAAGAAGGACCTCGCGGTCGTCGTGGCCGACTTCGTCCGCCCGGTCCAGGAGCGCACCCGCGGCTACCTCGACGACCCCGCGCAACTCGACAAGCTGCTCGGAATCGGTGCCGAGAAGGCCCGTTCCGTCGCCGCCGTGACGCTTCGTAATGTGTACGAGCGCGTTGGCTTCCTGGCGTTTGCCCGAAGCAGCTAGCGGTGGCCGGGCAGGCCCGCTCGGAACGGGGGGCGGAGTTGGAGTCGGAGTCGGAGGAGGCCGGGTTGGTCCGGACTATCGGGGTGGCGGTCGGCATCCCCGAGCCCTGGGGTTCGCAGCTCGATGAGCGTCGCGCAGGCGCCGGCGACCCTATGGCACCGCTCATCCCGGCCCACCTGACGCTGCTCGGACCGACAGAGGTGGACGCCACGCCCGCCATGTCGATGAAGATCGAGGAGCACTTGGCGTCGGTGGCGGCGGCGCACCGGTCGTTCCACGTCCACCTGCGTGGCACCGGAACGTTCCGCCCGATCACGCAGGTGGTCTTTGTGGTCGTGGCCGCCGGGATCAGTGAGTGTGAGCTGCTCTCGGCCGATATCCGGTCCGGTCCGTTGAATCGGACCCTCTCGTATCCGTACCACCCGCACGTCACTGTCGCGCATGACGTGCCTACCGACGCCCTGGACATGGTCTTCGATGAGCTCGCCAGCTTCGAGGCTCGGTTCCCCATCGACGGCTTCACGCTCTACGAGCACGGCGCCGGCGGGCTATGGCAGCCACGGCGCCGCTTCCCCCTTCAACCACCCCTCTAGATCGCCACGATCATGAGGTGAGCGTCGCCTTGTCGTGGGGCGGAGGAGCGCCACGGGAGGGTAGGGGGGGGAGGGGGGTGGGGGGGGGTGGGGGGGGGGGGGGGGGGGGGTGGGGGTGTG
>JAXIPB010000171.1:0-35218 GCA_045403155.1 Micromonosporaceae bacterium
GGGCTGGCGTCCCAACCCCGGGGGGTCTGCCGTCCCCGGCCGGCCGGGCCCCCACGGGGGCCCCCCCGGGCGGGGCGGCGCCCTCGTCGGCTTGGACCTTCCTGGTGACCTACTTCGACGCGACGACGTTCAGCGCGAACGTGGCCGTGACGTCGGTGTGCAGGCGCACCCGCACCTGGTAGTGCCCGACCGTTTTGATGTGGCCCGGTAGCTCGATGCGGCGCCGATCAAGGTCAGGACCGCCGGCGACCTTGACCGCCTGCTGCACCTCAGTCGGGGTTACCGAGCCGAACAGCCGGCCGCCGGAGCCGGCCCGAGCCGGCAACGCGACCTGCAGCGCCTCGAGTTGCTCCTTGACCTCGTTGGCATGACCCAGGTCGCGGATCTCGCGCGCCGAGCGGGCCCGCTTAATCGAGCTGACCTGCTTCTCGGCGCCCTTGCTCCACGGCATGGCGAACCCCTGAGGCAGCAGGTAGTTGCGACCGAAGCCGTTCTTGACCTCAACGATGTCGCCGGGTGTGCCCAGGCCGGAAATCTCCTGGGTGAGGATGACCTTCATGGTTCAGATCTCCCCTCAGCGCCCGGTCGTGGTGTACGCGAGCAGCGCCATTTCGCGTGCGTTCTTCACGGCGCGCGCGATCTGACGCTGCTGCTGCGAACTGACGCCCGTCACCCGCCGAGCGCGGATCTTGCCGCGATCGGAGATGAACTTGCGCAGCAGCGCGGTGTCCTTGTAATCGATGTATGTGATCCCCTCCTTGTCGAGAGGATTCACCTTCTTCTTTGGCTTGCGTAGTGCCGCAGGCTTCGGCATGGTTGATTACTCCGT
Organism: Micromonosporaceae bacterium; assembly: GCA_045403155.1. GTDB lineage: Bacteria > Actinomycetota > Actinomycetes > Mycobacteriales > Micromonosporaceae > JAXIPB01. Next base: position 830 of record JAXIPB010000171.1, read on the forward strand.
GATGTGGTTAGAACGGGGGCTCTTCGTCGAAGTTGCCCGAACCGCCGGACACCGGGGCGGCACTGGCCCACGGGTCGTCGAAGTTTCCTCCGCCGCCACCGTTGCCACTGGTGCCACCACCGCCGCCGCTCCCACCCGAGCCGAAGCCGCCACCCCCTGAGCTCCGTTGCATCTTCTGCACCTTCGCCGTGGCGTACCTGAGCGATGGGCCGATCTCATCGACCTCAAGCTCAAAGACGGTTCGCTTCTCACCCTCGCGTGTCTCGTAAGAGCGCTGGCGCAGTCGCCCGGAGACGATCACACGAGCGCCACGCGTCAGCGACTCGGCGACGTTCTCCGCCGCCTGCCGCCAGACGTTGCACGCGAGGAAGAGCGGCTCGCCGTCCTTCCACTCGTTGGTTTGCTTGTCGAGGAACCGCGGCGTCGACGCGACGCGGAACTTCGCCACAGCCGCACCGGACGGGGTGAAGCGCAGCTCTGGGTCGTCGGTCAGATTGCCGATGACCGTGATGGTCACATCTCCTGCTGCCATGATCCACTCCTAGCGCACCGAGTCTCATAGGTTTACGAGGCTCAGGTTGCCATATCGGTACGACGGTTCGGTGTTCCGCGAGCTTGCGAGCGGAACGTGTTGCTCAGCCCGCGAGGTTGCGAGCGGAACGTGTTGCTCAGCCCGCGAGCTTGCGAGCGAAACGTCTTGCTCAGCGTGTTATCGCGCCTCGGGCCGGATGACCTTGGTCCGCAGAACCGACTCGTTGAGTCGCAACTGCCGATCGAGCTCGGCTACCGCTTCCGGCGTCGCCTGCAGGTCGATAACGGCGTAGATACCCTCGGTCTTCTTGTCGATCTCGAACGCGAGGCGGCGCCGCCCCCACACGTCGATCTTCTCGACCGATCCACCCGAGGAGCGGATCACGTTGTTGAGATACGTGTCCAGCGACGGGGTAACGGTTCGCTCCTCGAGACTTCCTTCGAGGATCACCATGATCTCGTAATGACGCAAGACGTCACTCACCTCCTACGGGCTAAGCGGCCACGGTCTCTCCGTGGCAGGAGGTCATGCGTCGCCGCCGGGCAGATGCCGCGGCGGACCACGTCAGGATAGCCGAGAGGTAGCGCGACCTCCCAATTCGGGCGCCCCCACCCGCGTCGGCGCGACTGTGCGACAGTTGCCCGCTTCGGGCGCCAACGCGCGGGCGAGTGATGAGCACTCGTCAGGAGATCTTGTGAAACAAGACCGCGGGACGCGCTGTCCGTATCTGCAGGGTGGGACCTGGGGAGGAACGACCACACCGACGAGGTTGGACAGCAGGCGCCCCGCGGAGCCTTATTAGCTATGTTACGTGCTTACCGCACCGCTTGTACGTTGAGCGAGAATAGCCCGAATTATTGCTGCTGTCACGCCTAACACGCAAATTGCCGCAATAACCGCGAGCGTTCGCCCGCCTCGCGGATCACTCGGGCTCTCGACGTCGAAAGGCATCACGTCGTAGATAGCCGAATCAATGCCGTCCTCGTAGTCATCCACACCATCTCCCCCGGCAGAGCCGACGGATCCAGCTGATGCCCTCGGGCTCCCGGCACTGGATTGTCGCGTCGCGGCGGGCAGCCCACGGGCCGCGGCCACCGCGGGAGACACACTCGGGGCAGACACGATTGGGGCAGACACACTCGGGGCACCCAGCGCCGGGGCGGAACCGGACGGCCCGACCAGACCGGCGGCAGACGAACTCGACAACCCATCGGCAGCACCGGGCACACCCGCACCAGCGGCAACACCGGAACCGGGAGACTCGGTGGGACCGGACGCATCGGCCGATGCGGGCGCGGGCGGCCCCGGCGCGGGCGAGGCGGACGCGGGCGAGGCGGATGGACTCGCGAGGGCGGCGATCTCCGAGGCACTCAACACCGTCACCGACACCGCGGTGACATCGGCCACGATGAGACAATCCGGAATCATTCGGAGCGAGTGTTGTCCCGGTTTCAGACGGACCGAAACCGCCGTTCCGTCCTCGATAGTCACTGCCGTTCTCCGGCCGATGTCAACGGTGATATCCGCGCCGGTGAAATTGGCCAAGACGACCCTCGTGCCGTGTTCGATCGTGAGGCTGGTGACGTTCGGCTGCGTGGAACAGACAAGTGGCCTGGGCCCGCTGCCGGTGAATGAGATGGTCGGCTGGTCGGGTGCCGCGCGGCTGGGCATCGCCGTGGCGTACGCGGCGGACGCCACCGCGACGAGCAGCGTCGCCGTGCAGAGGGCCAGGACGAGGCGGGTACGACGGGCGCGGGCACGGAGCGACAGGCGGTCCATGACGATCTCCCCAGTCGTCGGGCGGTCCGGCAATCGGAGGGGTCCGGACCGGCCGCGCAGTTTGCTAGCCGACATAACGAGCGAGCGCTGGGAACGGTGACGGATCCGGGCCGGGGGTGCGAGACTGTCCGCCGCGGGTCGTAGGCTCGCCGGTATGCGCATCGGGGCTCACGTCGACTCAGCCGACCCGCTGGCCGCAGCCAGAGCTCGCGGCGCGGAGGTCGTTCAGTTCTTTCTCACCGACCCGCAGAGTTACGCTGCGCCCGTACCCAGACCGGACGCGGAAGCCTTACGTTCGGCCGACGTCGATATCTACATCCACTCCCCGTATCGGCTCAACGTCGCGACGACCAACAACCGGATCCGGATTCCCAGCCGAAAGCTGTTGCTCCAGCACGCCGAGGCGGCCGCCGCGATCGGGGCCAAGGGCTTGATCGTTCACGGCGGACACGTCGACCGTGGTTCCGACCTGGACGCCGGCTTCGATAATTGGCGTAAGACCTTCGCGTACGCGGCCGAGAAGGGTGGCTTTCCCCTGCCCATCCTGATCGAGAACACGGCCGGCGGAGACAACGCGATCGCCCGCCGATTCGACGCCGTCGCCAGGCTCTGGGAGGCGATTGGTGACTTCGGCGCAGGCTTCTGCCTGGACACCTGCCACGCGCACGCCGGCGGCGAGGAGCTGCTGGGCATCGTGGACCGGGTCAAGGCCATCACCGGTCGGGTCGATCTAGTACACGCCAACGATTCCCGGGACGCATTCGACTCCGGCGCCGACCGGCATGACAACCTCGGCCGCGGGCAGATCAACCCCGACCTGATCGTCGCCGTGCTCCGGGCCGCCGGGGCTCCGGCTGTTGTGGAGACGCCCGCCGAAGGCCAGGCCGCGGACATCGAGTTGCTGCGGGCCGGACTCAAGGCATGACCGCGAGCTCACACGAACGCGGAACGAGCACCGGCCGCGACGAAACCGAAGGCGACGGCGGAAGCAGCGGACCTGGCGGCGATGGAATCAAGTCCGGTCGGCGGGCGGCTGCCTCCGACTCACCGGCAGCGCTTCGATCGGCCGCACCGACCGGCGAGGTCCTTTCCAGTTCCGATGACGGGACAAGCACGACCGAGAAGGCGGAACGGGCGCCTGCGGACTGGGACCATTTCGCGCCCCAGCCCACGCCGCCGGCCACGATCCTGACGAGAGCGAGCAGCCGGACCAACGGCGTGCGCCGAGTCCTCGGACATGAGTGGACCATCGCCGCGCTCTGCGCCGTCGCGTTGTCATTGGTGATCAACCGTGGCGCCCTCCCCGACCCGACGCACACGCTGCCACAGGACTTCTGGGATCCGTCGCTCGTCGCGTACCTCATCGCCTGGGGAGGTCACGCGCTCACGCTCGATCCAGCGAACCTGTGGCACATCAACGCCTTCTTCCCGTCCTCCTTCGGGCTGGCCTACACCGATTCGTTGCTCGGCTACGCGCCGCTTGCGGTCGTTGGTACCGGCCCGGAGGCCGCCGTGCTGCGCTACAACGTGATCTTCATCCTGGCGCAGGCCCTCGCGATCTTCGGCGCGTACGCCCTCGCCCGGCAGCTCGGCGTCGGGCGCATCGGCGCGGCGGTAGCCGCGGTCGCCTTCGCGACGGCCCCGTGGCGGCTCGCACAGGCCGGTCACCTTCATGTCATATCCACCGGCGGGATCGCACTCGCCCTGGCGATGCTCGCCCGCGGCCACGGCGTCCGATGGCGGCGAGACGCGCCGCCCTCGCCCAAGCGACCCGGGTGGGCCTTGGCCGGCTGGCTGGTCGCGACCTGGCAACTCACGATCGGCTTCGGCATCGGACTGGTCTTCCTCTATGTCTTGCTGGGCGTCGTCATCGCGGGCTGCGTCTGGTGGGCCGTACGCAGCCGGCGGCTTACCTCGCGCGGACTCCTCTTCGCAGACGCGATCGGCGGAGTCTGCTTCGCGGCCGTCGCGATCGCGATGGCCCAGCCGTACCTACGCGTGCTCGAACTCTTCCCATACACACGGCGGACCGATGCCTGGGTCGTGCTCTACTCGCCGCCACTGCGGGGCTTCTTCACCGCACCGGCGGAGTCTCTGATCTGGGGCGACCTGCACGCGGGCGCGCGAACCCAGCTGAGCGTTCCGGCCGAGATGACGCTCCTACCTGGCTTCGCGCTCTACGCCCTGGCGGCAGCCGGCATCTTCTTCTCAGTTTGGAGCGTACGAGTCCGGCTTGCCCTTCTCACCGGCGTGGTCGCGAGCGTCGTGCTTGGGTTGGGCACGCGGGGACCGGCGGAGGGACGGTTGGGCTACCTCGTGCTGCTACACAACCTGCCCGGCTTCGACGGTCTGCGAACGCCGGGCCGCCTCATCATCTGGACCACATTGTTACTCGCCCTCCTCGCCGCCGGCGGGGTCTGCGCCCTCGTGCAGCGAGCGACTGATGCCGCGGTGCGGCGAGGGCTGCCCCGACCCACGGCCGTTGCCCGCCTGGCCCTGCTCATCCCGCTCGCGCTCGTACTCTTCGAAGGACTCGGCACCACGCCACATGCCAAAGTGCCGCCGGCGCCCCCGACCCTGTCCACGGTCGCGGCGCCCTACCTCGTTCTGCCGACCGACCAGATCCGCGACATGCACGTGATGCTCTGGTCCACCGACCGATTCGCCGATGTCGTCAACGGGGGGAGCGGGGTCGTCCCGCAGGAACAGGCGATCACGCGGGAGACGGTTCAAGGCTTTCCGGACGCGAGAAGCATCGAGTATCTGCGCGGCCTTGGTGTCCGGACGGTGGTGGTTCTGCCGGACCGTGTCGCGGACACACCGTGGCAGGATGCGGCCAACCTGCCCATCGATGGCCTTGGGATCACGCGCGAGGTTCTCCCCGACGCGGTGGTCTTCCACCTAGATCGCTGACTCTACTTCCAGCTCCGTGATCCCGCGACCACCGCTCGCAACCGGGGCCACGTCTCCTTCAGCGGCAGCCAACTGTCGGGTGCACCGTCGAAGTCGCCGCCGTCCGGATCGTCTCCGTAGGTCTGGCGGACCACATCGCGCTCGGGACGAAGGATATCCAGGACGACAAGTCCTACCAACGCCGCGACGGCAACCCAGCGCAGGGACGCGGCGAGCACGAATACGCCCTCGGGTATGACGAACTTGCCCGACACGTTCAGCATCTGGGCGTAGAACGCGAGGAAGTAGCCGATCTCTGCCGCCTGCCAGGCGAGGAACGCCCCCCACCGCGGCCGGGCAAGGATGGCCAGTGGAATGAGCCAGAGCACGAACTGCTGTGACCACACCTTGCTCGTGAGGAGGAAGAGCGCCACGACGATGAAGCAGAGTTGGGCCAGGCGTGGACGACGCGGTGCCTTGAGGCCGAGCACGAGGACACCCACACAGGCCAGACCGAACAGGCCGTAGCTGACGGTGTTGAGGAGGGGGACGTCCGCGCCGAGCGACAGGAAGGGCTCGACGCCGCCGCTCGCTCTGGTGGAGATTGGTGTGTGGGCGCCGATGTACCAGAGCGTGCCCCAGTCGATCGGGCGGGCGGAGCTCAGCTCCCAGAACCGGCGCCACCCCTCGTTGGCCCAGATCATCACCGGTGCGTTCACCAGAATCCACGTGGCGGCGGTGGTGCCGACAGTTATCGCGGTCGCCTTCCACCGCCCCGAACGCAGAGCCAGCACGATGAGCGGACCGATCAGGAAAAGTGGATAGAACTTAGCCGCCGCGGCGAAACCCAAGAGAACGCCCGCCGCGAGCGGCCACCTACGAGCCCACGCGTACATGAAGAACGCGGTCAGACCTACCGCGAGGAGATCCCAGTTCACGGTCGCGGTGACCAGGAGCGCCGGCGCGAGGGCGAACATCGCCGCGTCCCAGGGCCGGCGTCGGCGAAGCGCGATGACGGCCGCGGCCGCCGCGATGCCAAAGGCCGACAGCACGAGCGCGTTGAGATTGTAGAAGGCCTGGCCCTGGTTGAGCCCGGGGTTGCTCTCGGCGAGGTCGTGCACCGGCAGCCCGAGCGCTCCCATGAAGTACCCCGTCAGTACCGGGTACTCGACCGGCCACTCGAAGTACGGGACAGCGCCTTCGTGCAGGTGCTCCGCGTAGTACAGCGCGAGCACGTCCGTATAGCAGAAGCTCGTGTATTGCTCGTGGTTCTCCCAGGCGCCGTCCTGGCACGGCGACTTCTGGATCCAGTGCAGCCCGAAGACGAGGATGGCCAGCGCTATGACGATCCGGGCCGGCGTCCAGATCCGGTCGACCTGGCGGGTACGGGCCGCGTGTTCGCCGAGCGGTCCCCCGACCACCTCAGAGACCCCCCGGACGAACCCGTCCTCCTGCGTCGGGTTCACCGCATCCACTCTCGGCGGAGCGGCGGATACGCGAGCCATACCGCTAGATCCTGCCGTACGCCCAGTTCGGCGACGACCCCACCCGAGGCTGAGCCGGCTATGGCTCCGCCGCGGGGGCGGCTCTCTGCCGTACGGGCGGTGGCGGAGCGGTTGTGCGGACGATTCCGCCACCTCCACCGCCGCCACCACCGCCACCACCGGGGCCAGCGGAGGGGTCAGGCGACGGGCACAGGCCGGGGACCTGGCAGAGCGGGTCCTTTGGTGGCTCCGGCGGAGGTGTGGGCGAAGGCACGCTGCGATCCGGGTCGGTATTGCCGACATCGACCGGACCATTGAATTCCGTGCCGTCCCTCTTCAGCTTCATCGCGGTGGTCGCCTCGGTCATGAACTTGCGCCAGATCGAGGCCGGGATCCCCGAACCCCAGATCGTGTTCTTGTTCTTGTCGAGAATGGCCTTCTCTTCCTTCTCATTCCCGACCCAGACCGCGGCCGCGATCTTCTTGGTGTAGCCGACCATCCAGGCATGCGCGTTCTGATCGGTTCGCTTGTTGTATTCCCACGTTCCGGTCTTTCCGGCCGAGTCCCAGCCGTTGTTGAGATGCCCCGAGGACACCTTGCTCAGCGCGTATGTGAGGTTGTTGCTCGCCTCCGGTATGAGGATGCGCGGCTGATTCGGCTTGGGCAGGGTCTCGCCGTACACGATCTTGTCGCCGTCCATGACCTTCGTGACGAAATGCGCCTGCGCTCGCAGGCCGCCGGCGGCGAACGTCGCCACCCCGTTCGCGTGGTCCACCACTGTGATCGGGTACTGGCCAATGCCGAGAATGATGTCGAACTTGCTCGGCGTCATGGTGCTCATGTCCTTGGCCTTGAACAGCTCCTGGCGCACCCGCTGGTCGGTCCACATGTAGTCGATGCCGGCGTCACGGGCCATCGCCAATACCTTGGCCGGGGTGACGCTGACCGTGAGCTCATAGAACGGCACGTTCAGCGAGGCGATGGTCGCGTTCAGCAGCGAGCACGCCTTGGTCTTCTTGTCCTTGTCCGTCGGGCACGTGCTCGCGTTGCGGATCTGCGAACTGCCCTCACGTCCCGGCATGTCGTGTGGGGTCCACTGCCAGTACGAATTGAGCGAGTACCCCTCCCGGAGAGCCGCCGCCAACGTATAGACCTTGAACGATGAGCCGGGCGGGTATCGACCAACGCCGGTCGCGACTCCGTCCTCGTCGTAGTAGAAGCCGGCGAAGTCGGCGCCCTTTCCGTCGTGGCCGCCGTAGTAGGCGAGCACTCGTCCGGTTCCCGGCTCGATGGCAACGAGCGCGGCCTGGAGCGAGGCAGGCTGGCCGTGCATATAGCTACCGGCCTTCGTCTCGTCCGCCGCCGCCTCGGCGGCAAATTGGGCCCCCAGGTTGAGCGTCGTGTAGATCTTGTAGCCGCCGTCCCGGATCGCGTTCCACTTCCAGCCCTTGAACGGGGACTGAGGGTTCGTCGTCAACTCGCTGAGTACGTGGTTCACGACCAACCCGGCGGGCCTATCAACGCCGTTGCCGACCTTGGGATCGTAAATCCTCATCAGCTTCGGGTTGGGGAACGTGATCGTCGCGTTCTCGGCCTCGGTCAGGTAGGTGAACTGGCGATCGTCGGGTCCAGGCCTGGTCTGACCGAGTTCGAGCATCTGGCCCCGCACGTACTCCCAGCGGCCTCGCGCCTGTTCCTCGGCCTTACCGCCCAGGGTTGGGTCGTAGCCGGGGGAGCCCTCGGGATCAGATGGGTCGGGGTTGGGCTGCTTGACCATGGAGACGAGGACCATCGCCTCGGCCCGGGTGATCTGCCGCTCAGGCTTGGCCTTGTTGCTCGCCGTCTTTCCGAAGAACGCCTGGGCCGCCGCCTCGATGCCGTACGTCTGCCGACCGAACGGCACGGAGTTGAGGTAGTACTCCAGGATCTCTTTCTTGGATAGCTGATCGTCGATCTTCCACGCCATGACCGCCTCGCGCAGCTTGCGGGAGTAGGTCGCACCCTCGAGGTCGAACGCGACCCGGGCGTACTGCTGGGTGATCGTCGACGCGCCCTGGGTGGACCCGCCGGTGAAGTTGTTCCACGCGGCGCGCATGACGCCGGTGAAGTCGACGCCCTCGTTGGTCCAGAAGGACTTGTCCTCGGACGCGACGATCGACTCGATCACGGCGTCGTTCATGTCGTTGAACTTGAGCGGGTAGCGCGTCACCTCGCCGAGCTTCGCCAGAAGCGATCCGTTGCTGTAGTAGATCGTCGTCGTCTCGGGGAACTTCAGCTGATCGGAGGTCTTGATGCCGTCGACGTAGTAGGTCCCGCCGACGACACCAATGCCGGTCAGCATGATGAAGACCGCGAACGCCGCGACGATGATGTTGCGCCGGCGGGCGTTCTTGGCCCTACCCGGGTCGCTCGCACCGGGTCGCCGACGACGGCCGTCTCCGCCCGGTCCGTCCGACCCGTCGCCTCGCCCGCCACGCCCCCACGGGTAGCGGGGACCTCCGGGACCACCGGGACCACCGGGACCACCGGGACCGGCTCCAGGCGGCGGACCGGTCGGTGATATCGGACGCACCGCGGCGCGGCCGACTACGCCGTGCCCCGGCACCGGCTGACCCTGGCCGGGCTGCCCCATCGGCCCGGGCATACCTGGGCCGACCGGCGATGTCGATGGCTCGCCGAACGGACCCGGTCCATAGGGGGCGCTCCCATACGGATCCGAGCTGTGGGCGTAACGGTCGGAATGCGGGTACGGATCTGAGCGCACGTACGAATCGTGCGTTGGCGCGTACGGGTCGACTCTGCCCGCGCTGCCGGTGGACCCTGGCACCGACGCCCGACCCACGGATGCTCGTCCCACCGAGCCACGCGCGGCCGACTCGGGGTAGTCGTCGCTACGAGAGTGGTCGCGCCCGCCGGGGTACTCGTCGTCCCAGTCGGGCTGGGCCGCGCGCGAACGCCGGAGCGGGGGGTGGTCGTCGTACGGGTTCATCTGTCACACCTTGCCGTTTAGGGGCGGCGCTGGGGGCGCGCTACCCGGTTGCGGTGAGGTCCGCCGCGCGGAGCGCGGCCCTACATGCCATAACTGCCGGTGACCGGGCTGGGGGACGTACCAGTCAACGCCGGACTTAACCAGATATATGGGGACAACGTGCAGGAATTCGCCCGCCGTGACCTGAGGTCTCGGCGGATGCGGCAGCGTCACTCGGCCGCCTCCCGGGCCGCATGCCGCCCCGCGCCAGACGCCGCGGCGGGCAGCGGCACTGTTTCGAGTACTGCCGGGTCGAGCACCGTCCGACCCAGCAGAAACTGCTCGACCAGATGATTCCACCCGCAGTTGCGGCAGACCTCCACGACGTACACCTGGATCTCGCGTACCGACATGGCGAGAACCGGCAGCTCGACCCGGGATCGCGCCTGACCGGCGGACTGCTTGAGTTCGTCGCCGTAGATGTAGTTGACGTGGGTGAGATTCTCCCGCCGACACACCGGGCAACGGTCATCCGTGGGTTCTCCGTGGAACCTCGCCGCGGACAGCAGGTACGGTGACGCGTCGCACACCTCGTAGGTGCCGACGCGTCCTGAGTGCAGGTCGCGCAGCAGCGCTCGCTTCTGGAGCGAGTAGTCGACCACCTGTCGCTGCGTACGCATGCGGATGAGGGTACGCGGTCGAGCCCTCGACTGCGACCTTGCCACGTCGCGGTCACGTGCTGCTGGCGGGTCAAACACGCGCGGTAGAAGGCATTCGTGACCAAGGGCACGCGGCTGCGCGGTCATCGCGTATGGTCGGATCGCGTCTCGTCGGACTATGACGCGTCGCCCGTGTTCGGGTCGCCCGCAAAGGTCGGTTCCGGAAATGCCGTCATCGGCAGCCCGAGCCGATCATGTGCCGTCGCCATGAAGCGGCGGTAGATGATCGCCGGCAACCCGGAGCCGGTCACGCGCGCGCCCTCACGATCCTTGAGTGGGAACTCGATCTCCTCATTGCCGATCCAGACCGCCATCGCGAGGTTTCCGGTATAGCCGACGATCCAGGCGTGGGCGGTCTCGACCGCACTGGTTCGCAGCAGCCCGACGCCCGTCTTCGTCGCCGAGGGCCGACCCCTGGGCAGATGACCGGCCGGTTCTTGGCTGAGGGTCCAAGTCAGATCGGCGACCGAACCCCGGCCAAGGATTGGCACGGCGGAAGCGGTGGGCAGAGTCTCCCCGTGCACGGTCGAGTAGTTCTTCGTCACACGCCGCACGAAGTGGACTTGGCCGCGAATCCCCCCGGCGGCGAATGTCGCCATCGCGTTGGCTTGATCCAGCACCGTCACCGGATATTTGCCAACGCCGACGTCCGTGCCGAAGGGAGTCGGTGAAACCGAGTCGCCTGCGGTCTCCCGCAGATCCACCATCCGCCGCGGTGAGCCGGGTGATTCCGGCACCCACATCGACTCGATGCCGGCTGCGCGCGCCATGTCGATCACCTGTGCGGCGCCCAACCGCTCGGTCAGAGCGAAGAATGGCACGTTCAGCGACGCGTTCGCTGCGTCCACGAGCGTGCACGCGGGCTGGCACGCCGCCCCGAGCGGATCGCGCACCGGGTTGTCGGCGAGTCGCCCGCTCGCTGGGAACTGCTTGGCCGCAGGCGAATCCCACCGAGACCGTACCGAGATCTCCGCCTCGAGCGCCGCGGCGAGCGTGTACACATCGATCGTCTGACCAGGCGGGTGCGCGCCGTACCCGGCCGGTTGGCCGCTCGCGGCGACGTACCACCCGGCGTAGTCGGCCCCGGTTCCGTCGTGCCCGCCGAAGTACGCCAACACGCGGCCGGTGCCGGGCTCGACCACAGCGGCGGCGGCCTGGAGGTTATCGGGTTGACCCGCCGTCAACGAGCCGTCGACGGTCTCGTCGGCCGCTCGTTCGAGCAACCGCTGAGCGCGCGGGTCGATGGTCGTAACAATGTCGTACCCGCCGTTCTCGATGAACCCCGGTGGCCGGTCGCGGAAGGCGGCGGTTCGCCGAAGCTCGGCGAGGACGTGGGAGACCACAAGGCCGGTCGGGCGGTCCAGGCCGGACTGGAACGCGGCCGGGTCATAGGTTTTGACCCGGGGAACCTCGAGCCGCTCGGCGCTCACCTCGTCGATGGCTCCCAGGGCGACCATCCTTTGCGCGATCTCGGCGAACCGCATGCGGGCCGAGGACAGATCGACGGTGGGGTCGAACTTTCCGTCCCCGGGCGACTCGATTACTCCAGCCAGGACTATGGCCTCCGGCACGCTCAACTTCGCCGCGTCTTTGCCGAAGTACGCGTGCGCGGCCGCCTCGATGCCGAACGCCCCGCGTCCGAAGTAGACGGTGTTGAGGTAGAACTCGAGAATCTCCTCCTTGGCGTACGAGTCTTCGAGCTTCCATGACATCACCAGCAGCCGGGCCTGACCCGCGGTACCACTCGCATCCGTCCCGGTCGCCACCCGTGCGTACTGCCGAGCAATCAACGTGGCCGAGTCGAACCAGAACCCCGGGTCCTCGGCGGCGACCACCGCCGCCGGGACGTGCGGAGGCAGGGAACCGTACGACACAAGCACGCGGTTCTGCGAACCGAGCCGGGCCATCACTGTCGTGCCGTCGGAGTAGTAGACCGTGGTCGTCGTGGGCAGACTCAACGCGTCGGGCAGCGGGATCGTGCTCACGTAGTACACGCCGATGATCGTGAAGACGCCGGTCAGTACGATCGCCGCCACAACCGAGCTTATGATCCGCCGACGCCGAAGGGCCCGCCCCCGGCGGCGCACGGCCGCGTACGCTTCCGAGAGATCAATCCGGAACAGTGGCGCGCCTCCACCCGGACTCAACGATCCGGTCGGTTCCAACGGGCCCCCCACGACAGCGACGAACGAGCGTTGACTCTAACCGGATGCGTTGCCGGCGTCGCCATCGCCGACGTAGGCGGGCGGGGGGAACTTCTTCGGAGTGAGCCTCATCGCGTCGTGCGCCTTGGCCATGAACGTGCGGTAGATCGTCGCCGGGAGACCGGCACCGCCGATCACCTCGCCCGTCTTCAGCTGAAGCGCGTGCTCCTCCTTGTCGTTGCCTACCCAGACGGCCATGGCCAGGCGGTTGGTGAAGCCGACCATCCACGCGTGCGCGTTCTTGGTCGGATCACTGGCCAGCTGCCACGCGCCGGTCTTGCTCGCGGAGTCGCGGCCGGTCAGCTTGCCGGCCGTCGTCCGGGCCAGTGTCCACGTCAGGTCGACGACCTGGGCCGGAAGGAGGATTCTCGGTTCGCCGCCAGTCGGCAGCGACTCCGGGACCACGACCTCCTCGCCGTCCAGGACTTGCTTCAAGAAGTGCGCGCGGGCGCGGAGCCCCCCAGCCGCGTACGTCGCCATCGCATTCGCCTGGTCGAGCACCGTCACCGCGTACTGCCCGATTCCCACCGGCGAACCAAAGCGCGACGGCGCTAATTGGCCCAGGTCAGCCACGGCACGTAGATCTTGACGGGCCCGGTCGTCGGTCCACATGAAGTCGATCCCGGCCGAGCGGGCAGCATCGAGCACGGCGGCCGGGGTGATCTTTACGGTCAGGCCGAAGTACGCGGTGTCCAGCGAGGCCAGTGTGGCATCGGAGAGGCTGCAGATGGTCCTCCCGGTCGGGCAACGGCCGACGTCGCGAACGGCACGGGTTCCCTCTAGCACCGGGAAGTTCTGTGGCGACGTCGTGTTCCACATCGACCTGATCGAGATGCCCGCCTTGAGCGCGGCCGCGAGCGCGTGGACATGGAAACTGCCGCCCGGGGGATGGGCGCCGTAGCCGTTGGCGTCTCCCGCCTCGTCGTAGTAGAAACCGGCGTAGTCGGCACCGACGCCGTTGTGCCCGCCGAAGTAGGCCAGGACCCGCCCGGTGCCCGGCTCGATCACCACGGCGGCCGCCTGTAGGTTCTCGGGTTGCCCGTTGAGCGCAGACCCAGGAACTGTCTCGTCGGCCGCCATCTCGAGCAGCTGCTGGGCCCGAGCGTCGATCGTCGTGACGATCGTGTACCCACCCTCCTTGATGCTCAGCCACGTGGCCGATCTGAACGGCGTCGTCGCGGCGAGCTCCGACAGGACGTGGTTGACGATGAGTCCGGCCGGACCGTCGAGGTCGGACAACCTGGCGTTCGGGTCGTCCTTGCGGACAGTTTCGGGATAGACCAGGGCGTCGGCCTCGGCCTGCGTCAGGTAGCCGAGCTCGACCATGCTGGCGCGGATCTCGCTCCATCGGGCCTTCGAGTTCTCCAGCGCCCTGGGGCTGCGGCTGGGGTCGAAGCCGGGGAGGTTGGCCGGATCCGCCGGGTCGGGCTCCGGCTGCCTGATCATCGCGATGAGCACAATCGCCTCGGCCAGGCTCAGGGCGGCGCTGCGTTCCGCACCGCGACGGGCGGTCTTTCCGAAGTAGGCCTGACTCGCGGCCTCAACGCCGTGCGTGCCGCGACCGAAGGGGACGACATTGAGGTAATACGTGAGAATCTCGTCCTTGCTGTACTCATCATCCAGCTTCCAGGCCAGCACGGTGCTTCTCGCCCTGGCCTCCGGGCCGGTGCCTACGTCGTACGCATGTCGAACGACACTTCGCGTGATGGTGGTGACGTTGCCGGTCCAGAAATCCGCATCATCGGCGGCGACGGCAGATTGCTTCAGCTGCTCTGGAATCTCGTTCGCGGTCAGCGTGGTCCGGTTCACCGAGCCGAGCCGGGCCATCACGGTCTTGCCATCGCTGTAGTAGACGGTGGTCGTCTCCGGCAGTGTCGACATGTCCTCCAGCGCCACGCTGGTGACGTAGACGGCGGCGCCGACGAGGGTGGCGCCGACGATGGCAATGACCGTCGAGAACACCGCCAGAACCCGGGCGCGCCGCCTCGCCCGTCGTCGCCTGGGTTCGTCGTTCCAGTCGTCGCCGTACCCGTGGCCGTATCCGTCGCCGTACTCGTCGTACTCGTACGCGCCGTTGCTGTGTCTTGCCATCCGGCACCTCTGGCGAGACTTCGCGAGTGTGGGGGACCACTCGCGTACGGCCGCAGGCTATGTCACCGGGGAGGGATACGCGAGTCGAGGCGCGAGTCGAGGCGCGAGCCGTGGGCGAGGCCGCCGCCGATCGGACCGGTTGCGGTCCGGGCCTCGTGGACTTACGCTCGATGTATCGAACCGATACATCGGCTCGCGGGATCGGATGAACAACTCTTGACGAGGAGGCGAAACATGCTCGAACTCGCCATCCTCGGCATTCTTCATGAGTCGCCGATGCACGGCTACGAGCTGCGAAAGCAGCTCACCACGAAGCTCGGTGCTTTCCGCGCTGCGATCAGCTACGGCTCGCTCTATCCGACACTGCGCCGGCTGCAGGCGGCCAACTGGATCACTGAGGGCGAACCCGCCCCGGACGTGGATGTCGCCGCGACCGAGATCCCGCCGATGACGAGCAGGCGCGGTCGCGTCGTGTACAAGATCACGGCGGAGGGCAAGGAGCGGTTCCAGGAGCTACTCGCCCAGGCCGGACCGGAGACGTACGACGATCCGGCGTTCGGCGTTCACTTCGCCTTCTTCGCGCGGACGGATCAGCAGACCCGAATCAGAATTCTCGAGGGTCGGCGCCGCCGGGTCGAGGAGCGGCGAGAAGGGCTGCGGGACGTGCTCGCCCGCGCCGCTGAGCGCCTCGACGCTTACACTCTGGAACTCCAGCGCCACGGACTCGACGCATGCGAACGCGAGGTGCGGTGGCTGGAGGAGCTCATCGCCACCGAGCGATCAGGCAGCGTTCCTGGTCAAGCCGGCGTTTCAGATCACCCCAAGTTGACTCCGCCCTCGGACGAACCCGGAGCGGTGAGATGAAGAAGGAGGCTGCCGCGATGGGTTCAGTTCGCGTCGCCATCGTTGGTGTCGGTAACTGCGCGTCCTCGCTCATTCAGGGCGTGGAGTATTACCGCAAGGCCGACCCGAACGACCGCGTCCCTGGTCTCATGCACGTCAAGTTCGGCGACTATCACGTGTCCGATGTGGAGTTTGTCGCCGCGTTCGACGTCGACGCCAAGAAGGTCGGCAGTGACATCTCCGAGGCTATCCTCGCGAGCGAGAACAACACCATCAAGATCTGCGACGTACCGCCCACAGGCGTCATCGTGCAGCGTGGCCCCACCTACGACGGCCTCGGCAAGTTCTACCGCGAGATGGTGGAAGAGTCCGACGCGCAGCCAGTCGACATTGCGGCCGCGCTCCGCGACGCACGCGTTGACGTCGTGGTGTCGTACCTTCCGGTCGGATCGGAGGAGGCCGACAAGTTCTACGCCCAGGCCGCCATCGATGCCCGCTGTGCGTTCGTCAACGCCCTGCCCGTCTTCATGGCCTCGGACCCGGTCTGGGCGAAGAAGTTCACCGACGCCGGCCTGCCGATCGTCGGCGACGACATCAAGTCGCAGGTCGGTGCCACGATCGTGCACCGCGGCCTGGCCAAGCTGTTCGAGGACCGCGGGGTCGAGCTGCTGCGGACCTACCAGCTCAACTTCGGCGGCAACATGGACTTCATGAACATGCTCGAGCGGGAACGCCTGATCTCCAAGAAGATCTCCAAGACGCAGTCGGTGACCTCGCAGATCCCGCATGAGATGGAGAAGGGATCCATCCACATCGGACCGTCGGACCACGTGCCGTGGCTCGACGACCGCAAGTGGGCCTACATCCGGCTCGAAGGACGTGCGTTCGGCGACGTGCCGTTGAATGCCGAACTCAAGCTCGAGGTCTGGGATTCTCCGAACTCCGCCGGCATCATCATCGACGCGATCCGTGCGGCGAAGATCGCACTCGACCGCAAGATCGGCGGCCCGCTGCTGTCCGCGTCCTCCTATCTCATGAAGTCCCCGCCGGTTCAATACGCTGACCACGACGCGCGCGACGCCATCGAGGCCTTCATCGACGGCACCAACGACCGCTAGCCCGCCGAACCGCCTCCCCCCCGAAGCGCCGATCAAGACCTGGAGGTCATGATCGGCGCCGGTTTGCGGCGCTCAGCTCATGGTCATGGCGATCTTGGGAGATCAGTGCGGGTTGAATGTGCGCTCGATGTGGATGCGCGCCTCGAGTTGAAGCAGCCACTGCTTCCGCTCGATTCCGCCCCCAAATCCGATCAGCTTTCCGTCGGAGCCGATGACCCGATGACAGGGCACAATGATCGGCAGCGGGTTGCGGTTGCAGGCCAGCCCGACCGCCTGCGCCGCGCCGGGCTCGTTGACGGCGCGGGCGATCGCGCCGTAGCTCAGCGTCTCGCCGTATGGGATCGTCGCGATCGCGTCCCACACAGCACGCTCGAAGTCGCTACCCCTTCGCGCCAGCAGCGGTAGCTCAAAATCGATGCGCTCGCCCGCGAAGTACTCCCGCAACTGCTGGATCGCGTCAGACAGCACGCCATCGACGGGGTCCTCCGCGCCGAGATCGCGCGAGGCGCCAAACGCCACCTCGCAGACCCGGTCGTCATCAGCTGAGACTCCGATCCCGCCGATCGGTGACTCGATCACAGCGTGCTGCACCACACCAGTATGTGCCGGGGGTATGACAGACCCGGCTGCCAAGATCCGCTCGATCATGACCTGAGCGTCGTCAATCAGCGTCGATCATGACCTCCAGGTCATGATCGGCGAGATGAGGGGGCGGTGAGGTGTGGCGCGGTGACGCTACCCTCGGTGCTCACTAGGCCACTGACCTGCGGGCCGCTGACCAGGAGAGAGCGAATGAGCGCGGTGACCATCACCTTCCTGATCATTGGTGGTCTTGGCGTGGTGTTGCTCGCTCTGGCGCTGTTCGCCGGCGACCTCGTGCCCATGGGGGACGACGACGGTCCGCTCTCCATGCCCTCCATCGCCGGCTTCGTCGGAGCGTTCGGATTCGGCGGCGCGATCGCCGCATCGCTGACCGGCGGCGGCGCGGCGGCGGCGCTGATAGCCGCTCTCGTTGTCGGCGCGGGGGTCGCCATTCCAGCGGCGTGGGGGACGCTGCTCCTCGCCCGGGCCGCGGAAAGAATGCGGACGGACGGTACGCCGACCCGGTCCGACCTCGTCGGCCGGATCGGTGTGATTGTCACGCCGATCCCGGCGCAGGGCTACGGCGAGGTGCGCATCCACATCGGCGGCCAACCGGTCAAGCTCAATGCGAAGTCAGACAAGGCCGTCGCGCTGGGTGCCCGCGTCTTCGTCATCGAGGCGCCGAGCGACACGAGTGTGGTGGTCGAGGAGACCGCGCCGGTCTGACCCGTGAACTTATGTGAAGGCGGATACGCCGTACCAGAAAGAAGGAACGATGCTCCCTCTCCTCGTCGCGATCGGTGGCGCAGTCCTGCTGTTCGTCCTGCTCGTCGTCTACATCCTCAGCCGGATCAAGGTCGCCGGCCCGAACGAGGCCTTCATCGTCACCGGCCGCAAGGGGCGATCGGTCGAGGGCGCCGACGGGATCATGGCGACCGACCTGTCCGGTCAGAAGGTCGTCATGGGCGCATCCGTGTTCGTCATGCCAGTGGTGCAGAAGCTGCAGGTGCTAGGACTGTCAAGCCGGCGGATCCACGTCGAGATCCAGGGCGCGGTGAGCAAGCAGGGCATCCGCGCGAACCTGCAGGGCGTCGCCATCGTGAAGGTCGGCGGCACCGAGGACGCCATTCGCGCCGCCGCCCAGCGCTTCCTCCATCAGCAGGCAGAGATCGAGGAGTTCGCCCGCGAGGTCCTCGCCGGCGCGTTGCGTTCGATCGTCGGCCGGCTGACCATCGAGGAAATCATCAGGGATCGCGCGGCATTCGCCTCTGCCGTCGCCGAAGAGGCCGAGCACTCGATGACCAACCAGGGACTTGTGCTCGACACGTTCCAACTCCAGGACATCCTGGCCGAGGGCTCATATCTGCAGGACCTCGGTCGCCCCGAGGCCGCCCGGGTGCTCAAGGATGCGGCGATCGCCGAGGCGAAGGCACGCCAGCAAGCCGAGCAGGAGCGGTTGCTGGCCGAGGAGGCGATCGCCGCCGCGCAGCGCAACCTCGCCCTCAAGCAGGCCGCGATCCAGGCGGAGATCGACGCGGCCAAAGCCCAGTCCGCCGCGGCCGGACCGCTCGCCGAGGCCGAGCGCCAGCAATACATCCTCGCGGAACAGCGCAAGGTCGCCGAGCAGAACGCCGAGCTCAAACAGCGCGTACTCGACACCGAGGTGCGCAAGCCCGCCGACGCGGAGCGGTACCGGGTCGAGCAGGAAGCTGAGGCGAGCAAGAATGCCGCGATCGCCGAAGCGGACGCCCGGCGCCAGGCCACCATCGCCGCCGCCCAGGCCACGGCCGAGCAGTCGCGCCTCACCGGTGAGGGCGAGCGGGCCCGCCGGGCCGCGCTTGCCGAGGCGACCGAGCGGGAGGGTACGGCCGAGGCGGCCGCCATCCTCGCGAAGGGCAACGCCGAGGCGGCCGCGATGCAGAGCAAGGCCAACGCCTTCGGCGGGTACGGCGAGGCCGCCGTGCTCGACCTCCTGCTGCGGGTCCTCCCCCAGGTGGTCGAGGCCGCCGCCGCGCCGGTGTCCGCGATTGACAAGCTCACGGTCATCTCCACCGATGGCGCGTCGTCGCTGACGAAGACGGTCGCCTCCAACGTGGCGCAGGGACTCCAGCTGGGCACCGACCTCACCGGCATTGACCTCGCCCAGTTGCTCACGCGCCTGTCCGGCATGGCGGGCGAGTCCGCTGGAAACGGCGCCACCGCGGTGACCGCCGCAAGGGCAGTGACCGCCCCGAAGCAGGCGACCGACACCGACTCCGCGGATCTTGGATGATGCACGGGCACCCCACACCGAAATTCATCCAAGATCGCCGACGGCGCGCCACTCTCTAGCTACGTTGGGGCCGTACCCTCAACTACCATGCAGGCCGCGCTCGCACCCGAGCCGACCGGGGAAATCCCGCACGGGAATCTACGAGCGATTCTCGCCCGGCGGGGGTTCCGGCGGTTGCTCGGTGTCCGGCTGCTCAGCCAACTCGGCGACGGCTGGTTCCAGGCCGGACTGGCGGGCAGTGTCTTCTTCAACCCCGAGAGAGCGGCCAGTCCGCTCGCGATCGCGGCGGCGTTCGCGGTGCTGCTGCTGCCCTATTCGACGATCGGCCCGTTCGTCGGGGTCTTCCTTGACCGGTGGAGCCGGGTTAGGACGCTATTCGGCGCCAACGCAATTCGGGCGGCGCTGGTCGTTCCGGCCGCGTTCTTCGTCTGGCGCGGCGATGAGGGACCGCTCTTTGTCGCGACCGCCCTGTGCATCATCGCCCTGAATCGATTCTTCCTCGCCGGCATCTCAGCCGGACAGCCGCATGTGGTTGACGAGCCGCGCCTGGTGACGGCGAACTCCTTCGCGACGACGTTCGGCACTGTCGTGTACTCAAGCGGCCTGGCGAGCGCGGCGTTCGTCTTCCACTTCACCGGCACCGGGTTCCACGCGTACGCGATCATCGCCGGCACGGCCGTTGTGGGGTATGGGCTTTCGGCCGCGCTAACCATGCTCAGCTTCCGGGCCGATGCGCTGGGTCCCGATGACGCCGAACGCTCCCGCGAATCGGTGCTTGGGGCGATCGTCGACACCGCGCGGGGCATGGTCGCCGGCGTTCGCCACCTGATGCACCGGCCGGCCGCCGCCTCCGTACTGGTCGTGCAGGCGGTGCACCGCGGGCTGTACGGCGTGCTCGCGATCACTACGCTGCTGCTGTATCGCAACTACTACAACGCGGATGACCCCGCCGCGTCGGTGAGCGGGTTGCTACTCGTCGCCGCGGCGGCCGCGCTCGGCTCCCTGCTCTCCGCCGTGATCACCCCACCGATCACTCGCCGCATCGGCGGCTCCCGCTGGGTGATCGCGATGATGGCCTCGCTCGCGGTGCTCGTACCGGCGCTGGCGCTGCCGTTCCACGCTCCGTTGACCGTCGCCGCGGCCTTCTTCGTCAGTCTCGCGACGCAGGGCACCAAGATTGTCACTGACACCGCGCTGCAACTCGAGATCTCCGATGACTATCGGGGCCGGGTGTTCAGCGTGAACGACACCGCGTTCAACCTGCTCTTTGTGTGTGGCCTGGTCGTCGGCGCTCTCGTCCTGCCCGAGACCGGACGCTCGCACGCCGTCATCGCCGCCGTCGGTGTTGGGTACGCGGCGCTGGCAATGTGGTACGCCACCGTCGCGTCCCGGCTCGCCGTACCCGTGCGCCGCTAGGTCCGCGGAGGTACGTCGTGCTCGGCGGCCCAGCGGAGGAGTTCGGCGACCGCGTCGTCGTGGTCCAGGGGACCGTGCTCCAGGCGCAGCTCCCTGAGGTGGTGCCAGGCCCGGCCGACCAGCGGGCCCGGGGGCAGTCCTAGCAGTTCCATGATCGCGTTGCCGTCTAGATCGGGGCGCACCCGGGCGAGGTCCTCCTCGGCGGCGATGCGGGTAATTCGCTCCTCGAGCGCGTCATAGTCGGCCGCCAACTGGGCGGCCTTGCGCTTGTTGCGGGTGGTGCAGTCCGAGCGGGTGAGCTTGTGCAGTCGCGGCAACAGGTCACCGGCGTCGGTGACATAGCGCCGGACCGCCGAGTCCGTCCACTCGCCCCGACCGTAACCGTAGAAGCGCAGATGTAAGGCGACCAGGCCGGAGACCTGGGAGATCACGTCCTTGGGGAAGCGCATCGCGACCATCCGCTGCCGGGTGAGTCGCGCGCCGAGGACCTCGTGATGGTGGAAGCTCACCCGGCCGTCCGCACCGATCGCCTTCGTCGCCGGCTTGCCGACGTCGTGCATCAGCGCCGCCATCCGCAGCACGAAGTCGGGGCCCGCATCGCGGTCCTCCATGGACATCACGTTGCGAATCACGGTGAGCGTGTGCTCGTACACGTCCTTATGTTGTGCGTGCTCATCGACAGCGAGCCGCAGCCGCGGCAGTTCGGGCAGGAAGATCTCGGCGAGGCCGGTGTCGACGAGCAGCCGCAGCCCGGTTACCGGATCGGCGGCGCACAGCAGCTTCACAAACTCGTCACGGATCCGCTCGGCCGTGATGCGCCGCATATCGCCCGCCATCGCGGTCATCGAGGCGAGCACGTCGGGCGCGACGTCGAAGCGCAGTTGCGCCGCGAAACGCGCGGCCCGCAACATCCGCAGCGGGTCGTCACCGAACGAATCCTGCGGTCTTCCGGGCGTGCGAAGCAGACGGCGGGCGAGGTCGTCGCGGCCGCCGAAGGGGTCGGTGAACTTGTGCTCGGGCACCTGCACCGCCATCGCGTTCACGGCGAAGTCCCGCCGGCGTAGGTCATCGAGCAGATTCGTGCCGAACAGCACGACCGGGTTGCGGCTCACGCCGTCGTATGCCTCCGCGCGAAAGGTCGTGATCTCCAACCGCAAGCCGTGGCGCAGCGCCCCGATGGTGCCGAACTCCCGCCCGGTCTCCCAGGTCGCCTCGGCCCAACCCTTCAACACCGCCAGGGTCTGGTCGGGGCGGGCATCGGTGGCGAAATCAAGGTCATCGCCCAACCGGGCCAGAAACGCGTCCCGTACCGAGCCGCCAACGAGGTGCAACTCATGCCCGGCCGCGGCGAAGCGGTGACCAAGCTCGTCGGCGATCGGGGCAACCCGCAAGAGTTCGGCAACGGCTCGCCGCTGTGCGGCGGTCAGGCCGCGACTCTTCCCCGTCGCGCGGGAAGCCGGGCCGCGAGCAGGGGCGCTGGAGGAATCGGACATCGGGTGGCCAGCCTATAGGGCGCCGAGGCTCCGAGTCGCGGTAGTTCCGTCTCGCCCGAGTTAGGGTCTGTGCCATGACCGGTCCGGACCGAGGCACGCACGGGCACGCGCGCGAACCCCACGCGGCTGGCGAGCCGTACCCGAATCGGGATCCCGATACGACCGTCGTAGTGCCCGTCGGTGGCGGCTCGAGCGACGCGGCGCGGGCCTTCGGATACGACGTCGATCCCATGGCGGCGACGCTGGAGCAGCCGATTTTGGCGAACTCGGGCAGCGACCGTGATGACACCGGTACGGCGGTCGTGCGGCACGGCTCGGTCATGGCAATGGGCAGCATGGTCAGCCGGATGACTGGCTTTCTTCGTACCGCGGCGATCGGCGCCGCGATCGGCGCAGCGGTGGTGGCCGACGACTACAACCTGGCCAACACGCTGCCAGGAATGGTGTACGAACTCCTGCTCGGGGGAGTGCTGGCCAGCGTCGTCGTACCGCTGCTAGTACGGGCCCGCACCAGGGACGCCGACCGGGGGGAGGCCTACACCCAGCGCCTGCTCAGCCTTGCCGCGATCTTCCTGGCGGGTGCCACCGTGGTGGCGGTCGCCTTCGCGCCGCTGTTCACGGCGCTGTTGACCAGCAGTAACACGCCGGTTGCCGATCGCGATCTGATCACGACCCTCTCGTACCTGCTCCTCCCCATGATCTTCTTCTATGGCATGGCGGCGCTCTTCGCGGCCGTGCTCAACACGCGAGGCCACTTCGCGATGCCGATGTGGGCCCCGATTCTCAACAACCTGGTCGTGATCTCCATGGCCGGCGTCTTCGCGTTGCTGCCCGTCGCGACCCCGCTGACGGCCGAGTCCCTCACCGCGGCGGGGATAGCGGTGCTTGGACTCGGCACGACGCTCGGCATCGTGGTGCAAGCCGCCGGCCTTTATCCGGCTCTGCGCAAGGTGGGCTTCCGGTGGAAGTGGCGATGGGACTTTCGCCAGCTACACCTGCGCGAGCTTGGGCGGATCGGCGCGTGGATGCTGGTCTATGTCTTGATCAGTCAGGTCGGACTGGTCGTCATCCTGAGGATCGCAAAGATGGCGAGCGACGAGGCCCAGCCCGGGACGACCGTGCCCGGACCCGCGATCTTCAACAACGCCTATCTCATCTTCATGATGGCGCACGGAATCGTGGCGGTCTCGATCATCACTGCGTTGATGCCACGGATGTCAGCGGCCGCGGCGGAGAACCGTCATGCCGATCTCGTGCACCAACTCTCGCTCGGAGCCCGCCTCTCCGCAGTCGTGCTGTTGCCCGCCACCGCCGCGTACGTCGTCCTGGGCAGACCGCTCGCGGTGACCCTGTTCGAGTGGGGCGAGTACACCCACGACCAGGCGGTAGCTACGGGGTGGGTGATCGCCGTCGCGGGCCTTGGGCTGGTTCCGTTCGCCATCAGCCAGCTTCAGCTCTTCGCCTTCTACGCCATGCCTGACACGAAGACGCCGGCACTCGTCAACGTGCCCGTCGTCGCCGCACGCATCGGGATCGACGTACTCCTCTTCGTCGTCCTGCCCGCGGCGTGGGTCGCCGCTGGTCTGATGGGCGGCAACGCGATCTCCTTCGTCGTGGCCGGCGTGCTCGGCTACTGGTTGTTGCGGCGGCGAATTGGTCGACTGGGCCTCGGCCAGATCATGGCGACAATCGGCCGGCTCGGGGTCGCCACGCTTGTCGCGGTGGTGCCGGCAGTGATCACGCTGGTCGCGATGACGGCGATCTGGGGAGACGAGAAGCTGGCAAGCGCGGTGCAGCTCGTCGTCGGCGCGGTCGTCCTGCTCGGTGCGTACATCGCGGCCGCGTTCGCGTTAAGGGTACGGGAGGTGCGCGAGCTCGAATCGATGGTGCGCTCCCGGCTCGGCAGATAACCGTCGTCCCCCGACAGCCCGTCGGAGTGGCGCGAAACACACCAATTTGGCCGCCGCGCGGCACATTACGGTCGGCTGGTCGGTGGATCTCGGGTTCAATTCACGGCACCCTGGACGGACAGAGCGACGGGTTTGTGTCAACGCGCTTACGCTATGAACACAGCGTCGGCAAGTCGGCTCGTCCTGGGTTATGGTCGCGGGGGACAAGTTACCCGCGCCATCGCCTCCGGCGAAGGCGTCTGCGTTTTGTCACGCAGCGCAGGCATGCCGGAGATGCAGGGGATGCGGGTCCAACGAGGAGGTCGGGTGAGCCACGAGGGCGAGGAGCATCGGGCCGCACCCGGCGGACCACCGGGCGTGCCCAGTGTCATGACCTTCGGCGCAGCCGCGGCCGGCGATATCTTGGCCGACCGGTACCAGCTTGAGGAGCACGTCGACACCGACGCCGCTGGACGGCAGATCTGGCGGGGCATCGACATTGTGCTGCGCCGCCCCGTCGCGGTGGTCGTGCGTCAGCCCGGCGGCGAAGCGGCCGCGGGCATGCTCACCGCCGCGGTGGCGGCGAGCCGACTGGTACACCCGCACCTCGTCTCCGTCTACGACGCGATCGACGAGCGGCATCGGGCGTACCTCATTCGCGAATGGGTGCCCGGGCTCGCGCTGCGGGATGTGCTGCGACAGGCGCCGCTGGACGCGGAACGCGCCACGCTTGTGACACATGCGATCGCCGAAGCGGTGGCCGCGCTGCACTCCGCCGGAATCGTTCACGGGAATGTCCACCCGGGCACGATCCTGGTCGCCGACGACGGTCGTGTCGTGCTCGCTGACGCGCACGCCGACGGGCCGGCGGACCCGGAGACCGATGTCCGCGCCATCGGCGCGGTGCTCTACGCGTGCCTCACGTCGCACTGGCCGTACGCCGAAGCGGGACACTCGACGCTCCCGGATGCTGTCCGTGACAGTTCCGGGCGGTTGGCCACACCCCGACAGGTGCGCGGCGGGATCCCCGGCCACCTGGACGAGATCGCGGCCGAGCTCCTCGACCGCCGGATCGCGTCGCCGCCGGCCGCGACGATCGCGGCGGAGTTCGCACGGCTCGCGAACCACGGCGGAACCGACGATGACGAGTACGAGACCGAGAGTGGCCCGATGGGATTCGGCGCTGGCGAGCCGGGCGGGACCCGACGCCGCGCCGGGGGCAAGCTCGCGCTCGGTGTGGCCGTATTGACCGCCATCGCGATCGCTGGTGCGTTCATCGGCGCGAAGCTACTCACCGGAGGCCCCGACACGGGACCGACCGCACCCGGCGTCACCGAGCCAACGACCCCACCACCGCCGAGCGGCGGCAATGGCAAACCAATCGCGATCGTGGCGAGTCAGATTCGAGTCGTCGACCCTCCCAAGGGCGACCGAACCGAGTTCGAGGGCTACGAGAAGGTCGTTGACGGCGACGAGCAGACCGGTTGGACGACCGATGAGTACTCGCGGGCAAACTTCGGCGGCCTCAAGCCCGGCATGGGGATCCTTATCAACCTCGGGGCGCCGACCCAGGTTGGCGCCGTGCGTGTGGTGGTCAACCAGCAAGGCGCGTCGATCGCCCTTCGAGCGGGCACAAGCGACCCCGGAGACACCACCGACGGCGACAAGGCCATCTCCACGGATTACAAACCCGTCGGCCAGCCGCTCGACGACTTCGGCGGGACCGTCATGGTCTTCCCGATCCCTGAGGAGCAACGACAGATCCAGTACCTCCTCGTGTGGATCACGAACCTACCCGCGGACAGTGCCGGCAAATTCGTCCTCTCCATCAACGAGATCACGGTTCTCGCGCCGTGACCCAGAGCGCGGCACTCCTGCCCTGACGGCCAGGGCCTATCACCAGCGGCGTGCAGAATTGATAACCGGTGTCGGGCAGAGGTACGGTCGAGGCTCCTCGATCAGCGCGTCGCGGCCGCCCGATAGGGTCTGGCCGTGACCGCCGCGCATGCTCACCACGACGATGCCGCGCTGCTTCGCGCGCACGTCGCCGGCGACCGCGACGCCTTCGCCGAACTCGTCCGCCGCCATCGCGACCGTCTGTGGGCCGTCGCCCTGCGTACCCTCGGCGACCGCGAGGACGCGGCGGACGCGGTCCAGGATGCGCTCATCTCGGCGTACAAGTCGGCCGACCGATTTCGCGGTGACTCGGCCGTCACAACCTGGCTGCACCGTATCGTCGTCAACGCGTGCCTCGATCGCGCACGCCGGCGCCAAGCGCGGCCGACTGTGCCGCTCCCCGAGATCGAGTATGGGCTGGTCTCGGCGCGCAGCGCGGGCTCGCCGTACGACTCCGACACCGCGCTGACGGTCCGCGCGGCGCTGGCGCAGCTGCCGCCCGAACAGCGCGTGGCGCTCATCCTGTTGGACATGCAGGGCTACTCCGTGGCGGAGATAGCCGGCATCCTCGGAGTCGCGGAAGGCACAGTCAAGAGCCGGTGCGCCCGCGGCCGGGCCCGTCTCGCGATCCTCTTGGGCCACCTCCGAGTTGACACTGACCGCACCGACCGGGCGCGCAGCGACCGAGCGCCATCCGACCACGCGCCCACCGACCGCGCCCCCGGTGACGGGCGTCATGGGAACCGGCAGACAGTCGGCGACGTCGGATCATCAGGAGCCGAGTCCGCGGGGCAGGATCGATCGGGGCAGGAGGTGGTGGAGTGAGCCAGGAATTTGGCCGTGGCGCGGCGTTCCGCGAGCGCGATCTTGACCTGCTGGCCGACTTCATCGCCGGCGTCCTTGACGACGCTCAGACCGCCGAGGTCGCACACCTGGTGGCGACGGACACGCAGTGGGCGAGGACGTATGACGCGCTGATCTGGGCAGACGGCGCGGTACGCCACGATCTCAATGCCGCGGCGGGCGATGCACCGATGCCAGCGGCCGTCGCGGCCCGACTCGACCGCGCGCTGCTGACCGCGCGCGGCGCCACCGCCAGCCGCCGACCGGTCGTGCACAGCGCCCGGCGGAAGGAGACCGCAGGACGGAGAGCCTGGGGCCGCTGGGCTGGCGTGGCCGCCGCCGCGGCTTCCGTCGTGGCCGTCGTCGGCGGTATCACGGTCGCGAGCCAACTCGCCGGCCGGGAGACACCAAATGCCGCCGCGCCGCAAATCAACTCCGAGAGCGGCGACCGTGGTGCGGCCGACGTGCCGCCGCCGTCGGCGCCGACGTCGGCGGTGTCCGGGCAGCCGAGCTTCGTGATCTCGGGCATCGACTATCAGGCCGCCACGCTGTCGCAGCTCGCGCTGGCTGCGCCGGTGCCGGCGCACGGCGCAGCACCGACGAGCGACGACGCGTCGAAGGTGGCCGAGGTTCCACAGCTCGTTCGCGAGGCGGCCCCCGCCGGGCTGTCGCGGCTCACTGTGTTGACCGAGCTGTCCGCATGCCTGGCGGCCATTCGCGTGGGCCACCCTGGCACGGTAGCGGTCGTTGACTACGCCCGTTTTGGCGGGCAGCCGGCGCTCGTCGTCCTGGTCCGACAGGGCGCGACATCGACGATCGTTGCCGTCGGGCCGGATTGCGGACTGGCCGGCGCGGACGAACAGGCCTCGGCTCGGATCCCCTGAACCACTTACGATCGGCATACACACGTTGTCTTCGGATGCCCGAGTGAGCCAAGTTCTCGGCGCGTCGGGAGTGATGCGTGCCGCGTTCGGGAATCACAGGTTCGTACGATGACGTTCTGTCCATCGCGGCGGTCTATCGTCAGGTCGCCAGGACAAGCATGACGCGCGCCGCGGGAGGGAAGAGTCCATGGATGACGTTCGTAACGTGATCATCGTCGGCTCCGGTCCGGCGGGATACACCGCGGCGATCTATGCGGCTAGGGCGAACCTGAAGCCTCTCGTGATCGAGGGCGTGCAGTCGGGCGGCGCACTCATGACGACCACCGACGTGGAGAACTTCTCCGGCTTCCCGGACGGTGTCATGGGCCCCGATCTCATGGACAGCATGCGTAAGCAGGCAGAGCGGTTCGGCGCGGAGTTGATCACCGATGACGCGTCGGCGGTCGAGTTGGCCGGCGACGTCAAGACCGCCTGGATCGGTGACACCGCCTACCGCGCGCGGAGCGTCATTCTGGCGACCGGCTCGGCCTGGCGTCCTCTCAACGTGCCCGGCGAACAGGAGTTGCTCGGACACGGCGTCTCCTCGTGCGCCACCTGTGACGGATTCTTCTTCCGCAACCAGCACATCGTTGTCGTCGGCGGCGGCGACTCCGCGATGGAGGAGGCCACCTTCCTGACCAGGTTCGGCGAGACCGTCACGATCATTCACCGTCGGGATGAGTTCCGCGCCAGCAAGATCATGGCCCAGCGCGCACTCTCCAATCCGAAGATCAAGGTCGAGTGGAACACCGTTGTCACGGAGATCATCCCCGATGACGGCAAGGTTGGCGGCGTTCGCGTTCGGAACGTCGGGACCGGTGAGGAACGCACGCTACCCGTTGCCGGCGTCTTCGTCGCCATCGGCCACGATCCGCGAAGCGAACTCTTCGCCGGCCAGATTGAGCTTGACGCTGCCGGGCATGTCGTCGTCGATGCGCCCAGCACCCGTACAAGCGTTGCCGGGGTGTTCGCCTCTGGCGACCTGGTCGATCACGTCTACCGGCAGGCGATCACCGCGGCCGGCACCGGATGTGCGGCAGCACTCGATGCCGAGCGGTACATAGCCGCACTTGATTCCTGAAATGCGCTTAAGTACTCCGTACGATGACGAACCCGACCTGAGGGGAAACCGGAATGGCACCCAAGCCAGTCACTGACATCACGTTCGTCCGAGATGTGCTTCAGTCGGAGAAGCCGGTCGTGGTTGACTTCTGGGCGGAGTGGTGCGCCCCCTGCCGCAAGATCGAGCTTGTGCTCGGCGAGATTGCGTCCGATTTGGGCGACAAGGTCGAGATTGTCAAGATGAATATTGACGAGAATCCGGAGACGGCCATGGCATACCGGGTCATGTCCGTGCCGACCCTCACCATCTTCAAGGGCGGTCAGCCCGTCCAGTCGGTCGCGGGCGCGAAGCCAAAGGGCGACCTCATGCGCTTCATCGAGAACGCCATCTGACGGAGCCGAATCCGCTCAGCGCTGTCGCTCGCCCACGTTCGGTTGAACGGACGTACGGCGCCTTTGGGCAGGTTTAGCCCTCGGTCAAGAGCGACGCAAATTCGGCTTAAGTCCGGCTTGTGGCGGGCACTCGCGTCCCAAGGTCCATAACCTCCGGAGTAGGCTCCGCCACATTTGGTGCCATCATCCAGCGACGGGGAGGACCCAGCCGATGCAGGTGATCCGGCGAGGTGACCGTGGAGACGCGGTCGTGGAGATCCGGGCCATCCTGACCACGCTCGCGGTTCTTCACGACCCCGCGCCGCCGGACGTGGAGGCCGTCTACGACGCACGTGTCGAACGAGCCGTGCGGGCGTTTCAACAGGCGCGTGGCCTCACTGTGACCGGCGACGTCAACGAGGAGACGTGGCGTGCGATCGACGCAGCCCGGTGGACGCTGGGGTCGCGAGTGCTCGCGCACGAGCAACCGGAGCCGCTCTTTGGTGACGATGTGCGCCAGCTGCAGGAGCGGCTGCTCGAGCTCGGATACGACCTTGGCCGAGCCGATGGCATCCTTGGCCGGCGGACGGCCGCCGCGTTGGCGAATTTTCAGCGGGAGGTCGGCCTGGTTCCCGACGCGGTTTGCGGGCCACAGACGATGGCGGCGCTCCGACGGCTCGGTCGCAAGGTCGTCGGCGGTCGACCAAACCTGCTCCGCGAGACCGAGCGCTTCCGTGCGGCCGGTCCAGCGCTGGTCGACAAACGCATTGTCATCGATCCCGGCCACGGCGGTGGCGATGCCGGAGTGAGCGTCCCTGACGGGCCGCTGCGGTGGACGGAGGCGGACATCGCCTATGACCTCGCCTCCCGGCTCGAAGGCAGACTCGCTGCCGCTGGCATGCGGGTGCACCTTACCCGCGGTCCGTCACCGAGCGAACGGCTCTCTGAGTCCGACCGCGCGTCGCTCGCGAACGAGCTCGGCGCCGACCTGCTCATCTCGCTGCATCTGGACGGTCATGCGAACGCCGCCGCGTCCGGCGTCGCCACCTACCACTACGGGCAATACGTCGACGGCGGCCTCACCTCCACCCTCGGCGAGCGGTTGGCGGCGCTCGTACAGCGGGAGATGGTCGTCCGTACGGCGATGCGCGACTGCCGCATCCACGCCAAGACCTGGGATCTGCTCCGGCTCACCCGAATGCCGGCGGTCAGGGTCGAGGTCGGTTACCTAACCTCCCGAGAGGATCGCAACCGCCTCATCGATCCGCTCTTTCGCGATCGCGTCGTTGACGCGATCGTCGCCGCGGTCAAGCGCATGTACCTGCCGATCGAGTCGGACGTTACGACCGGCTCGATCGATGTGGACACACTGCGATCGGACGGTGCGGAGTCCGACATTGGCGCCGATCTGGATCCGCTGGACCGGTCGCGCGATCGGTTCGAGAGCACCTATGCGGACCGCGGTGGCCGTGCTGGCCGGCACCGCGCGCCGGTGACATAGCGACCCACTCGACCATCGAACCCCAGCGCGCACCGTGCTCCGGCTCTCCATCGAGATATGGAGATGCCTATACTGCACGCTCCTGGGGCGCTCCGGTTGTCAACATGCCTCGGGTCGCGGGTCGGAGGATGGCATCTGGGTTCATCGAGCCGAGGAGCTTCTCGAGTGCATACTCCACATCCGACTTCCACGACAACGCTGTCCTCAACTCCAGGCGCACTCGGGGGAACCGCGGATGAGGTCGAACCGTCTTGAACCCCACCGCGAGGAAGAAGTCGGCTGGGGCTAAGCAGGAGGACGGCTCGTCAACCTGGTCGCCGAACTTGGCATCGCCGAACGCCTCGATCGCCCGGATCCCGCGTTTGGTTACGTCGCGGGCAATGGCCTGGATGAGCATCCGGCCGAGACCGCCGCCGGCGAACGGAGGAACGATGTGAGCGGCCATCAGGAGCACGGCGTCGGCCGAGATCGGGCTCGTTGGGAATGCCATTGACCGCGGTGCGTACGCCGGCGGGGCGTAGAGCGCGAAGCCGGCGGACATCCCGTCGACGTAGACCAGCTTTCCGCACGAGCCCCACTCGAGGAGCGTCTGCGAGACCCACGCCTCCTTCTCGAGGCCGGGATCGCCGCTGGCGCAGGCCCGCTCGGAGGCGACGGGATCCAACTCCCAGTAGACGCATTGCCGGCATCGGCGCGGCAAGTCCTCGAGGGTGTCCAAGGTGAGATTGACAATGCGCCGCGACATCAACACGCCTCTCCTGAGCCAGAGTGCATGCCGCCTCCTCAGACCTATTGATCTTACGCGGGCTCCCGCGTCAGGGGTACGACATGCGAGAGCCTGTCCCAGCCGGCCGGATTCGATTTAGCCGCCGCTGACGCGTTGCGCTCCAATGGTTGGGCAAGCACCGTCAGACTCGAAGTTCCTGCGCCTCGTCAGGGCTCGCTGGATTGGGGCCTTGAGCCTTTCGGACCTGGCTGCCGTTCTCGCTCGTATGCAGCAGACCTGCCTCTGATGCCATCACCGTCGCCTCCGTCTTGGCGTTGGGCGTCGTTGGAGCAACCTCGGTGAGGCCGGACGTCGCGCTCTGCTCGACGTGGGACGGCGCTTGCCAGTCAATCCTCGGTGGCTCGACGAGTGCGCGCCCACCGAACTCGGCGAGCCATGCCCCCACGAGCGCCAAATTCTCTCGCCACTGCGACTCGGGTACAGGCGGAAGGATGTCATCCCACAGGGAAAGGAATGTTCCCCTCAGTTGGAGCCATCCAATGGGCCGAGCCAAGAACCAGAGGTGAAGGTGGGCCGAACCGTCGCCCCACCGGTTGACGTGCACCCTCGCGACGCCTTCCAACGACCGGATCGCGCGCTCCAGGCGAACGGTCATCACGCCCAGCTCCGCCGACAACAGATTGGGGAGGTCGCCCAGATCGAGGTGTGATCTCGGCTCAAGAATCAGCACCACGGGTAGGCCGGACGGGCGCTCCGGTGCCCGCACCCGCCAGCGGTCGGCGACCCAAATGTATGCGTCGTCGGGTGTCTGGCAGGCGTCGCACGTCGTCGGATCCTCACCGAGCCGCGGCGGTTCGACGGCGACAGGCGGGTCGACGCTCTTCGCTCGAAGGTGTCCCTCGAATGGGAACGTAGGCCAATTGACGAACTCGGGGAGGGCGGGTTGTTCGCGAGGCACCGGCACACCCTAACCGACCACGACCACTCCTGACAGCCGTGTGCGGCATCGCTGCATCCATTGACACGCAAGCCATCCGGTGGCACACAAGCGTTTCACGTGAAACACGCGACCTCCGCGGACAATGCCCATGACTTCGCGCCATGCCGAATGGTCTAATGTGGACGTGCGCCCGTCGTGAGGCTCTTGGTGTGGCGGGGGGTCCTGGCACGGACCGTGGCGCCGCACGGACCGTGGCGCCGCACGGACCGTCTCACATCATTGGCCGTGGCGCTGCCCGGGCGGGACATTGCACGTGCTGAGGGACTCCATCTCCCGGCGATCGAATCGGGCAAGCGTCGCGAGGTGGAGCTGATTCATCTCCTCGACCGCACGGCGACCCTGCCGCGTAGAGCGCTCTCGAGGTCCACCGTACGTGCAGCCCCATTGATTGGGCTGAGCGCGCATAGGCGGATTCGATGACGCGGCCTCGCGACGACGACATGGCGGGCGAGCGACGGTCCTCGAATCCCGGAGATGGGGCAGACCCTCTGTGAGGTCGCTCGCCAGTTACTCAGAGAATCCTCGTTCTTCGTTTCACGTGGAACGACGTCAGGGGGATGGGCTTCCTGCGCCCAAGATCGCCACGATCATGGGTTTGGTACCTCAAAAGCGCGCCGATCATGACCTGGAGATCATGATCGGCGCGTAGGGACTGGCGCGTCGGGGGTTGGCCGTCGGGGGAGTCGTTCAGTCGATGCCGCGCGCGGGAGCCGGACCGATCATCGACACGATCCGCTCGAGGTCATCCACCGTGGCGAACTCGATCAGAATGCGGCCCTTCCGCCGGCCGATATCGACTCGAACCCGAGTGTCGAAATGATCCGAGAGGCGATCCGCCAAGTCGCTCAACCCGGGCGCGTGAGGCCTCGCCCGCTTGACAGCCGGCTTCTTCGGCGGCCCCTCCGACAGGGCGAGCGAGACGGCCTCCTCCGTGGCTCGGACGGACAGCCCTTCGGCCACGATCCGCGTCGCCAATGCCTCCTGCTGGTCCGGCTCCTCCAGTGAGAGGAGAGCGCGCGCGTGTCCAGCCGACAACACCCCCGCCGCAACCCTCTTTTGCACCGGTCCAGGAAGGTTCAGGAGGCGGATAGTGTTCGAGATCTGTGGCCTGCTGCGACCGATCCGCCTCGCCAACTCCTCGTGGGTCGCCCCGAACTCATCCAGCAACTGTTGATATGCAGCCGCTTCTTCCAGCGGGTTCAGGTTCGCGCGATGGATGTTCTCCATCAGGGCGTCGCGGAGCATCGCATCATCACGCGTGTCGCGAACGATCGCCGGTATGAGATCCAGGCCGAGCGACTGCGCCGCCCGCCATCGTCGCTCGCCCATGACAATCTCGTACGCCCCAACGCCGACCTCACGAACGACAATCGGCTGCAGGAGTCCAACCTCCTCGATGGAGGCTTTCAACTCCTCCATCGACTCTTCGTCGAAGACCTGCCGTGGCTGGCGCGCGTTCGGCGCGATCGTGTTGACATGGACCTCGGCAAACCGCGCGCCCGGGACAGGCGCCAGGGCGCCCGCGTCGTACGAGGACCCCCGGGTGTCCTGCCCCGCCGTCGCGCCCCGGGACGCACTTTCAGCACGCGGGGAAGCGACCGCGACCGGCGGGCCTTGGGGAATCAGCGCGCCCAGACCGCGGCCGAGGCCACCCTTAGCCTTGGCGGTCATCTGGCGCCTCCAACGGTGGCCCCCCTGGTCGCGATCTCGAGTGCGGCCTCGAAGTAGCTCGTCGCACCACGAGAGCCCGGGTCGTATGTCATCACGGATTGACCGTAGCTGG
>JAXIPB010000163.1:0-12094 GCA_045403155.1 Micromonosporaceae bacterium
GACCTTCGGCGCGGTCAGCGTGCGCCGGGTGCACGCCGTGGTCTCGGGCGCGTTATCCGACGCGAAGAACAACGGCCTGGTGAGCCGGAATGTCGCCGCGTCGGCGAGTCTGCCGAAGGCCACCAGGACGAAGGTCCGCCCGTTCACGCCGGAGCAGGTCGGGCGCTTGCTCGACTTCGCCGAGGAGCACGACGACCGTCTCCTGACCCTGGTGATGGTGGCCGCGCATTCCGGGTTGCGCCGGGGCGAGCTGTGCGGCCTGCGTTGGTCCGATGTGGACCTGGACACCGGCCGGGTGCAGGTGCTGCGCCAGCGGGTCAACATCGCATACAAGATCAGCGAGCGCGAGACGAAGACCGACGCGGGCGAGCGGGTGGTCTGGCTGGATCGCGGAACGGTGGCGGTCCTGCGGGCCTGGCGGGCGCGTCTGCTGCGGGAGCGGCTCGCGTTCGGCCAGGCGTATCGCGACGAGGACTGGCTGTTCTGCTGGGAGGACGGGCGGCCATGGCACCCGGACTGGGTGTCGAAGGCATTCGCGAAGCTGGTCCGCCGGGCCGGTCTGCCGGCGGTGAAGCTGCACGGGCTGCGGCATTTCCGGGCCGCCGCTCTGATCTCCACCGGGGCCGAGCTGGCTCAGGTCAGCAAGAGCCTCGGGCACAGCTCGGTCGGGATCACCGCCGACATCTACGGATCGCTGTTCGAGAAGGCCAACCAGGAGATGTCGGAGAAGGCCGCTGCGCTGGTTCCGAGGCACCGGACGGCGTGAGAACCTAGCAAGGACCTAGCAACGGGAGTCCGGGGGTGACCACTCCAGAGATGCAGAACAGGCCACGAATGGCCTCTGACCTGCGTATTCTTGGGTAGCCAGGGGCGGGATCGGACCGCCGACCTTCTGATTCGGAGTCGGACGTCCGCCCAAGTGATCTCATCTTTCCGGGGCGAGCCTTCCTCACCCGCTACCCGCAGACGATGGCGGGAGTTCACGTTGCCCGTGAGCCTTTGGGGGTTATACGCATGGCTAAGGCAGTCGGAATTGACCTTGGTACGACCAACTCGGTGATCGCGGCCATGGAGGGTGGGCAGCCGACCGTCGTACCCAACGCCGAAGGGTCGCGGACGACGCCGTCGGTTGTGGCCTTCACGGACAGCGGGGAACGTCTCGTGGGCCAGTTGGCTCGCCGGCAGTCGATCCTGAATCCGAAGGGGACGATCTATTCCGCGAAGCGGTTCATCGGGCGCCGTTTCGACGAGGTGTCTGAGGAGGCGAAGGCGGTCGGCTTCGACGTGGTGCCCGGCCCCGACGGCGCGGTCCGCTTCGACGTCAAGGGCAAGCTGTACTCTCCAGAGGAGATCAGCGCGCAGATCTTGCGCAAGCTCGCCGACGACGCGGCGAAGTTCCTGGGCGAGAAGGTGACGCAGGCGGTCATTACCGTCCCGGCCTACTTCAACGACGCCCAGCGCACCGCGACCAAGGATGCCGGGAAGATTGCCGGCCTGGACGTGCTACGCATCATCAATGAACCGACGGCCGCCGCTCTGGCCTACGGGCTGGACAAGAAGGGCCACGAAACCGTCCTTGTCTTCGACTTGGGCGGCGGCACATTCGATGTGAGCATCCTCGATGTCGGCGACGGCGTCGTCGAGGTTCGCGCCACCGCCGGCGACACCCACCTCGGCGGCGACGACTTCGACCGCCGGCTCGTGGATCATCTCGCCGAGGAGTTCAAGCGGGAGCAGGGCATCGACCTGCGCTCCGACCCGCAGGCGCTGCAGCGGCTGTTCGAGGCGGCGGAGAAGGCGAAGGTCGAGCTGAGCTCGGTGACCCAGACACAGGTTAGCCTCCCGTTCGTTACTGCCGATGCGTCGGGACCCAAGCACCTGACGTCGACCATCACGCGATCGACGTTCGAGCAGATCACCGGCGACCTGGTCGAGCGGTGTCTGGAGCCCGTCGAGCGAGCGATGTCGGACGCGAAGGTTTCCGCGAACGACCTCGACGAGGTGATTCTCGTCGGCGGCTCGACTCGGATGCCGGCCATGCAGAGCCTGGTCCGGCGGCTCACCGGCGGCAAGGACCCGAACATGACGGTCAACCCCGACGAGGTGGTCGCGCTGGGCGCGGCGATCCAGGCTGCCGTGTTGACCGGCGAAGGCCCGGACGTCCTCCTGCTCGACGTCACCCCGCTGTCGCTGGGGCTGGAGACGCTCGGCGGCGTCATGACCAAGGTGATCGAGCGAAACACGACGATCCCGGTCCGGCGGGCCGAGGTCTTCTCCACCGCGGACGACAACCAGCCCGCCGTCGATGTCGTAGTGCTCCAGGGCGAGCGGGAGAAAGCCGCCGACAACCGGGTGCTGGGCCGGTTCCGGCTGGAGAACGTCCGACCCGCACCACGCGGCGAACCGCACATCGAGGTCACGTTCGATCTCGACGCCAACGGCATCCTCAACGTTTCGGCTCGGGACAAGGACACCGGCGCCCAACAGGCCATCACAATCACCGAGAGCAGCAACCTCGATCGCTCCGAAGTGGAGCGGATGGTGGCCGAGGCGGAGCGAAACCGCGCCGCGGACGCGCAGACCCGGCAGATGATCGACGCCCGCAACGAGTTGGAATCACTCGCCTACCAGGTCGATCGGCGCCTCGGTGAGCTGGGCGAGGCGGCACCGGCGCATGAGAAGGCGCGGGCCGAGATGCTGGTCGGAGACGCCCGCCAGGCCATCAAGGAGGAGGCACCGCTGGACCGCTTGCGGTCGTTGACCACCGAACTGCAGCAGATCGCCCAGGCTCTCGTGGCGCGGGCCGCCGAGGCCGGCGGGACGAGCGGCCCGCCTGGCGGGGCGCCTGGCGGGGCGCCGGGAACGGGAACACCGCCTCCCGGACAGGGCCCGCCTGGCGACGGCGACGTGATCGACGCCGACTTCACTCCCAGCTGAGGGCGCCATGGCCCGGCCCGACGCAGATCCCGACGGCACGCTAGAGCCGACGGACGAGCCACCAGCAGGCACCGAGGCCGACGAGGTCGGGACCGATCCGGCGGCCGATCTGGAGGATCGCTTGCGCCGGGCACTCGCCGACGCCGACAACATGCGCAAGCGCTGCGCACGCCAGGTCGTCGAGGCGCGGGAGGACGAGCTGTCCCGGGTCGCCGCCGCGTGGCTGCCCATTGTGGACAACCTCGAGCTCGCCCTGGAGCACGCCGACTCCGACTCCGGCCCGGTCATCGAAGGCGTTCGGGCCGTCCGTGACCAGGCCGTCGCCCTGCTGGAATCGCTGGGGTTCCCGCGACACGACGAAACCAACGCGCCCTTCGACCCACAGCTGCACGAGGCGGTCAGCGTGATAGAAGACGGCGACGCCCCGGCGGGAACGGTGCTGAAGGTGCTGCGTCCCGGCTACGGAGAGGGTACGCAGCAGTTGCGTCCCGCCGCGGTCGTGGTCGCCGCCGGGCCGGGGTAACGCCAATGGCCCGCGACTACTACGACCTTCTCGGAATCTCGAGAGACGCGAGCGCGGACGAGGTGCAGCAGGCTTACCGCAAGCTCGCCCGGCGCCACCATCCGGACGTGAACAAGAACCCCGAAGCCGAGGAGAGATTCAAGGAGATAAACGAGGCGTACCAGGTGCTCAAGGATCCGGGGGCTCGTCGCCGGTACGACCGCTTCGGTCCCAACTTCCGCCAGATTCCCGAAGGCTACGAGGAGACGGTCGGGGCCGGCCGAGGCCCGGGCCGGGGCTACCGGCGGACCGGCGGCTCGCCGTTCGGCGGTGCTTCGGCGGAGCCGACCATGGGGGCCCAGTGGGAATTCCACGATTCCGGCATCGACATCGAGGACCTGCTCGGCGGAGTGTTCGGCGCACGCGGCCCCGGCGGGCCGATTCCGGGCGCCGACCAGGAGGCCGAGCTGACCCTGATGGTCGAGGACGCGTACCGCGGTGGCCGCCGGTCCATCACGCTGGCCGGACCCGGCGGCCCCCGCAGCTACGAGGTCGACATCCCGGCCGGGGTCACCGACGGCCAACGCATCCGCCTGGCCGGACAGGGCGGGCGCGGCCGGGGCGATGCCAGTGCGGGCGACCTCTACCTGGTGGTCCGGATCGCCCCCCATCCGCGCTATCGCGTGAACGGGCGCGACATCCACGTCGACCTGCCGGTGTCGCCGTGGGAGGCGGCGTTGGGCGCCACCATCCCGGTCGAGACACCGGGCGGAGAGGGCAAGGTACGCGTACCGCCGGGCTCATCGATCGGCCGCCGGTTGCGCCTGCGCGGTCAAGGTCTTCCCAACCCGTCGGGCACGCCCGGTGACCTCTACGCCGAGGTCAAGGTCATGGTTCCGGCCACGCTGAGCGAGCGCGAGCGGGAGCTATTCGAGGAACTCGCCAACGTGTCCACATTCGACCCCCGGAGGGGCCGATGATCGCATCTACGAGCTTGCGAGCAGAACAACGCAGTAGGTATCCGGTCACCCGACCAACCCGGCTCAACCTGGACGCCTTCGCCCGGCAGGCTGGCCTGCATCCCGAACTCGTCCAACGTTTCGTCGCGCTCGGGCTTGTCGACGCCTACCGCGACGCGGCCGGGCAACTCTGGTTCCGGCCGGCGGCGTTGGTGACAGTCGCGCGAGTGCAGCGACTGCGGGCCGGACTGGCTTTGAACTACGCCGCGATCGGCTTGGTTCTCGACCTGCTGGATCGCATCGAGGAACTTGAGGCGGCATCACGACGATCCGGGAGCAAACCATGGACATGAATCGACTGACACAGAAGTCTCAGGAAGCACTCCACGACGCCCAGAC
The DNA here is from genome assembly GCA_045403155.1 of Micromonosporaceae bacterium. Taxonomy (GTDB): domain Bacteria; phylum Actinomycetota; class Actinomycetes; order Mycobacteriales; family Micromonosporaceae; genus JAXIPB01. Next base: position 4,798 of record JAXIPB010000163.1, read on the forward strand.
CAAGGCGCTGCGTGTGGGGCACACCGAGGTCGACGGCGAGCATCTGCTGCTCGCTCTGACCGACCAATCCGAGGGTCTCGTCCCGCGGATGATCGTCGCGGTGGGGGGCGACCCGGAATCGCTTCGGGCCGACGTCGAGTCCGATCTCGCTGGCCGGCCCACGGTGACGGGACCCGGCGCCTCGCCCGGGCAGGTGTTCGTCACCCAGCGCCTGTCCCGGCTACTCGACGTGGCGGAGCGAGAGGCCGGCCGGCTGAAGGACGAGTACGTGTCGGTCGAGCACCTGTTGTTGGCCCTGGCCGACGAGGGTTCAAACACCTCGGCCGGTCGGCGTCTCAAGGAGCACGGCATCATCCGGGAGGCGTTTCTCTCGGCGCTGACCCGGGTGCGGGGCAACCAGAGGGTCACCTCGGCGATGCCCGAGGTCGCCTACGAGGCACTGGAAAAGTACGGACGCGACCTCGTCGGCGAGGCCCGCTCCGGCAAGCTCGACCCGGTCATCGGACGCGATGCGGAGATCCGGCGGGTCATCCAGATCCTGTCCCGCAAGTCCAAGAACAACCCGGTGCTGATCGGTGACCCGGGTGTCGGCAAGACGGCGATCGTCGAGGGTCTGGCGCAGCGGATCGTCCACGGCGACGTCCCCGAAGGGCTGAAGGACAAGACCGTCTTCGCGCTCGACATGGGTGCGCTGGTCGCGGGGGCGAAGTATCGCGGCGAGTTCGAGGAGCGGCTCAAGGCGGTACTGACCGAGGTGAAGGCCGGTGCGGGGCGGATCCTGCTCTTCGTCGACGAGATGCACACCGTCGTGGGCGCCGGCGCCACCGAGGGCTCGATGGACGCGGGCAACATGCTCAAGCCGATGCTGGCCCGTGGCGAACTCCACATGATCGGGGCGACCACACTCGACGAATACCGCAAGCGCGTTGAGAAGGACGCCGCACTGGCACGGCGGTTTCAGCCCGTCATGGTCGACGAGCCGACGGTGGAGGACACCATCTCCATCCTTCGTGGACTCCGCGAGCGGCTGGAGGTCTTCCACGGCGTAAAGATCCAGGACGCGGCACTTGTCGCCGCGGCGACGTTGAGCCATCGCTACATCACCGACCGATTCCTTCCCGACAAGGCGATCGACCTGGTCGACGAGGCCTGTGCCCGACTGCGCACCGAGATCGACTCGATGCCGGCCGAGCTGGACGAGCTGACCCGGCGGGTGATGCGGTTGGAAATCGAAGAGGCGGCACTGGCCAAGGAGTCCGACGCCGCCAGCATCGCCCGGCTCGACCAGCTGCGGCGGGAGCTGGCCGACCTACGCGCCGAGGCGGACGCGAAGCGGGCGCAGTGGGAGCACGAGCGGCAGGGCATCCGCCGGGTCCAGGAGCTTCGCAGCGAACTGGAGCGCCTGCGCCGCGAGGCCGAGGAGGCCGAGCGCGCGTACGACCTCACCAAAGCGGCCGAGCTGCGGTACGGCCGGATCGCCGAGATCGAGCGGCGCCTGCAGGCCGAGGAGCAGCAGCTGGAACAGAAGGTGGGTCAACGCCGGCTGCTGCGCGAGGTGGTCACCGAGGATGAGGTCGCCGAGATCGTTGCCGCCTGGACCGGCATCCCGATCAGCCGCCTGCAAGAGGGCGAGCGGGAGAAGCTGCTGCGCCTCGACGAGATCCTGCACCAGCGCGTCATCGGTCAGGACGAGGCGGTCCAACTGGTAGCGGATGCGATCATCCGGGCCCGCTCCGGCATCAAGGATCCGGGCCGGCCGATCGGCTCGTTCATCTTCCTCGGGCCGACCGGCGTCGGAAAGACAGAACTCGCGAACGCCCTCGCGGCCGCGTTGTTCGACTCCGAGGACAACATCGTGCGGCTCGACATGAGCGAGTATCAGGAACGGCACACGGTGAGCCGGCTCGTCGGTGCCCCGCCCGGCTACGTCGGTTACGAGGAGGGCGGGCAGCTGACCGAGGCGGTGCGGCGCAAGCCGTACTCGGTCGTCCTGTTTGACGAGATCGAGAAGGCGCACACGGACGTGTTCAACACCCTGCTCCAGGTCCTCGATGACGGACGCATCACCGACGCCCAGGGCCGCACGGTTGACTTCCGCAACACCGTCATCATCATGACGTCCAACATCGGCGCCGAGTACCTGGTCACGGGGGCCACCGCCGACGGCGAGATCGACCCCGACACAAGGGACCACGTGATGGCGGAGCTTCGAGCGCACTTCCGGCCGGAGTTTCTCAACCGGGTCGACGACATCGTCCTGTTCCACCGCCTCACGCTGCCTCAGATCGAAAGGATCGTCGATCTGCAGGTGGGCGAGTTGCGGCGCCGGCTGGCCGAGCGTGGCACTACGCTCGAACTCACCGAGCAGGCGCGCCGGCTGATCGCCGAGCATGGCTACGACCCGGTGTACGGGGCGCGCCCGCTTCGGCGCTATCTGGCTCACGAGTTGGAGACGAGGATCGGCCGCGCCCTTCTCGCCGGCGAGCTTCGCGAGGGCGCGGTCATCCGGGTCGACGCCCGCAACGGTGAGCTCAATGTCGCGTTCGTTGAAGCGCGCGAGCACGCGGCGGCGTCATGAGCACCCCGACCGTCCACATTGACACCGTCACCTGTCCGCACTGCGGTGCCCGCAACCGCCTACCGACCGCGAACAGCGGTGTGCCACGGTGCGGCCGGTGCCACAACCCGTTGCCATGGCTCACCACGGCCGGCGACGACGACTTCGACGCCGTGGTCACAAACTCGACCCTGCCGGTGCTGGTGGATCTGTGGGCCGCCTGGTGCCAGCCGTGCCGGATCGTTGAACCGGGCGTCGAACGCGCCGCGAAGACGTTTGCCGGCACCCTCAAAGTGGTGAAGGTCGATGTGGACGGTGCGCCAGTGGTGGCGGAGCGGCTGGCCGCCCGGTCCATCCCCATGCTGCTGATTCTCGAGAATGGCAAGGAACGCGGGAAGCAGGTGGGGGCGGTCGGGCCCGACGCCCTGCAGAAGTGGATCGAGGGCGTCATATCGTCGTGACTTTATAGGAGATCGCCGCCGCCGAGCGCCTCGGTTCGACATCGGCTCGGCGATCGTTGTCGGCGACAGCATCTGGGACGTGCTCGCCCCACACCGCGGCCGAGAAGGCCGACAGCGGGCCCCGCCCAAGCGCAGCGACATAGTTTGCGATCGTTCCAAGATCGGCGCAGGTGTTGAACCGTTGCCCGGTTCCTGGCGGCCGGACCGGGCAACAGTTGAACACTTGCGCGAGAGCGGACGTTCACACGGCGGTGTAGCCGCCATCGATCACATGGACACTTCCGGTGATGAAGGATGCCTCGTCGCTGAGGAGGAATGACACCAGGTACGCGACCTCCTCCGCCTGGCCCGGGCGGCCGATCGGATGCCTGGCCATGAGTGCGGCCATGGCCTCGGGCGGCGCGCCGTCGTTGCCATCGGCGACGGCACGCTCTTTGGCCTTCACGCGTCCCCGGGCGGCGACTGGTCCGGAGGTTTCGACCCCCGACGGCCCGGGGTGAACCACACCGCATTCGCGTGCGCATACCGTTCCGAGATCGAGCGGTGCCACGCTCCCCCGGCCTAGGTCAGTGCAACAGGCCGGCCCAACGATGGCGGAGCCTGGCCCCGGTTGTCAGAAGGGCGGGATGTCGCCCTAGGGTGAGGGTGCTCGTAGCGCGCTAGCGGTGCCGGCGCCCCAAGCGATGCGGCTATGGGTACGTGATCGAGTATCCGATCGCCCGGCTCTACGCCCGGCGCCCGGCCGAACCGTATCTTCGGTGGCACCGACGAAATCATGAAGCTGATCATCAGCAAGTCTCTGGGGGTTTGATGGCGATGGCGCAGACTGCTGGCCCACTCGCCGGCGTGCGGGTACTGGAGATTGGTGGCATCGGTCCCGCACCGATGGCGGCGATGGTGCTCGCCGACCTCGGCGCCGATGTGATGAGGATCGACAAGCCGAAGGACGACCTCCTGCTCGTCACGCCGGAACACAACCTGCTCCATCGCGGGCGGCGATCGGCCATCGTGGATCTGAGTCAGCCCGGTGGCGCCGAGGTGATCCGCCGCTTGGCCCGGTCGGCCGACATCGTGACCGAGGGCTACCGGCCGGGGGTCGCCGAACGGCTGGGCATCGGCCCCGACGACCTGTTCGCCGTCAATCCACGCCTGGTGTACGGCCGGATGACCGGGTGGGGGCGAGAGGGTCCGATCGCGCATACCGCCGGACACGATATCGCGTACATCGCCGTCACCGGCACGCTGCACGCCATCGGCCGGGCCGGCGGCCCGCCGCAGGTCCCGCTGAACCTGCTCGGCGACTTCGCCGCCGGAAGTATGTTCCTCGTGACCGGCCTGCTCGCGGCCCTCCTGGAGTCGCGGGTGTCCGGTCAGGGCCAGGTTGTCGACGCGGCCATTGTGGACGGTGCCGCCGTCCTGTCCACGATGATGCACGGGATGATGGCCGGCGGCGTGTGGCGCGATCAGCGCGGTGTCAACGTCCTCGACACGGGGGCGCCGTTCTACGACGTATACGAGACCGCCGACGGCCGGCACATGGCGGTCGGCGCCCTCGAGCCGCAGTTCTACGCCGAGTTCATCCGGCTGCTCGACCCCGGACCTGACCTGCCCGATCGGTACGACCTGGCCCGGTGGCCGCAGCTGCGCGAACGCTTCGCCGCGACATTCAGGACGAAGACGATGGCGCAATGGGCGGCGATCTTCGACGGCTCCGATGCCTGCGTAGCGCCGGTGATCTCGTTCACGGAGGCGCCCCACCACCCGCAGATGGCCGCCCGGCAGGTCTTCGCCACGGCCAATGGCGTGGTCCAACCCGCGCCGGCCCCACGGTTCTCCCGTACGGCGACACAGCTCGGCTCCGCACCGGCCGTCCCGGGCGCTCACACCACCACTGCGCTCGCCGACTGGGGTATCGACAACGTCGCCGAACTGATCGACGCCAAGGTCGTCATCCAGCGCTGATGCGCGAGTGCTGAACACTTGCCCGATTCCGCCCGAATCAACCGGGCGAGTGATGAACACTTGCCGCGACATGACCCCCACCTGAGAACCTGATCATGGGCGGGCGCCGTCTGTATGGATGTGAAGGGCAAGATGGGCGCCGTGAGCTCGATGGACGAGGAAGGCCTGGTCCGCGGCGTCGCCCGCGGCGACCGCGGCGCGTTCGACGAGCTGTACTGGCGCACCTCCCCCTGGCTGGCCGTGCGGCTGCGCCGCCGGTGCGCCGACGACGATCTGGTCGCCGAGGTGATGCAGGAGACGTACCTGGCTGTGTGGCGGGCCGCGGCGGCGTTCGCGGGCGCCAGCGTCGGTGGCAGTGCGGTGGGCTGGATGTGGACGATCGCCGCCCGGCGTCTCGTGGATGCGATGCGCCGGAGGGCCCGGCAGGCGCAACTGCCGCTCGCCACAATCACTCCACCGCCTTCGCGGGCCGCCGAGGACGAGGTGCTCGACGCGCTGCTGGGCGACGACATGGGTTCGGCGCTGCGAAGGCTCTCCCCCGACCTGCGGGATGTATTGCAGGCGATGGTGTTGGACGGGCTCACGGTACGGGAAACCGCCGTGCTGTTGGGCGTACCCGAGGGAACGGTGAAGACCCGAGCCCGACGGGCGCGGATTGCACTGCGGGAGGCGTTGTCATGAAGACGTCGGACCACATCACCACCGCCGTGCTGGAGCGGTACGCCACCGGCGGCGCGGGCATCGGGGCGGATGCGCTCTGGGCGGTCGAGTCGCACCTCGAGTCGTGTGCCTCCTGCCGTGGGCGCCTCGTCGACTCGGTGGCTCGGCGGAGCCCGGAGACGATGTCGCTGCTGTCTCACGTACACGCGGGTCTGACCACGAAGGTGGCCCGCAGCGCGCAGATGCCGGTGCGGCGGACGCCGGGGTGGGCGGCGCGGTGGGCCCCCCCGGGACTGTGGGCACGGCTGGCCATGACGGTCCTGGTGCTCGCGGCGGCGCTGGGACTGGATCTGGCCGGTCGCAGCAGCGCGTTCCCGTCGCTGGTGCTGCTGGTGGCGCCGGTGGCGCCGCTGCTGGGGGTGGCCGCCGTGTGGTCCGTCGGGCTCGATCCGGCGCATGAACTGGTGGTGGCCAGCCCCCGGGCGGGGCTGTACATGGTGTTGCGGCGCACCCTGGCGGTGCTGGTCGTCGTCATCCCGACACTGACCGTGGCCGGCTGGCTGGCGGGTGCATCGCCGTCGCGCTGGTTGCTGCCGTGCCTGGCGTTCACTGCCGGCGCACTCGCCTTGGGCGAACTGATCGGGCTGCGTCTGGCGGCGGGAGCGCTGGCTCTGGCCTGGACCGCTGGCGTGATCGCTCCAAGCGTGCTCAACGCCCGGAGCCCGCTGATCTTGGAGCCGTCCAGCCTGCCGTACTGGGCTGGGCTCATCGCCGTCATCGCCGTCGCACTCGTGCTTCGCCGCGACGCGTACACCGCCATTGCGACGTCGTTCGGCTCGCAAGCCTCGTCGAAGAAGGAGTGACACATGGTTCGAGCGGTGAGCGCCGCCGAGACAGCGGCGACGACGTACGCGTGGGCCATCCACGCAGACGGGCTGCGGGTGCGGGCCGGGCGGCGGATGGCCGTCGACGGGCTTGACCTGTCGATGAACAACGGCGTACACGGCCTGTTGGGGCCCAACGGCGCCGGCAAGACCACGTTGGTCCGCTCGATCGCGACGGTGCTGCGCCCCGTCGGCGGCACGTTGACGGTGCTCGGCGAGAAGGTGAACGGCCGCATCGACCTGCGCGGTCTGCGTCGCGAGATCGGGTACCTGCCGCAGGAGTTCGGCTACTACCGGCGCTTCACCGTGCGGGAGTTCGTTGAATACATCGCCTGGCTCAAGGAGATGCCGGCCGCCGAGTCGCCGGGGGCGGTGCAGCGCGCGATCGAACGGCTCGGGCTGGCCGAACGGGCAGACGACCGGATGAAGACGCTCTCGGGTGGCATGGTGCGCCGGGCCGGGATCGCCCAGGCCATCGTCAACGACCCGCGGATCCTGCTGCTGGACGAGCCGACCGCCGGGCTGGACCCCGATCAGCGGATGCAGTTCCGGGCGCTGCTGCGCGAGCTCGGTACGGACACCTGCGTGCTGGTCTCGACCCACCTGGTCGAGGACGTCGCCGCCGCTTGCACCGATGTCGTGCTCATCGATGCGGGGCGGCTGGTCTTCCAGGGCGTGCCGGCCGACCTCGCCGCCGCGGCGGGCGACGACGGCGACACGGGGGACAGCGCTGCCGAGCGCGGCTACTCCGCCATCCTGCGCCGCCACCGCGA
>JAXIPB010000172.1:0-5083 GCA_045403155.1 Micromonosporaceae bacterium
CCCGAATCGCGGGTGTTGCCACATGTTCAGGGCCAGGAGAATGGTGCCCAGCGCAAGAAAGACATCCCAGGCAACGTCCATACCCAACTGGATCCCATTCGCGGCCTCGTACGCGGCGTGCAGTGCGCGTTCGGGACTGTCTGTCGATCCGCTCCCGAACTGCACCTCGAACCAACGCCTGAACCCTAGCTGCGAAAAGAGCATCAATGTCACGGTGACACCTGCCGCGACATTGGCCATAAGGCCGAGGTCGAGTGTGACGGTTCGGCGATGGGTACGGAGCACGTGGTACAAGCCCATTGAGGCGGCGATAAGGGCCGGCCCGAACACGCAGGCCACGGCGAGCCCCTGCGCAGATGTCAACGGCGCGGCCGCGATCAGCGCGTATGAGAGCACCGCGAGGAAGCCGCATACGGCGCCGACCCGCGTCCACGCGACTATGAGCGCCGATTGCGGTCGCGGCTGGCCCAGCTCAGCACCGCTGTCGGCGGCTGTCCGGCGGGTACGAATAATCGCCACGGAACGAGCGTGCACCGAGCCGCGTGGGCGGTGTAGGGCCGAAAGGCCCCGCCGGTGAGGCCTGTGCTCCTCCCGGAGCACCGCTCTCATATCGGCGGATAGTGGGAGGCATCCGACTGGTTTTGCCGAGCGCGGATATCAAGCATATGCGGATGCCGAGGCCGCTGCCGTGCAACGTTAGGCGCTGCGCGCGCGGTCGGCCAGCGCGTTGCCAGGCCGGCCGCGATCGCAGCACCGTCCACAGTGACCACTAACGAGCGACCGCCTGTACGTTCGATGAGCGGGGACTCAGCGGCGGAGCGCGACAGGGCGGGCGGCTCGGGTCTACTTACCGTCCAGGGAGAGGGCGTAGAAGGTGGTGCTGGGGGCGCCGAGGCCGAATCGAGCGTAGCCGTTGCCCCAGTAGATGACGCCGTCGTTGTCGATTGCCGGCCCGGCGTTGGACGAACCTTGGCCGACGATGTCCTTGAGGACGGCGCCGGTGGCAGCGTCGAGCGCGTACATGTGGCCGCTCATACTGCCTGCGTACACCACGCCATTGGAGGTGGAGACGGCGCCGGTGGCGAAGCTCCCGCTGGGGTCGGCGGTCTGCCAGAGGATGGCGCCGGTGGCGGGATCGAGGGCGGCCCAGGAGCCGGTGTGCGGCAGGCTGGGGTTGTTGTCGTAGGGCAGGAATGCGGCGTTGGCCTCGGCGATGTAGATGCGCACGCCGTCGGTGGCGCTTCCCCATTGGATGCCGCCGAGGGTGGAGCCCGGGCCAGCCTGAGTGCTCCAGACGATCTGACCGGTGGCGGCGTCGAGGGCCCAGTAGATTCCGCTCTTGGCGCCGGCGCCGACGAGCTGCCGGGCCCCGCCAGAACGGTTCTTCACGGTGTAGAGGATTGGGCCGGAGCCGAAGTCGAAGTCTGGGCCGGGGGTCGCTGTCGGGCAAGGGTTCGGGGCGATGTCCGGGATGCAGGACACGATCCAGTCGTCGAAGCCCTGCACCCCGGTGGCCCACTTGATCGCGCCGGTGGTGGCGTTGAGCGCCACGATGGCGTCGACGTGGTCGGTTGGGTCCAGGCAATGCGACGGGCTGCCGCCGTTGTCCTGACAGGTCTTCGCGGACTCCGGGACGGCGTAGTTGTTGCCGGTGGTCAGGTACACAGTGTTCGAATTGGCGTTGACGGCCGGGGTGCTACCCCACACCGCCGCCCCGGAGTAGCCACCGGGAGCGCCGCCATTGTCCGGGACCATGTAGGTCGTCCACTTCACCTGTCCGGTCGCAGCGTCGACCGCGCTGAACGAGCCGCGGAACGTGCAGCAGACGTAGCCGGGGATGAAGGCGGCGTTGTTCTCCTCCGCGGAGGCGGCGCCGACGTACACGGTGCCGCCGGATACGATAGGTGACTGGGTGACGATCGAGAACGGGTGCGGGTTGACGACGGTGCTCCACAACAGCGTGCCGTTCCTCGCGTCGATCGCCAGCAGACGGCCCGGGCGAGGTGCGACGCCGCTACCGCCGCCCTGATCGCCGATGTAGAGCACGTGGCCGACCACGGCGGGGCTGGTGCGCGAGACCAGGTCGGGCGCGGAGTTGTAGCCATAGTCGGATAGCTTCTTCGACCAGATTGTGGCGCCTGTCTTAGCGTTGGCCTTGGTGATGTAGCCGCCCCAGTCGGGGAAGTAGACCGCTCCACCGACGACGGCCGGGGTCGCCGACACGTCGCCATTGGTCGTAGCGGTCCACTTGGTCGCAAGCCGGCTTGCGTTCGAGGCGGAGACAGTCTTTTGGACGGGGTTGGACCTTGTGTTCCGCAGGTCATGGCCGCCCATCGGCCACGCTGGCGTGTCGGCGTTCGCTGGAAGCGCCGAACTGACGGACATCGCCGCCCCGAGCGCGACTGCAGCGGCTAGTGCAGCGAACCGGCGGATGGTCACGGCGGTCTCCAATCGGGGCCGGGATGCCCGCGATCCGCACCGGGCCCCACTGACCCGGTGTTCCCATCGCGTCGTCTCTCAACCGCCCCCAACGGCCGCCCCAGGGACGGCGCACGCCCGGATCGTACGCTCCGCGACATCGGGCGAGAATGAGCCGATTGGCCGCCGGTCTGCTCACCTGTTGGTACGGCTGCTCGCCTGTTGGTACGACTGCTCGCCTGTTGGTGCGGCTGGTTTGCGCGGAGCGGCGCACCTTATGCCGGAGTTGGGCGTTAGGGGCAGCGGCGGCCCGGAGGGTCATTCCATGAGCTCACGGCTGCCGACGCATTGTTCACCTGACTACGCAGAACAGGTTGCCCTCAGTATCGGCGAGGACCACGAAGTCAGCGTCTTCTGGATAGTCCCAGTCTGCCCGTCTAGCGCCGAGCGAGATGAGTCGCTCCACCTCGGTCTGCTGGTCAGAGTCTTGCCGGTCCACCCACAAGTCGAGGTGGGTCCTGTCGTCCTCGTCGAGATGAAGATGTGGACCATCGCCACTCTCTGGCGCAAGAAATGCTGGATTGTCCGGCTGGGGAGCGTATCCAAGGGCCTTGCTCCAGAACTCTGCCGCCCGGCCAACGTCTGACACGTTCAACACAATCGCTCCGGGAGAGACTGCCATCGAAGCTCCTTAATCTCCGCGAAAGAACGCGCTACCAGCATGCCGGCACGCCACCCGCTGCCGGAGCGCTGGCGGTGCATCGACAGCATGCCTTCGCTGGTGTCATCACGCTAGGACTTCGAGAAACCGACCACAAACCGGCCGCTGGCACGGTGCGGCTTGCGGGGTCGGCCCGCAGCTGACCACAGCCATGCCTCGGTGCCCGACGGCGCTCGCAAGCCGCGGTTCAAACGTTGCACTTCCTCTCGGCACGCGGGCCCATCACAGTCGACTTGTCTCGACAAATCAGAGGGAGGGCGAGCGTCATGGAGATCGCCGGATTCTCGGGAGCGGTGCTAGAACCGGGCGAGGATGGATTCGACACCGCCCGGCAGATCTGGAATGGGGACATCGACCGCCGGCCGGCCGTCATCGCCCGCTGTACGGGGACCGCCGACGTGCTGGCCGCCGTGCGCTTCGCTCGCGAGCGGGAGCTACCAATAGCGATCCGAGGCGGCGGCCACGCCGTTGCCGGGCACGCGGTGTGCGACGGCGGCTTGATGATCGACCTTGCGGCCATGACCGGTGTGCGGGTTGATCCGCTGGCCAGAACCGTTCGAGCTCAGGGCGGTTGTCTGTGGCGCCACGTCGACCACGAGACCCAAGCCTTCGGGCTGGCGGTGACCGGTGGCATCGTCACCCATACCGGCATTGGCGGGTTGACCCTGGGGGGCGGCATCGGCCACCTCATGCGCCGGTTCGGGCTCACCATCGACAGCCTCGCGTCCTGCGACCTGATCACGGCCGATGGCGAGTTCCTCGTGGCCAGCGCGGATGAGCATTCCGACCTGTACTGGGGCCTGCGGGGCGGCGGTGGGAACTTAGGAATCGTCACGTCCTTCAAGTACCGACTCCACTCGCTCGGCCCCACCGTGCTTGCCGGCATGCTTGCGTGGCCCATGGCCGAGGCAGGCGATGTGTTGCGCCTGCTCCGTGACTTCGTGGCCGACATGCCCGAGGAGGTGGGGATCATGGCAAACCTGCGGCTCGCCCCGGCCCTGCCTATCGTGCCCATCGAGCTGCGTGAAAGACCCATCGTTGCGCTCATCGTCTGTTATGCCGGGCCCATCGAGGAGGGCGCGGAGGTGCTGCGGCCCCTCCGCGAGTTCAAGACGCCTGCGCTCGACAGCGTCGGGCCCAAGCCCTATGTCGCCCACCAGGCGATGTTCGATCCGGCGTACCCTCACGGACGGCACTACTACTGGAAGGCCTGGAAGCTGCCGCCACTGACAGACGGCGCGATCAATGTCATCGTCGAGCAAGCGGCTGCCATCACCTCGCCGCTGTCCGCCATTCCGATCTTCACCCTGGGCGGGGCCGTAGCGCGAGTTGACGACGCCGCCACCGCCTTTACCGGCCGGAGCGCGGCGCACGATGTCAACTTCGTCGCCTCGTGGCTGCCCGTTGACCCCGAGCCCGAGCGCCACAAAGCGTGGGCACGAGCGGCCTGGGAATCGATGCGACCATTCGCCCACGGCGTCTACGTCAACTTCATGTCCGACGAACCGGCACCGCATGTGCGTGTCGCGTACGGAGACCGCAAGTACGCTCGGCTGGGAGCGCTCAAGAGCAAATACGACCCGTCAAATGTGTTCCGCTTCAACCAGAACATTCCGCCAACAACCTGAGCGCTGCCGGCCGCAGCGTGGGACGGGTGTCGGACCGGTGCGCGCGGTTGGTGTGACTCGTTGTAGGAGGCCGTCGCCGCGCCCGTGCTATGACCGAGACCAGCGGGTTCTGAATGAGAACTCCTTCGCTCACGCCAGAAGTGGCAGGCTGTCTGTGTGAGGTCCTACGGACAGTACTGCCCCATCGCGCGGGCGTCGGAGCTCCTGGGCGAGCGGTGGTCCACGATCATCCTGCGCAACATCCTCGTCGGCTGCCTTACGTTCAACGAGATCGCCGAGGGGGCTCCGGGGCTGTCTCGCGGCCTGCTTTCGAAGC
>JAXIPB010000202.1:0-41554 GCA_045403155.1 Micromonosporaceae bacterium
CTAGGCTGCAATCACAGGTAGATGATCCGAGGATCTCCGATATGTCGTTAGGCCATTGGACTCGACGCTGGCGGCGTCGGACGCCGGACCGGCTGCGCCGTCGTGCCGGTGTCGCCGACATGTCAAGCGTCTCCGTTCACCGCGAGCCCAATGCCGGCCCGATGGTGTGGGGATACCAAAGGATTGGTTGCTCTATGCGTGGTGCCTTCCACCCACGCACACGCGTCGGGTAGACAGATCCCGTGTTCGAACGCATGACCAGCGACGCCCGAGCGGTGATCGCGCGCGGCTCGCCACGGTCGCGGTCGTCCTCACCGTCGTGGTGGCGTTGTGCTCTGCGTGTGAGGATAGTGACCGGACTGCGAGGTCGCCTTCAGTTAGTACCGCCACCGGTATCCGGGCAACGTCGTCAACCCGTCGCCTTGACACCGCCGGGCAAGCCGTCCGCTCAAATCGCGCGTAAGTCGCTGGCCCGACGTCGCTATCAAGAATCTGTGAGGGTGGTTTGACGGAAGTTGATGGCCATTCCATCGGGTGAATGGATCGGGGACCCGCCACCGCCGCCGCCACCACCACCGCCTCGGCCCCGGTCGCGGTCGCGTGGGTGCTTCCGGGGTCCCTCGATGTTGCCTCTGCTGTCGTCGCCGGTCCAGGCAGGCTGACCGAACCGGGCGCTCGCGTCGTTCTTGAGGCCCATCTTCTGGGTGGCCTCGGCCATGAACTGCCTCCAGATCTTCGCGGGGAGGTTGGCGCCGAAAAGCTTTGAGCCATCCTTGAGCCGCACAGGCCCCTCGTCCTTCTCATTACCGACCCAGACGGCCGCGGCGAGCTTCTTGGTGAATCCCACCATCCATCCGTGCGCGTTCTCGGAGGCACTCTTGGCGTACTGCCACGTTCCCGTCTTGCCTGCGGTGTCCCAGCCGTTGCCGAGGTTCGCGGCGCTCGTCAGGCTGAGGGCGTACGTCAGATCTCTGATCTGGGGCCCGGCAAGCACACGGGGCTGACCGTCAGCTGGCAGCTTCTCGCCGTACATGACGTCCTTGCCTTTGAGGACTGTTTTGACGAAATGGGCCTGCGCTCGGAGTCCGTCGGCAGCGAAGGTGGCCACGCCATTGGCATGGTCCAGCACCGTCACGGGATACTGGCCGAATCCGACCTCCGTGTCGAAGTGCTCCCGACCCTGGCCAGCGATGTCAGTGTCAGCCGTGAAGTCGATCCGGGTGCGGTCGTCGGTCCACATGCTCTCGATGCCGGCGTCGCGCGCCATTTCGATCACTTTGGTTGAGCCGATCGCCTCGGTGACGGCGTAGAAGGGGACGTTCAGCGAGTTGACCGTGGAGCCGAGCAGAGTGCAGGGACCATCGGGCTCGCCATACTCGCGGGTGCACGTGCTCGCGTTGCGGATGGCGTTCGCGCCGACGCGACGGGGTGGGAACTCGTGCGGCGAGCTCGAGTCCCACCAGGAGTTCAGCGAGATGCCATCCCGGAGTGCTGCAGCGAGCGTATAGACCTTGAACGAGGAGCCCGGCGGGTAGCGGCCGCGTCCCTTTGGATCGCCGTCCTCGTCGTAATACCACCCCGCGTAGTCCACGCCCGCACCGTTATGGCCGCCGAAGTACGCCAGCACGCGCCCGGTGCCGGGTTCGATTGCCACTAGGGCCGCCTGGTACTTGCGGCTCTGCGCGTACATTGGCGAGGACTTGGCGAACTTGTCCGCGGCTCGCGTCGCCGCGTCTTGCGCGCCCTTGTGCACCGTGGTGATGATCCGGAATCCGTTGTTGCGGATGTAGTCCCAGCTCTTGCCCGAGAACTCCCGCGACTGGGCCAACTCGCTGAGGGCGTGCTCGACGACGATTCCGGTCGGCAAGTCGAGCCCGGCAACGGCCGGGCTGTACTGCTTGAGAGTCTCCAGTGGATAGACCAGCCTCGCCCGTTCCTCGGGCGTGAGCTTTCCCATCTCGACGAGTGCGTCTAGGACGTACCCCCACCGTTGCGTCGAGTTGGCCAGGGCGTTCGCGCTCTGCTGCTCGTTCTTCGTGCGCTTGGGATCGTAACCGGCCGACTCGATCGGAGTGTTTGGATCGGGCTCAGGCTGTTTGATGTTCGCCACGAGCATCGCGGCCTCCGAGACCGTGATCTGACGCTCGGGCGTGGCGTTCCTGTTGGCGGTCTTGCCGAAGTAGGCCAGTGCGGCAGCCTCGATGCCGTAGGCGCCCCGGCCGAACGGAACGGTATTGAGATAGAACTCGAGGATCCTCTCCTTCGAGTACTTGTCCGTCAGCTTCCAGGCCACAACGGCCTCGCGCAACTTACGCGAGTACGTGACCTCTCGACTGTCTAGGATGTGGCGGGCGTACTGCTGCGCGATTGTCGATCCACCCTGCCTGCCGCCGTCGTCGCCGGTGAAGTTGTTCCATGCGGCGCGCATGACGGCGGAGAAGTCGACGCCATCGTTGGTCCAAAACGTCCGGTCCTCGGCCGCCACCGCAGCGTCCTTGACCGGGTCATTCAGCTCGCCGAACTCGAGATTAGTCCGATTCTCGCTGCCGAGGCGGGCCATGACTGTCTTGCCGTCGGAGTAGTAGACCGTTGTGGACTCGGGCAGGGGCAACTGGTCCGGCGTCTGGACACTGTCCACGAAGTACGTCGCGGCCACAAGGCCAGCGCCGGCGAGCACGAGGAACACCGCGAACGACGCGATGAGCCTGTTGCGCAGCTTAGCCTTCCGAGCCACTGCCTGATCACCGGCGACGCTTTTAATTCCTCGCACACCGAAGGGCCACTGCCGGCGCCAGCGGTGCCGCCCGCCGGAACCGTCCCGACCCCAACCGATCCGCTCGTTGACCGCCACGGTCCACGTACGACCAGTGACGCGCTCGTCACTGCCAGTGCTGCTGGTGGCGCGCTGCGTGCTGGCTGGGCGCCGCTGTCGCCCTCCCCACTCGGGGGGCCTGGCCTGGCCGGTCGGCCCAGGCGTTCCGACCGTCGGTGGACCTTCCTGTGGGGCGCGTCGAATCCAAGCCCGCCCAACCACGGGGCGGGGCGGAGGCGCAGCGTCGTCGTTCATGATCCGGTTCCTTCGCGGAGTTGCCGTCATCCTCCCACCAGAGCAGACCAGACGAGTGCGATGCCGCCCGCAGATTCACAGCCCAACGCTGCGCCGCTGGTGCATTTCACCCGTTGCGACCTTAAGAACCGTACGACGGGCGGCCACACGGTCCACGCGCACCACTTCGATGATCTCGGACGTTCTCCCCGTGCCGGAGGTGCCGGAACGTGCCGATGAGCACCCCTCCCGAGAGCCTCGGCCCAGTACGCCGCGAGTCGCTCGACTGGCCATGAGAGCCCGCAGGCATCCGTGTAAGAGGCCACGTCGTATCCTCGCACGTCTGGGTCGTCCCTCCGCGTGATCACGCTCCTGCTGGCCGAAGCATCCACTTGCTGCCACGAGTCGCACGCTTCGCTCGCGTTTCCGGCATCTGCCGCGATGCGCGATATCGCTCATTGCGGCGGCCGACTAGAAGACCGCTCGCCCGAACGGCGATGGGCCTGATCCCGCGATGCTGTAACGGAAGTACCCACCGTCCCGGCTTAGCGTGCGCTCAAGCTCGACGGTGTGGTCGCCGGTGGCCAGGCGGAGCGTCGCGGGCGAGTGGACGTTGTCGGCGAGATCCATGTCCGTGGTGATCACGCCGGCCCAGGCCCGCGCGGGGCCGTAACCCACCATAAACAACTCCCCGGCGATGGACGCCTCGGTGCCATCGGAAAGGATGAGTGTGGCGCCGGCGAAATCCATGACTCAGGTTCGGTACGCGCCGGCGAGCCCGTCAGAGTAAGAGGTCCCACAACACTAGGGCCGTCCGGCCCCCGGACAGATCGTCGCACTGACTCTATCATTACGGCGTGACGGAGTTCGTGCGGAACTGGGCCGCCTACGGCCGGCGGCGGCCAGTTTCGCCCCCCGGCGTCGCGCACGTACGATGCTGGATGAGCGGACGATTCGCAGCATGGTCAGCCTGGGAGCACGCGAACCTCCACGCTCGGCAATTGCTTGCTCCACCAGTGAGCGTAGCGGCGGTAGACGGTGGGTTCGCGTTTCGACAGGAACGCCAGGAGCGCACTGGCCTCGCCTGAGAGGGCCTTCCACGCCGCCTCGTCGAGCCGCTGAAATGCCGTCGCCTCGATGCCTCCTGCAACCGCTCGCCACACACCAGCAACGTAACCATCCACGAGCAGAGTAGGCAGGACATCCCCGTTGCGCCGGAATATCACCGGGCGATAGTCCGGCGGAACCACGCGGTTCCGGTCGGAGTAGGCGAGCAGGATGCTGTCCCACATGGGCAGCAGCCGCGGCGGGGCGAAGGTGTCCTCGGCCGGAAGTGGCGCGCCAGGCACCGCGAAGAGCGTCGTACCGTCCGGGCCAGGCAGTTCCTCGATGTGGTCGGCCAATGCTCGCAACGCGGCCAGTACCGTCGGCCGCCTGAGGAATGTGAACTGGGCGCAGTCCCGTGCGGTAGCAGGGCCGAACGCCTGCAAGTAGCGGAGCACCAGCCATTGCACTGACTCGTCCTGAGCGGCTGGACCCGGCCTGGTAGGAGCCGCGATGAACGATCGTGGGGTGCCGAAGGACCACGGCCCACCGGTCGGCACGTGATGCAGCGGCGCGAACGTCCGAACCGCCCGCCACGCGCGCCGGTTGCGCTCGCCCAACAGATCCTCGAGCAGATCCTGGACTTCGGCATCTGTGCGCGGGACGGACGTAAACCGCGCGACAGGGGGAAGGAGTAGATCGGCGTTGACGACCGACCGCGCGGTTGAGATGGTCCGGGAGTCGGTCAACCGAGCGGCACGCAGCATGGACAGCATTGCATTGTGGAACTTCGGGTAGTCATCGGCGTGCACGGCGTGCAATGTGATCCGCATCAGTGTCGCCTTGACCACCGCTCGGCCGGCGAAGGCCTTATCCAGGTCGGCTGGGTCGAAGTTTGCGACTCGGTTCCACAACGATAGATACGGCGACGCGGCCGCCTGCGCCTGAAGGGCGACGATGCGCCTCACGGCTTCGACGACGTCAACCGATTCGCGCTGCAGAAGCATCTGCCGGTCGAGCGTTGCCCGGTTTAGCTGTCGCGCGGTAATCCCCGCGAGCATGGACCGATCGTCGGTCATGGGCGCCACCCTGGCAAATGCGTTGGGCGAGCCCAGTTCCGTCAGACCGACCCCTAGGAAGAGCTGACTCTCCATGACGAGGTACGTGATCGCTCCGGACGTTGCCGTTCGCGGAGGCGAAGCGAATCAGCCCGGCTCCCACACCGCGGCATCATGCGCGAAGACCACCCGCCTCGGATCGAACGCCAATAGCCGCTTCATCCACACTGGGGCCAGCGGCAACGGCTGGTCGTGCCCCAGCGTCGTGGCTAACGCAGCGAGTGCATCGGCACTCCACGCAGAAGCGGTGTCGTGGGACTGCCCAGCCAGGACCAGCGATCCGTCCTCACACTGCACGACCAGCGACTGGTGTCCGTCCACGTGTCCAGGCGTAGGGATCACGTGGATGCCGGCAAGAATTTCCGCCTCACCGTCGAGCAAGTCGTACTTACTGCCGGGGTAGTCGATGAGGGATTCCACCGTGTAGTTCGCTCGTTGAGCCGCCGCGAGTTCCTGTCGCTGACACACGACGGGCCTGCCTGCCAGCATCGGGTTCCCCCCGCAGTGATCGAAGTGGAGATGGCAGTTCACCACCACTTGGATCTCATCCAACGCAACGCCGACGCTATCGAGTGCCTCCGGGAGCGCGATTCGGCGAGGCCGATACCAGTTTTCCGTCTCGTCATCACATACGCCGAGACCGGTGTCGAGCAAAACCAGACCGTCGTCGTGTCGTATGAGATATCCGTACACGGCCTCGACTCGCGGATGCTCAGTGCCGACCTCTTCAGCCGGTCGCACAAACGTTCCGAGCAAGAGGCGGCGAATGTCGTTGCTACGCATCTCAGCACCGTAGCGGCACTCCAGGAGGTCCGCCGGTTCAAGCCGCCCACCGTCTCGCCGTGATCGCGCTCTCGTACCGCGATGCGCGCTCATGCCAGTCAGCGGGACGTTTCGCTTGGCTTCCCAGATTTCGAATCGATTTTCGATCTTGCTACACAACGGCGATCGTGACCTCACTGTGTCGAGCAGGAAACTGTGCCGTGGGCCAATGGGTGCGACCGTGGGCGTATGCGTACAAGGTGGCACGTGCTCGCGGTCCTGGCCGCCGCCCTGGGCGCCTGCCTCGGCTTGTCGTTCGTGACTACTGACCTCCGTCATCAAAACCTGCGAGCGGTCGACGAGGTGACGTCTGTTGTCGACGGTAATCGTCCCGGCATTGTCGTGGTCCATACCGAGCGGCGCGCGCTGACAAGGGCGTGGTTGGTCGACGACGCTGGTGACGCGGTCGGCCGCGCAAGCGCAGCCGACGAGGTCCAAGGAGGACCACGCATACAGGACTGTGTCCGGACGGTGTGCTACCGCGTGGCAAGGACGGCCTTGCGGGTCGAAGCGAACATTGACGGCGGCAACACCTACTCTGCTGCGTGGGAGGTCAGCGGCGAGACGTACACCATGCTCGGCGAGTCCTATCCGGAGGTCGGAAACCCCGGCGAGCACCTCTCCTCGCGTTCCGTTGTTGTCCACGCGGTGCCCGGGGGCCACGTCGTGTTCGTCGCCAACGGTCGCGACGGCCTTCTCTATCGGGATGTGCACGGCGCGTGGCTCCGCCTCGGTTCTCCCGCGTCGGGCGAGGGCTGCTGTTACTACGAACCGCCATTGCGCATCTCCTCCGATCCGCAACCGCGTGACCTGACGAGCTATGCCGTGGGCGTCGTGGTGGTGGCCATCCTGTTGTCCGGCGGAATCACAGCGCTGGTCCGACGAAGGTTTCGGTGGAGCGGCGTGCTGGCTGTTTTCGCCGTCGCCGCGATGGCGTCGTACGGGACGGACTTGGCCAGTCAGTTCCCCACTGTCGGCATGTTCCCAGGGTTTATTTACGGGTTGCCGCTCATATTGGTCATACTCGCGGGCGGTGTCGCCTTGGCCGCGTGGTTCGTCGGTGGCGCTCCGATCCGCAGATCGAGATCCGCGAACGGCCCGACAGCTCCATCAGTTGCCCCCGCACCGCCGCCGTGACATCAGATCTGCAAGATTGCCCGCACACGCCGATGAGCGGACGTTGGTATTGATTTCGGGCAACGCGGCATGCCTCGTCGGGCTGGGGCGAAGCCCGTTAGTCTTCGAGCCATGGCCTTACATCCGGATGCGTTCTATGACAACGCAGTCGCCGCTGCGGATAGCGAGCGCCGGCTCCCGTTGGCCCGCATGACGGGGTGGGATATCAGTCCGTTCGAGCCGGATGGTCTGCGCGTGGCGCCGCTGCGCCCGCCGGTTCTGCCCGAGCCGGCGCGGCACGGCGAGGATCCAGCGGATTGCAACGCCTGCCGCGACCGTGACGAAGGGATCTGGTTCGACGACCGCTGGCGGCTGGCCCGGATCGCGGGAGTCGGCGTGCCGCTGGTGCTCATGTTGTATCCGCGCGACCACTACGACATGGCGGAGCTGCCCGATGAGTTGGCCGCCGAGCTGGGTCTGCTGAGTACCCGCATCGTCCGCCACATGCAGGCACTGCCGCACGTCTCGCGGGCGCATGTCTACCGCATAGGGGATGGTGGTGCGCACGTGCACATCTGGTTCTTCGCGCGACCCGAGGGGCAGGCCCAGCTGTACGGGTCCTGGCTCGTCGTCTGGGACGACCTCCTGCCGGAGTACCCGGCCGACGTGGCAGATGCGGATGCGGCGATCGTGGCCGACGCGTTGGTCGCATCGTACGGAGGCCGCCGATTGGCCACCGGCGAACCGCCAGGCTGATCTGCCTGAGGCTAGGCATGGCAGTCGCGAAGGCGAAGAGACTTCCGATCGGATGCCCGACCATCGCCGACAGCCAGGCCCCGCTAGCGTCGGCGTATGGGTGGAACTCGAACACCCAGGAGATCAGGGACGCGCCAAGCGCGGCTACTGCCGCGTCGATGGCAGTCACCAGCGCTCCACACCCGCAGCAATGAGGTCACCAGGGAACCCCATCGGCCGCCGCAGGATCCGAACTCGTGACGGCGTTTCACGGCCGTCACAGGCAAGGAGGACGGGAGCGAGACGATGAGGGCCCTACGACCGGTTGTTCTGGCAGCAATCATCCTGCTGGTGTCCGCATGTACCACGGACGGGGCTAGTGGGCCTGGCGCGTCGCCGGTTGCGACGGCACCATCTGACCCGGCAGGGCGCTGCGAGTCCGCGGTGCAGACCGGCGACCTGCCGGAATGGGCCCGCGCCGGCTTCAGTGGCACGTCCTACCCGCCGCACGTGCTAGGCAGGAATGGCGACATCGTCGCCATCCTGTTCGGGTATCCGCTGTATCAGCCGCCACTGGCGGACCGGAATAACAAGATCTTGTGGGTATCGCGGGTCGGGGTCATCGCAGCGGAACCCCTAGAGATCGAGGCTCACTTGGTCGGCTCGGCCGTGTCGGTTCACCGTCAGGTACCCGGCGGGCCAGGCCCGTCGATCGTCGATCTCCCGCAAGCTGGATGCTGGCAACTGACCCTGAGCTGGTGGGGCCACACCGACACGCTCGACCTCAGCTACCTGACGCCACCGACCTCATCGCCGTGACCAAGGTGAGCCGGCCTGCGCCGAACGCGTACTCGTGATACATGACCTTGCAATCCGCGATATGCGCCAGCCGCCACGCAATCGTGGTGAACGGCGGGGGATCGGGGTCGGGGAGCCCGGGGTCCAGACGTGGCGGTGGCTACTTCAGCCGTTGGCGGTGGCCATCTTGCGCTGTGCGTCGGCGAGTGCGCCCGTGAGTGCCTTCAGGTGGTGTCCCTCGGCCTCTCCCGTGGCGACGCTGATCGCGCGCTTCACGGCCGGTCTAACTTTCTCCGCCGACGACGTCGGGTACGCGATGATCAGTCCGGCCCCACCGATGGGGATCGTGGCGCCGGCACGTTCCTTGAGTTCGTGCGCGGTCATGCGGTGCAGCAGCATTCCCACGCCGGCACCCGTCGCGGCTCCGACCGCGGTGGAGGCCAGGAGCAGCGGCGGCACGAGCAGACCCATGACAAACCCGACCGCGGCCATTCCTTGGGCGCCCTCACGCACCATGTGGTCGGTCTGCTCCGCCGATAGGTTGCCTTCGAGGTCCTTGCCAACGACCGTGGCGCCGTGCAGGTAACCGCCGCTATTCCGGACGGACTCGAAGTCGTCGTCTGCAGCGTCCCGAGAAAGGTAGCCGGCGATCAGGACCTCGATTGTCTCGTCAGCGAGGACCATCTTCATCCCTCCTGAACCTCTTCGTTCTCGCCTCATTCCGCGAGTGCGTGTGCCGCGTGCCCGTGATGAGCCGCTTCGTGCAGGGCCTGTTCATCGTGTGTCGACAGGTGAGGTTTGATGTCGAAGACGACCTTCTTGATCGTTCCCGTGAACGCGAATGGCTTGCGGTCGTCGTAGCTCAGGTCGACCACGCCACCGTTGTCCCGAGATATGTCCATGCCGGCGTATCCGGAGAAGCGCACCGGCACGGTGTGGTCAATGCGTCCGCCAGCGACGGGCTTGTCGTTGACGAACAGGGTCACCTGCCCGCCGGTAGCCGGCTTCGGCGCATCTGCTTCGAATTGCATGCGTACGTTGACCTCGCCCACGGGCAGTGGTTCGGTCGCCTGTTGCCGATAGACGAATACGCCCATCATCGAGTAGGTGTGGGTAAGCCTGCCATCGTCTACGAAGAGCGAGAACCCCCCGAGGTGGTCGGCCTCGGCCACGATCACTCCCTGTACACCTTGCGGTGGGACGATGAGGTCCGCGCTGATGGTGTACGAGTGGTTGTAGATGCGCGGGATCATGCCAGGCATGACGTTCTGCACGTCTGGTCGAAATTCGAGCTTGGTGACGTCCGGTAGCGGAGGGAGGTAGCCGAAGAAGGTTCCTAGTGTCGCCAGTAGTGGGAGCACCTGGTACTTCTCGGCCTCAACCCAGAACAGGTCCGTCAGCTCCTTGACCTTCTTGGGGTTATCGGCGGCCAGGTTTCTCGCCTGGCTGAAGTCGTCGGGCAGGTAGTACAGCTCGGCCGGATCATCGTCGGGGTTCCAGACACCAGGGCGGTACGGCGCGAGGGCGTCCGGCGTGAGGATCCACGGAACACGGCGGGTTTTGACGGCCAACCACCAGCCATCCTTGTACATGGCCCGATTTCCGATCGTCTCAAAGTACTGCTGTGTATGCCGCTCGACGGCGTCGGCGTCGGCGAACGAATCAGCGAGGGTGAAGCCGTGCATCGGCTGCTGCTTGATTCCGTCAACATGCGTCGGCGCGGGGATACCAGCGGCCTCGAGCAGTGTCGGTGCGATGTCGGTCGCGTGCGTGAACTGCGCTCGCACGCGGTTCTTGTCGCTGATCCGGTCCGGCCAGTGGATGACCATGGGGTTGCGGGTTCCGCCCAGGTGCGACCCCACCTGCTTGCCCCACTGGAACGGCGTGTTGCCGGCCCAGCCCCATGCCGCCGAGTAATGCGGCGCCACCATCGGGCTGCCCCACGCCTCAATGCCGCCGTAGCGCTCGGCCAACTGGAGCTGCATCTCATCCGACAACGGGATCCCGTTCTGCATGGTCAGCTCGTTGAAGGAACCCGTGAGAGTGCCCTCCATGCTGGACCCATTGTCACCGAAGATCCAGATGATCAGGGTATTGTCCAGCTCTCCAAGTTCATCGATGGCGTCAATGACCCGACCGACGTTGGAGTCGGCGTTCTCGACGTAGCCGGCGTAGACCTCCATCTGCCGCGCGTAAAGGGCCTTCAGCTTCTCCGGTACGTCTTCCCAGGCCGGGAACGCCTCGTCCCGCGGTGTCAGCTCAGCGTCGGGAGGAATCACGCCCAGTTGCTTCTGGCGGGCGAAGACCTGCTCGCGCATCCGATCCCAACCGATGTCGAACTGCCCACGGTACCTGTCCGCCCACGTCTTTGGCACGTGATGCGGCGCGTGAGCGCACCCGGTGGAGAAGTAGACGAAGAAGGGCTTCTGGGCATCCTGGGCGCGAACCCCGTGGAGCCACTCGATGGTCTTGTCGGCCATGGCATCTGGCAAATAGAAGGGCTGCCGCTTGTCGTAGAAGCCCGCCGGCGTGCCGATGATCTTCTGGTTCTCGGCGAGGCAGGTGTCCCACTGGCTGGCGCCGCCGCCGAGAATGCCGTAGAAGTAGTCGAAACCCCAGCCGTTCGGCCAACGGTCAAATGGTCCGGCCGGGCCCTGCTGCCCGTCCGGGGTCAGGTGCCACTTACCGAACGCCGCTGTGCTGTAGCCGTTCTCACGAAGGATCCGCGGCAACGACGCACAGTCCCTGGGCAAGGTGGCCGAATAGCCGGGAAAACCATTCGAGAACTCGCCGATCGAGCCGAAGCCGACCGTATGGCTGTTCCGGCCGGTCAGCAGTGACGCCCTCGTCGGGGAACACATTGCGGTGACGTGGAACCGGTTATAGCGCAAACCTCCCTCGGCGAGCCGAGCGTAGTTCGGCGTGGCGATGGGACCACCGAATGTGGATGGGTTGCCAAACCCGGCGTCATCGATGAGCACCAGCAGCACATTCGGCGCGCCCTCGGGCGCCCGGATTGGGGCGATCGTCGCCCAGTCAGGCTCCGACCCGTCCAATGTCCTGTTGACCCGCCCCTTAAAGGGTGGGCGACGGATCGGGAGTTTCGTGCGGTCCGGCCGATTCGGCATCCCAGCCCCCGTTGATCACGCTTTCCCCGGATCTTGGGACAAGTCAAGACGATCCAGGGCTCCCGATTCACAGTAGGTGAGGTGCCCGGACCTGGGCGCCTGAATCACCAACAAGCGGCCGAGGCGACTTCGCCAGAATCCTCGGCACATGCCGCATTGAGAGCGGCCGACCGTCCGCCTGAGCGCTGCGGTTCGGAATGACCTGGCGCAATGCGCGCTCGGGCGGAGATGAGTGCGCCCGTCAGTCGTCGTCGCTCCAACCGATATGGCGGTCCATCTCCTCGTACGCCCGCTCCAGCTCTGCAAGAGACTGCTCTAGATCCACGTGCGCCAGCTCGAGCTCGGCCCTCAGGTCCCGTTGGTCGCGAAACCGGGCTATGAGTTGGCTGTACACGCGCCGCCGCTCGGAATGGTACGACTGCAAGGCGGACAGAATCCTCGACCTTCCGACGCGCATCTCGGCAAACCACGCAGCGAACACAGCGATCGCCTCGTCTGCCCGCCGGACTGCGTCGGGTTCGCCGCCCCACTCCTCAGCCAATCGGCTCCGCAGTCTGGCAATGTTAGGCGAGTCTGGCTTCGCCATGGTTTGAGCCTAATCCTCTATCAAATGAGGCGCGGGCTGGCTCGGGCGATTCGCTCGCTCATCGGTCCAACCATCGTCGCCCGAAAGTCGCGCGACGCGCTCAGCGTTAGCGGACGATCACGAGGTTGGCCATGTCCACCACCGGCCGGTAGCCGAGTGCTGCGTAGATCTTGTTCGAAGTCGGGTTCGCTTGGTCGGTGAACAGGCAGGCGCGCGCACCCTGAGCCCGGATTATTCGAGATATCTGGGCGACCGCGTTGCTGGCCCAGCCGCGGCCCCGCTGCGAGGGCGGAGTGTATACCGGGCCAACGCGGGCCACACCGAGGGCCGGCGGGTTGGCGCCGGTCATGTGTACGCGTTGCCCGCTCCCGTCAACCCAGAACCACAGCAGGCCCGCCCCGATGCGGCGAAGCATGTCCGAACGGTCGGGGACTTCATGTGCGGTCGCACCGCGTGCTCGGCCCGCCTGTTGGTCGGCATCGTCCGTGAACGCGGCGAACCACTCCGTGGCCAGGTCCAGATCGTCCTCGGTCGCGATCACCAGTCCGCCGGGCACGGATGCTGGCTGCACAAGTTCGCCGAGTTCGTGCAGCCTCGTGTGCTGAGCGACTTCGACTCGGCCCCCGCCAAGTCGCGCGAGTTCGGCCGCACACAGTTCAACAGCAGGCAGGGTTCCGTTGACGCCGAGGACCTCCTCGCCACGCTCGTGCAGCGTGCGAGCCAGAGCCACGGCCGCGTTGTCGGGCATCGGAAGCAGGAACGGCGGATATGGCGCGAAGGGCGCTGTCCGCATGCCGGCGCCGCGTACTGCGCCAGATTCGTCGCGGACTACCAGCCACCAGTTACGATCTGGCTGCGAGACGCCGTCGGCCAACTGCGCCATGACCCGATGGGCCATCGTTATCACGACCGTGCTGATTACCGGGGCAGCGACCAAGGCGTCACCGGCAGCGGCGAGGAACTCGGCCGGGTCGGTGTGGAACTGCAGCCGGATCGCTGACCTCAACTGTGCTCCCATCCGCGCAGGGTAGCCGCCGCGGAGGCACGCCGGTACGGCTATTACCGACGCCTACGGCGTTTCCTGCAACGGCCATACCTCGACCACGCCGTCCGCGACTGCGCAGGGTGTGTGCGACGCCGAAGTGAGCCTGGTCAGGTGAGCACGGCGTGCACGCGGACGCGATCGGGCAGCCGCGGGTCGCGGCTCGGATCGGTCGCGAGGCCCAGTGCGGCCGGAGCGGTTAGCGTGATGTGATGCGGTTCAGCGTTTGCGTCGATCCGGGGCGGCCGTGGGGCGAGGTCGTGGAGCTGGTTCGCCATATCGAGGCGATTGGCTGGGACGGTGTCTACGTCAGTGATCATTTCATGCCGCATGATGCTGGCGGCCGGGCCGTGACCGGGGCGGTGCTCGAGGGCTGGACAACGCTGGCCGGATTGGCCGGACATACGAGCCGGCTGCGGTTGGGCACGCTGGTGCTAGGCAACACGTACCGGCATCCTGCCGTCGTGGCGAACATGGCAGCCACGTTGGACCACGCGACGGGTGGCCGGTTCGTGCTGGGGCTGGGCGCTGGCTGGCAGGCCAACGAGCACGCCGCGTACGGGTTGGAGCTCGGGTCCGCCGGCGCGAGGCTGGACCGCTTCGCGGATGCCTGCGCGGTCATCCAATCTCTGCTGACCCAGGAGCGCACGACGAGGCGCGGCGACTATTACCGGCTCACCGATGCACCGTGCGACCCTAAGCCGGTGCAGCCGCGGCTGCCGATTCTGATCGGTGGGGGTGGGCCACGCCGGACGCTGCCAATCGCGGCGCGGTTCGCAGACGAATGGCATGTGTGGGGTACCGCCGAAGAATTTGCGCGTAAGAGCCGCATCCTGGATCGGCACTGCGATGACATCGGACGTGATCCATCGACCATCCAACGGGCAACGGGAGCGAGCGTGATCCTGTCCGCGGAAACGCATCGCGACGCCTCGATCGTCGCCGGCCCGCCGTCACAGGTGCTCGACACCATCGCCAGGTACCAGGCCGCAGGCGTCGACGAATTCATTGTTCGCGACGACAAGACCAACCCACCGCCCGTGGCAAGAGACACACTCGCGCTGTTCTGGGCGGAGATCGCAACCCGGATGCGCTAGACCGCCCGAACCGGTGCCGTGGTTGCTCGGGTGCCTATTCGTCTAGGGGTTCAGGCCAAGTGGCGCTGGCCTGACGTCCAAGATTGTTTACGAGGCGCGCGGTCGTGCCGGCCGGTCTTTGCGGCGGGATGATGAGTAGGCTGCTGCGCGGGTATCAGCAGCGAATGGCGTGTCAGGGGAGGTACGCATGGCGGACGTGATGATCGATAGGGATGTGATGGAAGAGCAGTACTCCGACGCCGCCCGCCTTGCGGCGCGGCAGCGGCTGTGGCTGTGCCATTCTGGGCCCTCCTTGTACGACACTCTGCTCGACCTCGCCGCGCTTCGGGGGAACGAGGTCATCGCCGACATCGGCTGCGGCAACGGCGCCTACCTCGCCGAACTGCGGCGGCGAGGCCACACCGGGCGGATGGTCGGCCTTGATCTGTCGGAAGGAATGGCGCGAGCTGCCAGTGTCCACGCCGCCACAGCGGTGGCTGACGCTCAAGCCGTACCGCTGCGGGACGGCAGCGTCGATGTCGCATTGAGCCTGCATACGCTCTACCACGTGCCCGATCTCGCAGGCGCCGTTAGCGAGCTCCGGCGAGTGCTGCGCGCGGGCGGCGCAGCGCTCGTGGCCACCAACGGTCGTGGGCACACAGTGGAAGCCAAGACACTCCTTGCCCAAGCGGCGACGAGAGTCGCCGGTATCGACGTGGACCTGGATTGGGACACCAAACGCTTCGACACCGACCGTGCCCGCGTGATGCTGGCTACCTTGTTCAACGAGGTCGACGTGTACGACGCGGGCGGCTCCTTCTCAGTACCCGATCCGGCCATCGTCAGGGGATATCTCGCGAGTTGGCCTCCGGAGTCGATCGGCCTGCGCGCCGGCTCGTTATGGAACGCGATCCTCACCGAGGCTGACAGGCTCGTCGCAGCTCATTTCGCCTCTCATTCGTCCTTCACGGTCACCAGTCGCGCGTCTGTCCTCATCGGACGTTAGCGCACTACTCGGCCTTCAGCCACATCTACCTTTCTGGCGGGATGCGGTAGACGGACACATGCGAACGCGACTCGGCGGTGAAATCGGCCCCGGCCCAGTCCGCGTGCCTGGCCTCGAGCTCGAATCCGGCCATCTGCGCCATGAGGTCAAGCTCGGCTGGCCAAATGTAGCGATGCGGAGAGCGGAACAGGCGGGCCTGTTTGCTCTCATCGAACGTGAAGTGGTGCGATACGACGTGCTGGCGCAGGACGTCGTAGGTGTCCAGGCCGATGTAGCCGGGCTCGTAGTGCCAGACCGTGGCCTGTTGTCCCGGGGGGAGCTTGCGCAGCTCAGGTACCCAGAGTTCGATGACGAACCGCCCGCCGGGTTTGAGGTGGCGGGCAGCGTTGCGGAAGCACTCGACCTGCTCGGCTTGGGTAAGCAGGTTGGATATCGTGTTGAAGACGAGATAGACGAGCGTGTACGTCCCTGGGGCGGCAGCAGTCGTCATGTCCCCGACAATCACCGGGATCGTCGCGGCGTCGACCTTCGTTCGCAGTTGGTCGACCATCGGACGCGACAGCTCAATGCCACAAACGGGCACACCTCGCTCGGCGAGCGGGATGGCCACGCGGCCGGTCCCGACGGCGAACTCAAGCGCTGGTCCGCCGCCAGCGAGTTCGGAGAGGCGCTCCACGGTGGGTCCCAGAACCTCGGGTGCGAACATGCCGGTACCCGGCGTGTCATAGCGCTGGGCGGCATCGACATCCCAGATCTCCTCCTGTTGCATGCCGCCCACGATGGAGCACGAACGTGGGCGTTGTCCACGACTTGCGGACTTTGGCGGCAACGAATTTCATCTGCCGCGAAGCACGCGGTTATGCCGGTGAGCGTTCACGAGTTGTTACCGCCTGACGCGCTTTCGGCCGGGTGGTGTGGCGGTCTGCTGCCTCGCCGCACGCTGCGCTGTAGTCGTCCGGCCCGTAGCGGATCAGCTCACGTCGGATCTGAGCCACTCGTCGATGTCGGCCAGAGCCGATTCCTTGATGCTGGCAGGTGCGCTGCTGGCCTCAATCGATGTGCGGGCGATGTCTGCCATCCGGTCGTCATCGAAGCCGAACTCTCGACGACACACCTCGTACTCTCCGAGCAGTGTCGAACCGGACATGAGCGGGTCATCTGCGTTCACGCTGCACCTCACCCCGGCATCCAGCAGTACCGGAAGCGGGTGCGTGGCGTAGCTGTCGAAGAGTTCGATCATGAGGTTCGAGGTTGGGCACACGTCGAGATAAACACCCTCGGTTGCGAGACGGTCGACCAGTCCGGGAACTTCGATTGCTCGCACGCCGTGAAGTATTCGAGTTGCGCCGAGCAGGTCCAGAGCTGTCGCCACGTGGTCGCCGCGGTCGAGTTCGCCCAGGTGAGGGGTGATCTGCAGACCGCCCTCACGGGCGATGCGCATCGGTTCGACATATTTCGACGGTGGGTTCTCGACCTCGTCCCCGTGCAAGCCAAAGCTGACGATTCCGCGGTGGCGATTGGCGACAGCGAACTCAGCTAACTCGATCGACGACTGCGCATCACGTAGGACTCGATCGATGCCGGGCATCCATCCGACCGGCACGCCGTGACGCTGCGATGCCTCGTCGAAGACGTCAAATACGAGTGCCCAACACTCCGCCTCGGTGGCGAAGCGGCTCCGAAACGGGATGGGGTCGAATATCAACTCAACGTACACAGCCCCTTCGGCAACGTGATCGGCGAGCAGCTCGTCGGCGAGACGCTCCCAGTCGGCACGCTCCCGCAGCACATCCGTTGCCGCCATGTACGTCTCAATAAAGGCTGCGAACGATCCGTACCCGTGAGCCAGTGACACCGGACGGTCGTACTTCGCCGCGAGTGACGCAAGCGTCGATGGACGCATCCCGGCCTCCAGATGCAGATGAAGATGCGCCTTGGGCAACCGCGCTATATCGCGAGGCTTGTCATTCACCGCTGGTACCTCACTTGCAGGCGATTCCTCCACGAGTAAAACGTAGCGGGCCGGTTGCTGAGTGCGTGGTCCGCTCCGCCATTCATGATCGCCGTGTTCCGACCAAACGCGCAGTCGCGCTGCACATTCTGTCGGAGGACGGCGATCATGACCGGTTGGACGGACAGCCGGTTGGGGTTCACCGACGCCAGCCGGCTGTCCGGCGTCGGCCACTGGCACGGCCGGTGATCGAAAGGCTGCTCATTGAGCGCGACCTGACGGCACGGCTACTTCCGGACCACCCGGTTGCCCAGGTGCGTGACGCCCTCGCCCTCGGTGACGGAGATGGGCCCCTCGAGCTCCGCCGGCGCGGCCTGGATCTGGCCGAGCAGTTGGACGCCCGAGCCGAGGGACACCGGCCCGGCGTTGACACGGTCGATCGCGGTGTCATCGTCGGACCCGTGAGCCCGTCCCGCGTACCGCGAAGTGGCGCTTCGGGCCCGTTTAGAGATGCCTGCGATTGCTCTTTACGTTCTGTCTGTCGTGATTGGACAGCAGGCAGCAACCTCGGCACACGATCGCGGGCCGAGCTGTGCGAACACGTCAGCCGTAGCTGATCCCGCATTTGGTTATCTGATAGTTGGTGATCTTCCCCATCGCTTCTGCGGTACCGGCAGGGGCATTTGGCGCGTACAGGTCGTAACCGGCGTCCTTTATGGCCTGCATCCACTGCAACTCTGCCTCGACGGCCAGCTTCAGTTCGGGTGGCGTGATGTTGAGAAACTCGGTGCGATGGCCGAGCGTGAAGTCGACCAGGGCGGTCACCTGTGCCCGACTCCACTTGTCGGTCGAGATGAACGTCTTGTTCACCATGGTCCCTACGTCGGTGTTGACTTTGATCACGACCGAGCAATAGTCATCACCGATGCCGGTGGCCGGTGTCGGCGAGGCCGCCGCGGTGGCTGCCGGCGTGGGTGCGGGCGTGGGTGCACCCTGATCGATCGAACTGGACGAGAACGGCCAACAACCGGCCAGCGCGACCGTGGGCGCCACGCAGCCCGCGACCACGACCATTCGCCAGCCCACGCCGGGACGAGAAGCCATGCATTCGAGACTAGGGCGACGGGAGACGGTGCGCATCGGTGGAAACACGTATGTATAGCCTGTTGCTCGTGTCCCGAGCCCGTGCTTGATCGTTAGTTTTGCGCCGCTGTTACGTGCATCGAGTCGGGCTCGGGCGCATGGTCCAGCCCTCGAACGACCCGACACCAACAAGCTTGCCAAGGCAGTGTCCGGAGTAGCGACCGCGCCAGCCACCCCATTGGGACCGTCCCAAGACGAGATGGTGGCAGTCGTCGCCTCCGGAGCGCATTAAGCCACGGGCCGCACGCGGAGCGCGCAACGGTCGCGCGGCGCGAGCAGAGCCGCCGCCTTGGGTTAGCCTGCGATGGTGTCGCTCAACTGGTCCGCGGCCCTCGCATGGCGTATGCGACAACAGCTGCTTGACCCGGTCGGCACTGCATCGGTCGCAGGCGTCGTGCGCCGTCCCGACGCAGCTCGAGGTCGGTGAAGCCGCTGGCATGGCAGGGGGACATGAGCTTCGGCCCGCCGCGAGACGGACGTGCGACCTTCCAGCGCCTCGATCGCAACCCACGCTGGGCCGGCCTGCCTGACCTCGACGAGGCTGGAATGCGTGCGGTGGAGGCGTACTTCCAGGCGTACGGGCCAGCGACGCCTAACCACGTGCGCTACTGGCTCGGCGAGGGTCTGGGCGCGGGCCGCAAGCGGATCCAGTCCTGGATCGCGGACCTGGGTGACCGTCTCGCGGCGGTCGATATCGACGGGGAGTCCGCCTACGTCCTGCGAGAGGATCTCGAGGCACTCGCCGCGACCCCCGCGACGACTGCCGTGCGACTACTACCGGGCTACGACCAATGGGTCCTCGGTCCGGGCACGGCCGACGCTCACGTCGTGCCGCCCGCCATGCGGACGCTGGTCAGCCGTCGGGCAAATATCGTGATCGTCGGTGGAGTCGTATCCGGCACAGTCGCGCGGCTTGCCACGGCGCTACCGGCTGGGCGCACCGCCTGCGGCGGGTTCCGGCGGACCCTCAGGGTCGTCGCCGCCCTGGTCGAGCCGGAACGGCGGGTACCGATCCGTCATGAGAGCCACGTACACCACCAGCCTGTAGGCCCACCGGCTGATTCCGACGACCAGGTCGTACAAGCCGGTCGGGTAGCGCGTGGTGAACAGCAGCGCAACGGCGGCGATCAGGACTGCCGCACCGATCACGCTGGGCCCGGTGTAGGCGAAGCCACGACCATTGTCCATGTCGGACGCGACGGCATAACCCGAGCCGACGAGCGCGCCGACGATGAGGTAATGCGGCAGCGCGAGCAGCCATTTGACCAACGGCAGCCAGCGGTTGAGCTGCTGCGGATAGCCGACCGCCAAACGCGCGGGATAGTCCGGGACATCGGCGAGAGTGAACGGCGGGTACCGGTCCGTGGCCAGCGCTGAATAGCCGTAATACCCCACCCGCCAAGACCACCGAAGCACTCCGACGTTGAAGTCGAACAACCCCTGCGGATACCTGGTCGTGAAGAGGATTGCGAAGAAGGCGATCACAGTGACGATCACGAACGCGAGCCAGAGGAAAGCAAGAATGATGAAGTGCGGGATCAGCAGCAACCACTTGACCAGCCATAGCCAGCGGTTGGGCTGGTCAAAGCGGGCTCGCACGGAAATCGGATACTCGGCTGGGCTCATGATTCACTCCTCGGGCACGGCGGACGTGACCTGGCAATATCGATACTATCGGATTGCCATGAGCAATCAACGCAAGACGCGCCGTTCGCCGAGTCTCGGGCGGGGGAGGGCGGGACGCAAGTTACACGAGTGGCGCGACGTCACACATGACGCGCTCGAGCTGGTGCTCGGCGTCAGCGAGAGGCCACACAAAGACGTTGTCAATTCCGGCATCCCTGTACGCGCGCAAGGTCGCGGCGCAGTCCTCGGCGGGCCCGACAAGCACCTGTCCACTCAGCTGGTCCGACGGACGATTGAGCATGCGCGCGACCGTGGACAGATACGTGTCGCGCGTACGCTGGTCCTCGGTGACGAACGTCCACATGGTCGCCAACGAACACGGAAAGCCGGCGAGATCCTTTCCGGCAGAGGCCAACGCCTTGCCGAGTTTGAATCGGGCCGCGTTCGTCTGCGCGGGCGTTAGATTGTACGCGGAGGCGAGCCAGCCATCGGCCAGTCGCGCGACTCGGCGGAGACCTGCATCCGAACCCCAGCTGCCGATCCAGATCGGTGGTCCATCCACACGCATCGGTCGCGGTTCCAGCGCAGGATTGCTGGAATAGAAGCGGCCGTCGAACGCTGGCGCGCCATTCGTCAGGTGAGATCGGAGGACGCGGATCGATTCGTCGAGACGCGGCCAGCGCTGATCGAAGCTGACGCCCGCACTCTCGTAGTCCTGCATCGAGGAGCCTGGTCCAACTCCAAGAATGAGCCGGCCGCCGCTGATGATGTCCAGCGCGGCCGCCGCCTTGGCCAGCGCCGAGGGTCCGCGGACGACGGGAAGGGATACCGTGGTCGCGAGCTGCAAATCGCCGGAGCGCTCGAGAACACTGGCCAGCGCAACGAAGCCGTCCAGCCACGGCCGCTGAAACACAAGGTGGTCGTTGGCGGTGATGTAGCCGTAGCCAAGTTGGCGTGCCGAATCCGTGTAGGACGCCAGGTCGCCTGGCCGCCAGCCCCGGCCATCAAAGTCGATCAGTGGAAGGTGCGCTCCGTACCTCATTCAGTCACGCTATCGAACGGGATGGATCTAGGAAGTTGGGATCGCGGTGGATCACACATCCGGCGTGGCGCCGGGCCGGTTCCCGCAGCAATGCGCTGAGCTCGGCGAACAACGCACCGGCGGTCACGCCGTTCCAGCGGGCCGGCAGCAGCTCCAGTGGGAGACCGGGATCCAGGTAGGGCAGTCGGCGCCACCCAGTCAGCATCGGAACATACTCGCGAAACGCCGCCCGGTCGCCGATCGTGCGCGCCGTCCACCGCCGAGCCACCGGCCGGTACGCGGCGATGAACGAGGCGTAACGCGCCGAAACCTCCGCGAAGTCCCACCACTGGCGCACCTTCGACTTCACGTGACCATGCGCGAGGTGATTGCCACGGAACATCTCCACATAGGAGTCAAGTCCGCGGTGAGCGAGCACGTCCAGCGCCTCCTGGGCGAGATTTCCCGGTGCCACCCAGACACCGGGTGCGACCGTGCCGAAGCCCAGTCGGGTGAGGCACGTCCGCAGCTCGTGCCGGCGGTCCCGTTCGCGCTCCGGCACCGAGAACGCCAACAGCACCCAGCCGTCTTCGAGGGTGGCGCGCTGGCGGTCGAAGATACGGGCATCGCCCTCGCGCAGGATCGTCACCGCCGCCGGGGAGAGCGCGTACCCCACTTCGCCATCGACGGGAAGGCTGCGGAGCGTGTCGCGCCGCTTGAGCCGTGACACCGACGACCGGACCGCCGGCGCATCGACGCCGAGCTCGCTCATCAGCCGGATAAGTGACGCCACCGACAGCCAGTTGCGCTCCGCCCGTGCGTACAGGCCGTACATGGTGACGATGAGTTCGCGAGGCTGGACGTCACCGATCGCCGTCACACGTTCACACTACTCGTATGTCGTGACCTTGACTGTCGTCATGGGGAAGGCATACGGTGAACCGTGGAGTTGTCACCCTCTGCCCATCTCGACACGTTCTGTCGGGACAACCTCCCACCGCCGGATCAGTGGCCGCGACTGACCTCAAGCGCGCTCGGCTACCCCGAGCGCCTCAACTGCGCCGTCGAACTCCTTGATGAGACGGTACGCACACGCGGCGCCGACCGCCCGTGCCTGCGCTCACCGACCGAGACCTGGACCTACGGCGACCTGCTCGCCCGCGCCAACCAGGTGGCGCACGTACTGACCGGCGACCTCGGACTGATCACGGGCCAGCGGGTGCTCCTACGTGGGCCGAACAATCCCTGGCTCGTCGCGTGCTGGTTCGGCGTGCTGAAGGCCGGCGGCGTCGTCGTCACGACAATGCCGTTGCTGCGCAAGGCGGAGCTCCAGACGGTCATCGGGCTCACCGGGTCGACCATCCTGTTGTGCGATCACCGAATCGTCGACGACCTCGCCGCCGCCGCGGCCGGCGTCCCGCTCGTCACATATGGCGGTGTTGACGAGACCGATCTGATACGCCGTTGCGACGGCAAGGACGCCACCTTCTCGAGCGTCGACACCGCGGCCGACGACGTCGCGCTGCTCGCCGCGACCTCGGGCACCACGGGAACTCCGAAGGTAACGATGCACTTCCACCGCGACGTGCTCGCCATCGCCGACACCTTCTCCGCCCGCATCCTCAAGCCGGAGGCGACGGACGTCTTCACCGGCTCGCCGCCGCTGGCCTTCACGTTCGGGCTCGGCGGCCTCGTCGTGTTTCCACTCCGCACCGGCGCATCGACGTTGTTGCTCGAGCGGGCGACGCCGCCCGAGCTCGCCGACGCGGTCCAGACCCACGGCGCGACGGTGCTGTTCACCGCACCGACCGCGTACAGGGCGATGCTGCGCGCCGGCAAGGGCGCCAAACTCAGCGGCCTGCGGCGCGCCGTGTCGGCGGGTGAACACCTGCCGAAGCCGGTGTGGGAGGAGTTTCTCGCGACCACCGGCATTCGCATCATCGATGGGCTTGGTACGACGGAGATGCTGCATATCTTCGTTTCGGCGGCCGATGATGACATCCGTCCGGGTTCCACGGGCCGCGCGGTACCTGGCTACGAGACCGCCGTACTCGACGCCGACGGGCAACCGGTGCCCGACGGCACGCCGGGTCGCCTGGCCGTCATTGGTCCGACCGGGTGTCGGTACCTTGCCGACGAACGCCAGAAGTCCTATGTGCAGCATGGCTGGAACGTCACCGGCGACACCTACATCCGCGACGACGACGGCTACCTCTGGTACCAGGCGCGCAGCGACGACATGATCATCACGGCGGGCCAGAACATCGGCCCGCCCGAGGTGGAGTGGGCGCTCGAGCAGCACCCGGACGTCGCGGAGTGTGGCGTGGTTGGTCGCCCCGATGAGGATCGCGGGATGGTCGTCCTCGCGGTGGTCGTGCTTCGCGATGGCGTGGTCGGCGACGCGGCGAAGGTCGCCGAGTTGCAGGACTTCGTGAAGGAGCTCATCGCGCCGTACAAGTATCCGAGGGTCATCGAGTTCGCCGACTCGCTGCCTCGGACCGCGACCGGCAAGCTCCAGCGGTTCCAGCTGCGCGAGACGCAATGAGGCGAGCGTGCGGATCGCGACGATAGGTGGCGGACCCGGCGGCCTCTACCTCGCGTCCCTGGTCAAGGCGATGAACGCCGACCACGACGTGACCGTGTGGGAGCGCAACGCTCCGGACGACACGTTCGGCTTCGGCGTGGTGCTCAGCGACGAGACTCTGGGCGGCATCGAGCACGCCGACACGGTCGTCTACTCGCGGATGGCCGAGCACTTCGCCCGCTGGGACGACATCGATGTGCACTTCCGCGGCACCGTGACAACGACCGGCGGACAAGGGTTCGCGGCGATGAGCCGGACCGAGCTGTTGCGAATCCTGGAGCAGCGCTGCGCCGAGCTCGGCGTGCGGGTGCATTACCGGACCGAGGCGCCGGATCCCGAGACGCTTCGCCGCGACCACGATCTGGTGGTTGCGGCCGACGGGGCGAATTCGACCGTCCGCGCTCGATTCGCCGAGATCTTCAAGCCGACGGTCGAGGCCCGGCGCAACAAGTACATCTGGCTCGGCACAGACCTGGTCTTCGACGCCTTTAAGTTCTACATCTACGAGACGCCGTTCGGGATCATGCAGATCCATGGCTACCCGTACGATGCGAGCGCGAGCACATTCATCGTCGAGATGCACGACGACGTCTGGCACAAGGCTGGCTTCGCCGGAGGCGATCAACGCAGCAACAGCGGTGCCGCTGCCGCGCAGGAGTTCCCCCCGGGTGTGAGCGACTAGGACTCGATCGACGTCATCCGGGAGATCTTCGCCGACATTCTCGGTTCGCACAAGGTGCTCGCGAACAACTCGAAGTGGCAGAGCTTTGCCACCGTACGCAACGAGAGTTGGCGCCACGACAACGTGGTGCTGCTCGGCGACGCCGCTCACACGGCCCACTTCTCGATCGGATCGGGCACGAAGCTCGCGATGGAGGATGCGCTGGCCCTCGCCGCCTGCCTGCACGAACACGGCGATGTGGGCACCGCGCTCGCGGCGTACGAGGACGAACGGCGTCCCGTCGTGCTGTCGACGCAACGTGCCGCGCAGGCGAGCCTTGAGTGGTTCGAGAACATTGGCCACTACGTGCACCAGAAGCCGGCTCAATTCGCCTTCAACATCATGACCCGGAGCCGGCGCATCACGTACGACAACCTGCGCCTGCGCGATCCGGAGTTCATGACCACGTTGGACGACTGGTTCGCCGACCACGAGGTTCGGCGCGGGGTGATCCCCGCAACCGCGGCCGCCTCGCGTCCACCGATGTTCCAACCCTTCCGGCTCGGCCGACTGGATTTGAAGAATCGGATCGTCGTCTCCGCGATGGACATGTACTCGGCAGTCGACGGGGTGCCGGGCGACTTCCACCTCGTGCACCTGGGGAGCAAAGCCCTGGGCGGCGCGGCGCTGGTGATGACGGAGATGGTCTGCGTGTCGCCGACCGGCCGCATCACGCCCGGCTGCACCGGCATCTACACGCCGGCGCAGGAGGAGTCGTGGGCCCGCGTCGTCGAGTTCGCGCACGGTGCCACCACGGCGAAGGTGGGAATCCAGCTTGGACACTCGGGCCGAAAGGGATCCACCAAGCTCATGTGGCAGGGCATGGACGAGCCCCTTCCGGATGGGAACTGGGAGGTCGTGGGGCCGTCCCCGCTCGAATACTCGCCTGCCAATCAGACGCCGCGGTCGCTCACGGTCGACGAGATGGCGTCGATCAAGGAGGAGTTCGTCGCAGCGGCGGGGGCGGCGGCCCGGGCCGGCTTCGACCTGCTGGAGCTTCACTGCGCGCACGGCTACCTGCTGTCCTCATTCCTGTCCCCACTGTCCAATGTGCGCGACGACCGCTATGGCGGTCCGATTGAGAACCGGCTCCGCTATCCGCTGGAGGTCTTCAACGCCATTCGCGGCGTGTGGCCGGGGGAGCGGCCGATCAGCGTGCGCATCTCGGCCACAGACTGGTTCGAGGGAGGCAACGACGTCGAGGAGGCGGTCGTGATCGCCCGCGCGTTCGCCGAGCACGGCGCCGACGCCATCAATGTGTCGACGGGCCAAGTCGTCAAGTCCGAGCGACCCGCATTCGGCCGGAGTTATCAGACGCCATACGCGGACCGGATCCGCAACGATGTGGGCCGAGATCTTGGGGTCGCGGTGATCGCCGTGGGCGCCATCTCGTCGTATGACGACGTCAACTCCTTGTTGCTGGCCGGCCGGGCCGACCTGATAGCCCTCGGACGTCCTCACCTTTACGACCCACAGTGGACGCTGCACGCCGCCGCCGAGCAGGAGTTTGTGGGACCAGGAGCCGAGTGGCCGCCGCAGTTTCGGGCCGGTCGCGCTAAGCCCCCGACTGGGCGCACCGACGGACCTCGCCCGAGGCTGCAGCTCATTCGCGAAGGACCGCAGCCGACCAAGCATGCCCGATGGCGCCCTAATCATTGATCACCGGTTTCTGGTGCACGCCGGGATACAGCATGAACCGGTGATCATCGGCTAGGTCTGCATGTCGACCCTGGACAGCGCCACCCGCCTGAACGCCGCGAGCCGCTCGGCCTGCTCGCCGATCGCGGACTTGGTCGCGGCAGACGCCCTCGCCCACGGCTCGACCCGGACGGTGAGCTTCCCACCGGATGTCCGCGGGCGCCAAAGGCCGCCGATCTCACCGTCGATCAGCACCGCGCCGGGACGGCCGAGCACCGGCCACAGAGCCTTCGCCCGGGCCGGATCGGTCACGATCAGCGGTCGGTCCCTCGCCTGCAGGAACAGGTCGTACGGTCCGAGCAGCCGCGTCGTCCGCGCCGGTTCGCCATCGATTCGGTCCGCGTCCTCGGACAGCAGCCAACGCTTCTCGCCGTCGACCGACACCTCGGTGGCGTCGGGCGGCCACCGCTCCTTCACATCCTTCAGAGGCGCGTCGAGAAACTCGGCAACGTGTTTCGGCGCCGCCGGTCCGAGCAGGCGAAGATACGCCCGCACCACGTCGAACTGCCCCGGGGCCTTCGTCGCCCGCTTGAAGGCGGGAATGCGTTGCAGCACCGGTGGTGACGTGTCGGGTCGCAACTCCAGCCCGGCCCGTAGGGCCGCCAGGCGGAACGTCATCTCATACAGGTGTGTCGCGTTGCAGGATCGGCAGAATCGGAGGTACGGCGCGTCCATCCGCGCGGTCATGAGCGTGGATACCTCGCCCTTGACCATGGGCTTGGTCACCACCGATCGCATGGCCGCGGCGACGGCGTCGAGTGCCTCCATGTTGCCGATGCCGGCTGCCTTGAGCGGCCGAGCCGCATCGAAGATCCGTTTCCCGGCGTCGGCGTCGGAGAACGGTTCGACGGCGACGGCGACGCGGGACAGGTCCGTCCGGCGATACAGGTGCGGCGCACCTCGGACGGTCCAGACCATCGCGAGTTCGCGGATGGACAGCTTCGACGCGTCCACCCCGCGGATCTCCAGCGCCCACAATCCGCCGTCCGGGCCGGTGTCCTGCACGCCGATGTCCAGGATGCGCGCGTCGTTCACCTGAGCGCGGGGACGGTCCAACTCCTGGGCCCGCACCCGAAAGCTGAGCGTCTGCGCTCGCGTTATCGAGGCCACCATCGCCCCACCATATGGCCACCGAATGAAGGTTCGCGCGGCACTTCGCCACGTGGCTGCGACACACCGGTGCAAGCAAAACACGTCGACTACTGAACGTAAGCGCCTGCGCGGGGGAGCGCGCTACTCGGAGTAGTGCAACTCCGATCCAGCCTCGGCCGTGTTCAGACCTCTGGACCGCCGCACTTCGCGCAACATAACGTCGGCCACCCGGCTGCAGCCGAGCCCATCCACTGTGGACCAAGCCTTGGTCGCGAGGACCGCTCGGCGCTCAGGTGACTCGAGCAGTTCGGCGAGCGTCCGCACCGCCCCCTCGCGAGCCACTTGCGCGGTAGGCCCCTCACCGCCGAGGTCGCTCAGGTGGCCGAGGCCGGCCGCGAGACCGTTCGCGATCACGCGGCCGTACGCCGCGTCCTGATTGTCGACCACGCTCACCAACGCGGTGGTCGCTCCCAGGCAGCACAGCTCCCAGGTTGAGGTCCCGGCGGCGCTGATGACGACGTCCGCTCCGGCGATGAGTGTCGGCAGTTCGTCCGTGGGTGCGATCTGCCGGACGGATTGATCCGGTCCCGGCTCGAGAGCGGACAGCTGGGCCGCCGCCGTCGGCCCTCCGGCCACCACCGTCGCGCGGACCGGGCGACCGGTGGAGAGCAGGAGTCGGGTCAGGATTGGTGCCGCGCCGAGGGCGTCGGTGCCGCCGAAGAAGGCGAGCACGTGCGGCTGATCGACAGACGTCGCCGGCCGCGGAGTCGCGGGCCGGGCCGCCACGATGGCTCGGCGCAGCAGCGCATACGGCGCGCCCGCGAGGAGGACGCCGGGCGGCGACATGCCCGGCGGCGCCTGAGCGCCGAAGTTCTGGTCCAGGTAGATGTCCGCGACCTGGCCGCGCGTCTCCCCGTCGATGATGGCGAGGGTGACTATGCCCGCGTCCCGCAGTGCGCCCGCTGTCGCAGGGTCCACATCATAGGAGTCGAGGACCATCGCGTCGAGCTGGTGCCGACGGGCCGCCTCGACCAGGCCGTGGGATTTGGTGGGGGCGTCATGCATCACCAGCCCTCGTTTCTGCAGCTGTCGCGCCGCCCACGGGATCGCGTCGATCGAACCGAAGAAGTCCGCCTGGGCGCCGCGCGCCACCAGCTCCTCAGCCAACGCTGTGCACCGGACCAGGTGACCGACGCCCGTTGTCGCGCCGGCGTCGCAGCGCAGGCCCACTCGTGCCCCGGTCAGGATTCCTCCAGCGCCTTCTGACGTACGGCCGAGTTCAGCTCCCGTACGTCGGGGCGGGCCTGTAGCCAGGCGGAGAGTTTCGCCACGGGGACGCACGCGTCGCCGAACTCTTCGACGACCGCCGTCATGAGGCTCCAATCCTCCTCGGTGTCCAGGGTGAGGCGGAGCGCCGACCGGTCTGGAGTCAGGGTCACGCCGAGTGCGCGGAAGACCTCAGGGTGGGTGTAAGCGTACGAGGTGACGTGGACGCGGTGGTGCCCGATCGCGATGTTGTCGAGGGTACGCAGGGCGGGTGCGCCGATCACCTCGACGTCGAGTCCGCGGGGCAGGGTACGCGCGATCGACGTGCTCACATAGTCGAGGCCCGGCACCGCCCGGAAGACCCTGGCAACAAGGGCGACGATCTCCGGATCCAGGAGTGGGCAGTCGGCCGTGAAACGCATGACCGCGTCGGCGGGATGCTTATGCAGCGCTCCGATGAAGCGGCTCAGCACGTCGTCAGTGGAGCCTCGGTGGCACGCGACGCCCAGCCGATCGCACTCCTCCACGACCGCGTCGTCAAGCGAGTCGAGCGTGGTCGCGACCACGACGTCATCGATTGCGCCGCTCTCGCGGGCCGCGCGCACCACGCGCCCCAACACGCTGCGCCCGGCGAGCGGGCGGAGCACCTTGCCGGGCAGTCGGGTCGAACCCATTCGCGCCTGCACCACGCCCACGATCCTGGTCACTGCATCTCCTCCGCGTCCCCCCGTGAACGCATCAATCGGGCCGCCCTGTGGCCCATGCGCTTGACCATGCGTCCGGTGTAGAGGATGAGGAAGCCGACTCGGTAGCCGACTGATCCGCTCGACAGGCTGATGGTGAGGTTCGCCCGCCGCAGCGCCCCCTCGCGTGAGTTGAGCATCTGTTCGGTCCAGTCCATCTTTTCCCGCAGGTGGACCAGCTCATCGTGCTGCCGCGTCCAGGCCTCACGAAGCTGCTGGTAACTGTCCAGATGTGACGGTGGTGAGGTCGAATCCAGCGTACGCAGGCCGGCCGCGAG
This sequence comes from Micromonosporaceae bacterium, assembly GCA_045403155.1. Lineage (GTDB taxonomy): Bacteria > Actinomycetota > Actinomycetes > Mycobacteriales > Micromonosporaceae > JAXIPB01. Next base: position 29,641 of record JAXIPB010000202.1, read on the forward strand.
CGCGGCCCGACCGGTGCTGTTCAGGCCGCGCATCGCCGATCGAACTGTGGCCTCGGCGTCAATGGCCGACGCGACAACTGCCCGGTCGAGACTGCGGCCGGCGAGACCGCCGAGCACCACCGTGAGGCCGCTGATATCCATAGTGGACGGCCATGGATTGGCGTAACCGCCCGTGAGTAGCTCGGAGGCGAAGAGCCACAGCCCTCGGGCGAGGACGCGATCGGAGTGGACGCGCTCGACGGCCTGCCAGGTCGGGTCAAGCACGGCGAGGTTGGTCCCGTTGATGATGACATTGTCCAGCGTGGCGAGGGCGAACTCCCCGGCCAGACGGCCCTCGCTGTCCGCGTGGGTCGTGAGCCAATCGGCATAGCCTGACAGCAGGGTGCGCACGGCGTCAAGATCGCGCCGAAGGCATGCGTCCAGAAGCACCGTGCGCAGCAACCGGCCGGCCGGCACCGGGCCGATCAGCCGCGACAGGTCCCGATGCGGGCCGATGACGGCATCCGCCGTGTCCCGCTTCGTTGAGCCGCGCTGCGGCTTGACGGGGGGAGTGAGACCTCGTGCGTGCCAGCGCCACCGATCGAGGTCCGGCATCACCTCGACCAGGGCGGCGGACGACCCGCGCGGCGCGCCGGTCTCAAACAATGCGATGGGGAGTTCGGACGAGTTCGGTATCGATGACCCGCTGGCGATCGCCACCCACGCCGGGGCCAGGCCGGACCCCAGCCCCGCGTGCAGGGCGTCGACCGCTAAGCGGGCGGGGTCGCGAAGAACGGTCTCGCCGACGAACCCCTCGATGCACGTACGGTGTAGGAACCCGTCGAGCAGTCCGGAATCTGGGGAGCGATCCAGTTCCTCGACCGCCACCAGTGTGCTGGCCTGGTCCGGCCGAGGGTACGCGGCGAAGAGAGCGGTCGAGCCGAGACCGACCGTGGACAGGTGCGCCCTGAGTTGATCGAGGTTGACCGGCTGGCTGCTGTCGAGCGCGCCGGTGACGGCCCAGGCCGAGTCGGAGCGGGCGGCGTACCACGGGTTCATCTCGACGATCCGATTCAGCCCCATCGGATTGTCGAGCCGGATCATCAGGACCCCATCGGGGCGCACCGCGCGGGCGAGGCGGGCGAGGGTGGCGTCCCAGTCGAGCTGGGCGCCCTCGGTCGACCCGATTCCGGGCAGGCCCGAAAGCGCGAGGACTGCGTCAAAGCGTGCGTCCGACTCCAGCGTGGCGAGGCTACCAACGATGACGCGCATGCCGGTACCGCCCGCCCGGGCCGACAGCTTCTCACCGTCGGAGTAGCCGCGCACGAGGCACGTCAGGTCGGCCTCGCGAGCCAGCAGTAGGTCGACGACCGCGAGGTCGTGATGCCCGGCGAGCAGGACCCGGGCGCCCTTGGGGACGGCGTGCTCGGCCAGCGCGGCCAGGGCGTGGCCGTCGCCGGCGGCGTGGTCGACGGGTTGGTCGGACCACGTGAGCATCTCGCCCCCCGGCAGCTCCAGGTGTTTCGCGCCCATCGTGTCAGCTCTCAACGCCTACCTCCTGATGGCGCGCCCACCCCGTCAACTCCCGCAGCTCTTCGGGAGTACAGCGGTGGTCGCTGCCCAGCTCGGCTCGTGCGATGTCCTGCGCCACGGCCAGATCGACCTGGGGTCCGTGCAGCTGTGGCCACTGACGCCGGATTCGAGCGACCCCGCCGAAGGTAGGGTCTTCGTCGGTGAGCACCATCGGATCCCCGTAGACCGCGGGGGCGCAGCCGGCGGCGATGCCGAAGAATACGGCGCTGCTCAGTCGATTCGACGCGACCCGTTTGTGGGCGCGAAGCTCGGCTAACTGCTTATCGAGAAACTTCGTGTCGGTGTCCTGCCACCAGTGTCCGCGGTAGCCATGGCAGATCACTCGGAAGCCGGCCCGCTCATAGAGCCGCCGGATTCGTTTGGTCCGGAACTCCTGCCAGTACAGGCACACGGTGACCGGCCCCGGCTCGGTCGCCTTGATCTCGGCGATCAGATCGTCGTGGTCGCCGCGAACGTGCTGACCCTCCCAACCGTGGAACGGATACCAGATCGTGCCGTCCCGCTGCTCCGCGGGCGGCGTCGCCGACTCGTGCGCGAGCAGATAGATGAAGGGTGCGCCGGTGACGACGACGTTGCGACGTCCGAGCGACCAGGCTCGGCGCCGGGTCTGCTCGGACCAGACGAAGATCGGGCTGCCAGCGACGTACGGCGTTCCCGGGGCTAGGCCGTCCCCGATGTTCCAACCGTGCTGCACATATCCATCGATGCGCGGCGGGTTCTCGTCATCGAGCCCGCAGTAGCGGGCCAGGACGTGGGCATGGCCGTAAAAATGGTTAGCGTGGTGCATCCATGCGATCCCATCAAGCGCTCGGCACACCAGCGGCACGTGAGCCGGTGAGAGTGGGGGTCGTGCGCAGCGCCGCGCGCAACGCGTCGATCACCCGTTCCTGATCAGCCTCGGTCAGGTCGGGGAAGAGGGGGAGTGACAACTCTTCGGCGTAGAACGCCTCGGCGACCGGACATAGCCCGCGGCGATAGCCGCGGTCGGCGAAGTACGGGTGCCAATAGACGGGGATGTAGTTGACCTGAACGCCGATGCCGGCCGTGCGCATGCGGTCGTACACCTCGCGACGCCGCCCATCCAGGATGCGCACCGGGTAGAGGTGCCGGGCCGGCTGCGCCCAGGAATGGCGCCCAGGAATCCTCACCCCGTCCAGGTCGGCCAGCGCCTCGTCGTAGCGCGCGACGATGGCCGCACGCTTGGCGAGGAAGTCGCCAAGCCGACCCAGTTGGCTGCGCCCCAACGCGCAGAGGACGTCGGGCAGCCGGTAGTTCAGCCCGAGCTCGTGCACCTCCTGGTGCCATCCGCCCTCGTCCGGCCAGCGCTGCTCCGCCGGGTCGCGCACGAGGCCCTGACTGCGGAAGCGGCGTGCGCGGGCGAGGACCGCTGGGTCGACGGCGGCGACCGCGCCACCCTCGGCCGTGGTGAGGTTCTTGGTCGGAAAGAAGGAGAACGTGGTCACGTCCGCGACAGAACCGATCGGCCGGTCCTTGTAGCGCGCGCCGATGGCGTGGGCGGCGTCGCCGACGATGACGGCGTCGGTGCCTGCGGTCGCTTCGCGGATCGCGTCGTAGTCCGCCGGGTGACCGGCGAAGTCCACCGCGGTAACCGCGCGGGTCCGCGGGGTCATCGCCGCCTGCACCGCCGCCGGATCGAGGTTCGCGGTCTCGTCCTCCACGTCGGCGAAGGTCACGTCGGCCCCCAGCGCGATCGCCGTGGCCGCGGTCGCGACGAAGGTCATCGGCGAGACCACGATCTCGTCGCCCCGGCCGAGACCCGCCGCCGCGTAGGCGACGTGAAGTGCGGCGGTTCCGTTCGAGACCGCGGCGCAGCCGACACCGCCTGTCCAGTTGGCCAGTTCGTCCTCGAAGGCGGTCACCTCCGGGCCGGTGGTCAACCAGTCACTACGCAACGTCGCTGCCACCGCGGCGATATCGTCATCGTTGATCGACTGAAAGCCGTATGGGAGCATCGGCATCCTTATGCGGGGTCCGCGACCAGGGCGCGCAGCTGCTCCACTGTCAGCCACTGATCATTGGTGTCCGATCGGTAGGCGAAGCCGTCGGTCACCGGGTCGCAGCCCTTCGGCGGCTGGTAACCCCAGGTGGCGATCGTCGGCTGCACGATGAAGCGGCCCTCCGCGCGCAGCGTGCGCCGGCTGTCGTCCGCCGCGATCATCTCCTCGTGCAGCTTCTCCCCGGGTCGGATGCCGATCTCGTGGGTGACCGCATCAGGCGCCACGGCCTCGACGAGATCGAGGATTCGCATGCTCGGGATGCGAGGGACGAAGAGCTCGCCGCCCTGCATCTGGGCGAACGAGTCGATGACAAACTGCACGGCCTGGTCGAGCGTGATCCAGAACCGTGTCATCCGCTTGTCGGTGATGGGCAGGCTCTTTCCTTCGGCGGCGAGCCGCCGGAACAGCGGCACGACGGAGCCGCGGCTGCCGATGACGTTGCCGTAGCGAACGACCGCGAATCGGGTCGGGTGGTGCGCGGCGTAGTGGTTGGCCGAGATGAAGAGCTTGTCGCCAACGAGCTTGGTCGCGCCGTACAGGTTGATCGGGCTGGAGGCCTTGTCGGTGGAGAGCGCGATGACCTTCTGTACGCCGCTGTCGATGGCGACGTCCGCCACGTGCTGCGAACCGGTGATGTTGGTCGCTATGTACTCCGAGGGGTTGTACTCGGCCGTGTCCACCTGCTTGAGCGCGGCGGCGTGCACGACGAAGTCGATGCCGTGCATGGCGCGGGTCAGGCGGTGCCGGTCGCGGACGTCGCCGATGAACCACCGCAGCCTGGGATCGTCGCCAAACCTCTGGCGCATCTCGTACTGCTTGAGTTCATCCCGGGAGAACACCACCACGCGGCCCGGGTTCTGCTCGTCGAGCACATGTCGGAGGAATGCCTTCCCGAACGACCCCGTCCCTCCGGTGATCAGGATGGACGAACCATTCAAAGAACTCAATTGCCTTCTCCCCACGGTTCTGCCGGCACAAGGATCCTATGAGCCGGGCCGCACCCTGAGGATTGGCCCGGCAGAACAATAGCAGGCCACAGAGCCTGTCCAGACGACGATGGTCGAGGATCCGCGCCTCTGGAGCCTCGCCGGACGAGCGTCAGATCAATTCCCAGGTCAATGGCGTACCGCGGACCACATCCTGGGTGAAGGTTCGGCCCAGAACGCGATCAAGCTCGCCCGGCGGGAGCCCGCCCGCCGGGCGGATGGACCGGACATTGGCCGCGGTGACCCTGTCCCCGGACCGGACATCGTCGACTACGAAGAGTGAGCGGCGAAACCGCAGGCCCTCGCGCTCGGCCGGCGTTGGCCCGATCTTGGTGGTGCCCATTGCCTGCCAGGCCCGCTCGGACTCGGTGGCCAGTGCGGTGAGCTCCTCCGGCTGCAGCGAGAACGCGGAGTCGACGCCGCCGTCCCCTCGATCGAGCGTGACGTGCTTCTCGATCAGGCAGGCGCCGAGCGCAACGGAAGCCACCGCGACGCCGATGCCGGGCGAATGATCGGAGAGGCCCACGGGCACGCCGAAGGTCTGTGCCAGCACGGGCAGTCGGTTGAGATTGCTGTCCTCCGGCGGGGCCGGGTAGGCCGCGGTGCAGGCGAGCAGGATGATCGATTCGGCGCCATGGTCGCGTGCGGTCGAGACCGCGGCGTCGATCTCACTCACGCTGGCCATGCCGGTGGAGAGGATGAGCGGCTTGCCGGTCTTCGCCACCAGGCGGATGAGCGGAAGGTCCACCAGCTCGGACGAGGCGATCTTGTAGGCCGGCGTGCCGAGCTGTTCCAGCAGCGCCACCGCGGTGGCATCGAACGGCGCCGAGAAGATCGTCAGGCCGTGCTGGTGTGCCCGCTCGAAAATCGGACGATGCCACTCGTACGGAAGATGCGCTCGCTCATAAAGCTGGTAGAGCCGTTCGCCGCCCCAGAGGTCGTGGCTCGACGAGATGCGAAAGGCTGGCGTGTCGACATCGATGGTGATCGTGTCGGCGGTGTAGGTCTGGAGCTTGAGGGCGTGCGCGCCGCTCTGTGCCACGGCATCGACGATCGCGAGCGCGCGGTCCAGCTCGCCGTTGTGGTTTCCCGACATCTCGGCCACGATGAACGGCCGCTCACCGGGGCCGACGAGGTGCGGCCCGATCTTGATAGTCGCCATCGCGCCCCTCGATCGACTCGGCCACACCGTTCGCGTGGACCAGACGTTGAAGTCTATCGCGGTCCGCTGACGGGCTGTTCCGATGCCACGGACGGTGCCGGATGCGCCCCGACCCGGCGGCGGCGGAGGCGGTCGGCGCCGCGGAGCCGGTTGGACGCCCGGTAGATCAGGCGCAGAGCGAGGTAGAGGGCGTAGTGGTTGCCGCGAAGCAGGCGGTGCTTGAGTCCGGTCACCCCTCGGGGCAGCGAGTAACCGCTCGCCGGCAGGTATCGCCGAAAGTGCTCGCTGGCCCGCCGGAGGAACTCTCTACGCTGGGTGGGATCCAGTCTCTCCTCGCTGCCCGCCACAACGAGATAGTGGTTGACCATCTGCGTGAAGATCTCGGCCCGCAGTGCGACGTCCGGGGTGTGCCGCGAGACCCAGTCGAGAAGGCGCTCGTACTGGTCGAAAACTTCGAAGTGACGCGCACCGCCGGTCGCGGTGATCGCGCCGGCCCGGCCCTGCCGGTAGTAGTAGCAGACCTGATCCAGGACGGCGATGCGTTCGGCGGCGATGAGCATCGGGTGGCTGAACGGGACGTCCTCGTACCAGCCGGGGAAGAATCGCAGACCTAACCCGGTGAGGAACTCCCGCCGGATGACCTTGTTCCAGGCGGCGTGCCGCAGGCGCAGCAGCTCCGGGCGCGCCGCCAGCGTCACCACGTCCGGCACGTCACTCAATAGGCGGCTGCTGGCGTCGGCGTCGAGCGTTCCGTCCTCGTGCACCTTGAGGTGATCCACCAGCAGCACGTCCGGCCGCGCCTGGCGGAGTCGATCCAGCACCGCGCGCACGGAGCCCGGTGGCAGCCAGTCATCGCCGTCGACGAACCACACGTACGCTCCGGTCGCCGGCTCCAGGCCAGCGTTTCGGGCCAGGCCCAATCCCACGTTCCGTTCCAGGTGTAGCACCGTGACGCGTGTATCTCGTGCGGCGTACGCCTCGAGCATCTCGCCGCATGCGTCGGGCGAGGCGTCGTCGACCGCGATGATCTCGATCCGCGACCCTTCTTCGTCGGACAGCCCGAAGATGATCGAATCAAGGCAGTGGTAGAGGTACCTCGCCACCCCGTGGACCGGCACGACGAAAGTGAGCACCGGCGCCTGCGGGGTGGTGCCATTCACGCCGGCCACCCTATCAGCGCCGTCATGCCGGTTCATGGCCGAGCAGGATCGCCTGCCGGTGGTACTCGTACAGCCCGTCAAACAGCACGGCGGTGACTGCGAGCGTCCGCTCGTCATCGCCGAGTAGCGCCAGCCCGCGTACGAGCACATCCAACCCTGCGGCTTCGGGCGCGTCGTGCCGTTCGTCGCTTAAGTCCGCTTCGTGTACGGCGTGCGCCATCCGCCACAGGATGGGGTCGGTCAGCTCGTACTCGCGCAGCATCGTCTCGAAGCTACACTCGCCGTCGCGGTGACCGAGTGTGGCGCCCGGGATGTCGAAGCAGATCGCGCCCGCCGGCGCCTCGGCGACGTCTTCGACGAACACGAATCGGGCTTCGGGGTCGATATGGCGCCGGATCAACCATGCACAGGCCGCGCGGTCGATGTGAACACCCGGCCGGGTAGCCCACCTCATCGTGACCTCGCCGGCTGTTCGGCGAGCGCCTCGACGGCGCCGTGGGCCCGATCGCGCTCGGGGGGCGGAAAGAAGTCACGGCGGGCTATGCGGTGAAGTTCACCGCGCAGTCTTCGAACGGCTCGGTCCGCCTCATCCCCGCCGGCTACGGTCTGGGCCTGCGCGATCACGTCCTCATATTCGGCGGCGCGGGCGGCGCGCATGCCGTCGGCAATCGCCTGCTCGTCGATGTTGCTGACCGGTGCGCCGAGCCACACGGTGGCGCTGCCGCCCGCCTCGAGGATTTCCTGGGCGAGCCAGTCGAACTGTTCCCGGGTGCGGGCGTCGGCCGGGAGCCCAACCAGGCCGTCCCCGAGGCGAGCCACCCCGAGCCGCTCCAGCTTGCGCCACACCGCGATCCTCGGCGTGGACGGCTCGCGGGGCAGCCGGTAGGAGAGCAGAACCCACCTGCCGGATTGCCCGCCTGCGGCCATCGCATGTCCTTCGGTCGCTCCATCGTCCAGGTAACCGTGGTTACGATACCGCAACGCGCGGCGTCCGGCGTACATGCTCCGGCAGGCGGCGATCCAGGACCAGGGAGTACGCGCTGCCACCCACGCATATCGCCGCCGCGGCAAGCCATAGGCCGATCGGCGCGGCGGCGAGGAGGAGCGCGCCGACCGCCGGACCAACGATGAAGCCGAACTGCCACGAGAAGCCCATCACAGCGAAGTACCGGCCCATCAGGTCGGTGCGGGCCAGGTCGGAGACGAGCGGGCCCTGCACCGCGTCGAAGAGGCACTCGGCGAGGCTGAACGCGCCGACGGCACAAACGAGGATGGTCATCGCGGTCCCGCCAACACCGAAACCGGCCACGGCCACGAATATCCATGACGCGGCGAACAGCAGACCCATGACCGCGAAGGCATGCATCCGACGTCGCCCCTCGACGGCGCGAGCGAACGGCAACTGCAGCGCGATGATCGTCAAGGAGTTGAACAGGAACAACACGCCGATGAATCGCTCGCTGACATGCGTCTGGTTCTTGGCGTACACGGGAAGCAGGGCGTTGAGCAGCGAGACAGCCGCGGCGACAAAGGCGAAGTTGAGTACGGCAAACCGGAGGAAGACTCGATCGGCCAACACCTCGCGGTAGCGTCCCCGTTCGGCCGCACCGGCGGGCGCGGACGCCGTCGGCATGGCGACCCGAACCACGAAGAACATGTAGACGACGAAGGTCGCCGCGTTGAGCCAGAACAGCGTGGTAAACGTGCCGGGACGCGCGGTCGTCACGATCAGGCCCCCGGCGAATCCACCCAGCCCGAGGCCGACGTTGGCCGCCACCCGCTGCCGGGCGAACGCGACATGCCGCAGCTTCGACGGCGTGATCGCGGCGAGCACACTGGACTGCATGGTCAGCCACGTGCCAATACCGACTCCGGCCAGCGCGGCCAGGGCGAGGGCGTGCCACGGTTGGCGCACCAACGGATACAGCCCATACGCGACAGTGGAGCAGCACAACCCGGCGATCATCGTGCGTCGCGGCCCGTGCCGGCCGGCGACGCCGCCCGAGATCAGCGTGGCCAGGAGTGCGCACGCGGCGGCGACCGCGGCGGCGGCACCCGCGACCGCCAACGAGAGACCGCGAGCGTTGTGCAAATAGAGGATCAAGAATGGTGCCACGGCCCCGTTTCCGAAGGCGTTGACCACGAGGCCGGCCTGCAGAACCCGTACTTCGGAGGGCAGCTCAGATGTGCGTGTAACCATGGTTACATCATGGTAGTGACTCTCCTTGGAGACCGCAACCGTGGTTACAGGCCGACGGGTTGGCCGACCAGCCCACGATCCGCTTGATCATCGCAACTGTTGGACACCTGCCCGATCGAAGGCGTCACGACCGGGCGACTGCTGAACAGATGCGATGACCTTGAGGCGGGGTCAGTCAAAGACCGGTTCGCGGGTACGGAAGCGTTTGAGTTCGAAGAATCCGTCGGTGTCCGCGGCGAGGACGACGCCGTCCCATAGCCTCCCGGCCGCCTCACCACGTGGATACGGGGTAACCACGGGACCGAACAAGGCGATGCGCTCGCCCGAGGCTGTTTGAAGGTGGATGACCGGACAGCCGGCGAGGCCGCCGATCGGGTCCATTCCTTCGTGGTGGCTGACCTGAATCGCATCGTCATAGAAGGTCGTCTCCGCGGCGTTCGCCAGCGTGTGGGGCAGGCCAGACCGGCTCAGCGCGTGCGCGTAAAGGTCCCGGTTGACGGGGGCATGCTCCTTATGAATCAGAGTGCCGAGCGCGGTATAGAGATCTCGCAACGAGTCGGCGCCGAGCGATAGGCGGGTCGCCATCGCCACGCGAACTGGACCCCAGCTATTGCTTGTCCGCGACAGCGTCGAATCGCCTTCATTCAGGAACGCCAGGCTCATGAGGTGGAAGTGCACCCGGACATCGCGGACTTTCTCGACCTCGAGAAGCCAGCGCGAGGTGAGCCAGGCCCACGGGCAAAGCGGATCAAACCATGTGTCAGCGGACGCCACGGCACTGGTCTCCTCTCGGCTGTCGATGCGCAGTCCAAAGGTAGGAGACCGATCCGCTCCCGGTCTACCGGCTGAACAGCCATTGTCCTCATTGGACAACTTCGATTCGTGAACTGCTTGCCCCGCAACGGATCCAAGCAACCACTATCGACACGAGAACCGTTTCCGTGATGTGCGAACTCGTGTTGCCGGGGTATGAGCGCAGCAATAGCGTATCGGCAGATCGGTCCAATTCAACAGGGAGGGATCGTGATGTACCGAAGTCCGCAACAGCGGTTCCGGAAACTACGAATGTTGGGTACCGGTGTCCTGGTGCTTGGTGTCCTGGCTCCGATCGGGCCAGCACAGGCCAGCACTGCACCCGCCCAGCCGAAGCCAACGTTCAGCCAGGCCGCCGCTTTCGACGTCTCGAAGCCGCTGCGCGACCTCGCCAAGACCGCTACGGCCGCGAGGGCGGCCAATGGGTCCGACAAGGAGGTTCGTCCTGACCGAGGGCCAGTGGTCGCCGAGAGCCTCTCCGCGAGCAGAGCGGCCGCGCCGTCGGGCGACGGAGCCGTCCAGTCCGCCGTGGCGCCGGCCGCCATCCCCGCCCCACTGGCGAACTTCGAGGGATTGAGCAACCAGGACAACTTCAACTTCTTCGGTTTCCGCGTGAACCCGCCTGACCCAAATGGCGAGGTGGGTCCGAACCACTACGTGGAGATGATCAACCTGGTCTTCGCCGTCTATTCCAAGACCGGCACTCTGCTGCTGGGGCCGGTCGACACCGGCGCGCTCTGGGCGGGCTTCCCGATCGACGAGTGCACCGAGCCCTCGGGCGACCCGATCGTCGTGTACGACCAGTTCGCCGATCGCTGGATCCTCACCCAATTCACGACGCGCGGCATTGACTTCCCCGACGAGCCGCTGAACCCGTTCTACAACTGCGTCGCCATCTCCACGACCGGCGACCCCACCGGTTCCTACTTCCGGTACGCGTTCACCACCGGTTTCAACTTCCCCGACTACCCGAAGTACGGCGTGTGGCGCGACTCGTACGTGATCACCACCCGCGAGTTCGGGATCCTCGATCCGAGTGTGTACGCCATCGGCGTGTACGGACTCGAGCGCAACAAGATGATCGAGGGCGACCCGAACGCCCGCGCGGTGAGCTTCCTCCTCCAGGAAGGCCCAGTGCCGCTCAACCTCATCGGCGATGGCCTGCTTCCGCCGGACATCGATGGCAAGACGAAGCCGAAGAGCGACGCGCCCGCGCCGATCATCGGAACGCAGGATGATGGCGGCGGATACGGTGCGACGTTCGACGCGCTCAACATCTGGGAGTTCGACGTCAAGTGGCACTCGACCCCTACGGCGTCGATCGCCCTGAAGACGCAGCTGCCGGTCGCGTCGTTCGACTCGATCTTCCCCTGTGCACCGACGTCTCGCGACTGCCTGCCTCAGCCGGGCATAACCAACCCGGCGCAATACCTCGACATCCTCTCCTACCGCCAGCGACCGATCTGGCGGCTCGCCTACCGCAACACGGGCGATTACGAGACGATGGTGACCAACCAGTCGGTCGAGGCGCTTCCCGGCATCGGCGGCACCCGGTGGTACGAGATCCGCCGTACGAACGGGGTCTACAGCGTCCACCAGCAGGGCACGTTCGCACCCAGCGACGGCATCCACCGCTGGATGGGCAGCATTGCGATGGACAAGAAGGGCAACGCCGCACTTGGTTACAGCGTCGTCAACGCCACGGACGTGTTCCCGGGCATCCGCTACACCGGCCGTCTCGCCGGGGACCCGCCCGGACAGATGACGCTGGGCGAAGGAACGATCATCAACGGCACCGCGTCGCAGACCCACACGAATTCGCGCTGGGGCGACTACACGGCGATGACCGTCGACCCCGTCGACGACTGCACCTTCTGGTACGTGAACGAGTACTACACGGCAGCCGGCCAGGCATCCAGCACGGCGGGTTGGCAAACCCGGATCGCGAGCTTCAAGCTCCCGGGCTGCTAAGGCCGGTGTGAGGGATGGTGGACCGGGGTCGC
>JAXIPB010000048.1:0-72707 GCA_045403155.1 Micromonosporaceae bacterium
TGATCCGAGTCAGACCGCCGGGTGACCCGCTCCCCTTATCCTCACTGTCATGATCGGCGCGGTTTGGGGGCTCTCAGCTCATGATCGTGGCGATCATGAGGTGGATTGGGCCGGCGGTCAAATCGCGGTCAATCGCGGTCAATCGTCGTCAATCAGCCGGCGTCGTCGAGCCGGTCGCGGCGGGAGCTTGGGGCTCGTATCGAGCGCGGCGGCCGATTCGGGCGAAGCCGAGCCGCGCGTACACGCGAGTCGCGCCCGGATTATTCAGATTCACGTCGAGCAGGGCCGCGGTCTCCCCGCCGGCCCGCATCCGGCGCAAGGCTTCCGCGGTGAGTGCGGCGCCGATCCCGGTGCCTCGCGCCGACGGGACGGTGCCGACCTGGACGATCCACGCCCCCCGGGCGGATGCGACGAACCCCACATCGCGACCATCGCGCGTGGCGAGCAACGTCCAGTCTGGAGCGAAATCCTCGTCGGTGCTGATCCACTCGATCCACTGCTGTGCGGACCAGCCGGGGAACCCGGGCCGGTCGCGGAAGGCCTCGGTGTAGACCGCGAAGAAGCGGGCGGCGATCGAATCGGTCCACTCGGTAAGCCTGACATCGGCCGGCGGAACGACCGCCGGTGGTTCGTCGGCAAGGTCGAATCGCATGATGTCTTCGGCGAACGTCTGCGCCAGTCCACGCGAGCGAAACAGCGCATCGGCCTCGGACGTGAGTGACTCGGTCTCGATCCGTACGGGCGAGTCGCCTGCCGCCTCGAGCGCCCAGTCGAGGATCTCGCCGCCGAATCCTCGTCCCCGGCAGGTCGGGTCGACCATGCCAACGACCGCGGCGACCGAGCCAATGGGTCGGACGGCGGCCGCCGCGGCGAGATCGACGTTCCCGACGCCGGCGAAGGCCGCCGTGGAGGCGGTGACATCGTCGATGAAGCGGCGGCGGACGAACGGCTCGTCCGCGGCCAGCGGAAGTCCGCCGTCGGCGGCCAGGGTCCGCCTCGCCAGCTCGACAAGACTGGGCAGGTCACCCTCCACGAGGGGGCGCCACACGGGTTCCATCGCCGTCACCCCACCCACCCTAGACAAACCCCGCCGATCATGATTTGGAGGTCATGATCGGCGCCCTCGGGCGACACTCGCCTCATGATCATGGCGATCTTGGCGGAGGTTCGGCGGGCAAGCCGAGGAAACGGTGCACGCCGGGATCGAGGAATCCGGCCAACTCGAGGATCCGTCCGGAGCGCAAGCTCACCACATTGATCGCTCCGAGGTGGAATCGATTGCCATCCGATCCACCCTGATAGCAGGCGAACGCGAGCTGCCCGTTCGCCGCGCCGCGGCCAGCAGCGTCGACCCCGGTTGCGCCTCGAGCTCATCCATCTGACGGAACGATCTGCATCTCACGGGTGGTGTTATTGAGGCGGCGGCCGCCGTCCTCGGTGACGGTCACGATGTCCTCGATACGCACGCCGAAGCGTCCCGGCAGATAGACTCCCGGCTCGATCGACAAGCACATGCCGGGGACGAGCGGTTGGGTCTCACCCTCGACCATGTATGGCGGTTCGTGGGTCGTCACGCCGATTCCGTGGCCCACGCGGTGGATGAAGTAATCGCCGTAGCCCGCTTCCGTAATGACCCGGCGGGCGACCCGATCGATCTCCTGGCACTCCACTCCTGGCCGCACGGCCTCGAACGCCGCCTGCTGGGCACGGCGGACAACGTCGTAAACCTCGCGAACCTCTGCGGAAGGCTCGCCAACGCTGACCGTACGGGTTGTGTCCGACCCGTACCCGTCGCGCAACCCTCCGAAGTCGAGCACCACGGCGTCGCCCTTCTGGATGACGCGGTCGCCGGCTTCGTGATGAGGATTGGCGCCGTTCGGGCCGGAGCCCACGACCGTAAAGTCCACTTGCGAGTGTCCGTGTTTGCGCAATAGGTCGGCGAGATCGCGAGCGATGTCCATCTCCCGCCGGCCCTCGAACCGGACGCCAAGGATCTCCTCGAAGGACGCGTCCGCCGCCGCGCCGGCGCCGGCGAGCCGATCGAGTTCGTGGCGGTCCTTGACGGCGCGCAGCATCGGTATGCCGTCGGTGAGGCTGATGTACGACGTGGCGGGCAGCGTGCGCTGCAGCCCGAGCAGGTGCATGGCCCATGCCCCGTCGGAGATTCCGTAGCGGCCATCGGCCTGCATCAGCGGTGCCATAGCCGTGTACGGATCCTGACCGTCGAGCCAGTCGCGAAATGAGAGAGCTGCGGCGCCAGTGGCCCTTTCCGCGTCGGGCCGCTCGAGCTTAGGTACGACCATGGCCGGCGCTCGGCCGGGGGAGAGGAGAAGGACGGTCAGCCGCTCGGTCGTCGCCGTCGGCGCGTAGCCGGTGAGGTAGACCAGGTCCGGTCCCGGCGTGACCAGTAGGCCCGCGAGGCCCTTCTCCGCGGCCATTGCCGCCGCGCGGGCCATCCGTCCCTCGAAGTCGCTCGTCGTCAAGGCCACCGGCCCGCTCGTCGTTTCCACATACCGATCGTATGGCGAACGAGGTTAGACGAGATGCGGCTGCGTCAATCTGACTCCGTCCCGGATCGCGGGCCGCCGCGGTCGCCATATTCCGGCGCGTGAATTGATGACTATCCGTCGTTGAGCCCACCGAGATCTGTGGCATCGGCTCGACCTCGATCTGCAAGCCGCGCGCGGCGACCACGCGGCGCACCGACGCGATGAGCGTGTCGTCACCGACATACGCCGCGACCGTAGTTGCGGAAGCATCGCCGAGCCGGTACCGGATCGAGACCGGACGGACGGCAGCCCCGGCGTCGACCGCGGCCTGGACTGTCGCGGAATAGAAGCGGCCCTGCGTGCGGCCGCACCACGTGGTGCCCTCGGGGAACACCAGCACGCTCTGCCCCTGGCGCAGCGCCCCCGCGATGTCGGCAACCGTTCCCGGCAGGCGACGAAGCCTCCGCCGGTCGATGAAGAGCGTTCCGCCTCGAGCTGCCAACAGTCCGATGACGGGCCAGCCTCGGACGTCGGTCTTCGCGAGGACCCGCATTGGTTCGACGGCGAGCACGGCTGGGACGTCCAACCAGGACACATGGTTGGCTGCGACCAGAGTTCCCGCCCCGCCCGGTGCCGTGAGGGGCGCCTCACCTCGAACCATCAACTTCACACCGGACGCACGAAGCAGGCAGCGAAACCACGTTCGCGTCGCGCGGGCACGGCCACGTGCGGTCAGGACCGGTACGAGAATGGCCACGCCCACGCCAGCGAGGAGCACGAGGATGAGGCCGGCGAATCGGGCGCCCTGAAGTAGCCAGCCGACGCGGGACACCGAGTCCGAGCGAGGTAGGCAGCCACGCCCACACGCGGATGTCGGGGCATAGGTGGTCACGGGCTCGCCTCTCCGAGGCTGCCTCCAGGCTGTTCCTCTCCGAGGTTGTTTCCACGGTGTTCCTCTCCGAGGCCGTTTCCCCGTTGTTCCTCTCCGAGGAAGTGCCTCAGGTAGCGCGGGTCGACTCGGTCGAGTGAGAGCAGCACGAAGAAGTCGGCCACGCCGAAATCGGCGTCGTGCGCCGGCTCGCCACAGATCCACGCGCCCAGTCGCAGGTAACCGCGCAACAACGGAGGCACGGCCGTGAGCAGCTTCCCGCGGTCGAGACTGGGGGCTGGGCGCATCGCGTAAGGGATCCGCGGTCCGACCCGTAGCGTGGGCGGGGAGAGGTGCTTGGCTCGCGCGACCTCCCAGACTGAGCTGGCCGCGTCGCCACCGTCGACGAGCGGTACCGATGCACAACCGGCAAGCCAGCGACGGTCGTACAGATGCAGGTACCGGGCAATCCCCGTCCACATGAGATTGATGACGACTCCGCTGCGGTGGTCCGGGTGAACGCATGAACGGCCGGTCTCGACTATGACGTCGCGCATGGAATCGAGCGCGCTGAGATCGAACTCACCATCGGAGTAGAGCCTGCCCGCCGCCGCGGCCCGGCGCGGAGGAAGCATCCGGTACGTACCAACGACACCGCCCGTGCGATCCTCCCGCACAATCAGGTGGTCGCAGTGCTCGTCGAACTCATCGACGTCGAGTCCGGCAACGCTCGTGTGCAGGCGGGCACCCATCTCCTCCGCGAATACGGCGTAGCGGAGTCGCTGCGCGGCCCGGATCTCGTCGGTCGTGGACGCGACCAGAATGCTGTAGCTCGGGTCGGTGTCTGGCGCGGCGGAACTGGGGGCAACCGGGGCGGTGGCGGCCAGGACGTGCGATACGGTCATGTGCGAAGATCTACGCGGTACCGATGCCGGTTTGGTGGCCTGCGAGATAGCGTCTGGTGGCGATCACGTGAACGCGAAGTACGGCCGCGTCAGTGTTCGTCGTCCAAACCGGGGCCCCGGGTGAACTGACCGGCCGGATCGGGGTCGTGTTCGGGGTCGGTCAGCGCGAGCACCTCGTCGCCGGCGTGAAGCACGGTGTCGCCTCGTATCGTCAGCATCGCGCCGTCGCGGCTGACGAAGCTGACCCACCCTCCCTCGCCGAAGTCAAGGCTGTCGATGGGCCTTCCGTCGGCGGGCGACCCGGGTTCCACCAGGTAGCGCCGGAGGCCTTGAGGCTCGTGACGGAATCGCATGCTGAGCGCCCACGGCTCCGGCTCGACCATGTCCATGGGTACACCGAAGCGACGCGCCACCCACGGCACCAGGCCACCCTGTACGACCACGGAGAAGAGCACGACGACGAAGATGACGTGGTAGATGAGGGTCGCGTCCGAGAGTCCAGCGGCGAAGACGAAGGTGCCCAACAGGATGGGCACGGCGCCCTTCAGGCCGGCCCAGAGCACGAACAGCTTCTCGCCGCGACGCAACCGGACCGGCAGCAGCAGCGGGCCGACCAACAGGGGGCGTACGACGAGGGCGAGCAGCACCGCCAGAGCAAGCCCGATCCACCACGCGTCGCTGGTGAACAGCTCCTCCAGGTTGATGGTCAGCCCGAGCACCGCGAACGCCACGATCTCGCCCAGGCTGGCCAGGGACGCGTGCATCCGGCGAATCTCCCCTTTGTACGGGGCGCGCACGTCGCCGAGCATGATGCCGGCGATGAACACCGCGAGGAAGCCGGATCCGTGCGCGATCGTGGCCACCCCGTAGATCACCCCGGCGGCCGCAAGCGTACGAAGCGGATACAGCGCCTCGCTCGGGAGCGGAACCCGCCGGACCACGTAGACCAAGCCGGCACCCAGGACAAGGCCGACCGCGGCGCCGACTCCTAACTCGGTGATGAACTCGACGACCCCGACGCCAATCGCGCTCGGACCGCCGACTCCTGTCTCAATCGCGACGAGGAGACTGGCCATGAGTGCGATCCCGACGGGGTCGTTGGCGCCGGACTCGCCCTCGATGATGACGCCCGATCGGCCCGCCACCTCCTGCTTTCCGAGCACGGAGAAGACAACGGCGGGGTCGGTAGGCGCGAGGGCGATCCCGAGCAGCAACGCGGCCTGCCATCCGAAGCCGAAGATCATATGGGCGAGCCAGGTCACGGCCGCCGCGGTGAGGAAGGTGCCGACCACACCGACGGCGACGATCGGCCCGGCGGCCGCACGAAATCGTCGCCGGCCGACGTGCATTCCACCGTCGAAGAGGATGAATATGAGCGCAACGGTGACGATCCGCTGCACGTTCTCCGGCGTCAGCATGCCCAGCGCCGGCACGAAATCCGAGGCGATCGCCGCTGCAATGAGGAAGATCGCGGGCGCGGGTACGCGGATGAACTCGCTCAGTCGGCTCGAAAGCACGGCGACGGAGCCGGCGGCTGCAATGACGGCGACGAGCAACCCAAAGGTGGTGACGTCATCCATGATGAAGGCTAGCCGCCGCGGCGCTTGCGAGCGACGAAGCTCCGCAGCTTTGACAGCGGCCAGGCGGTGATGACGTCGTCCTTGGTCAGCCACGCTCGCTGGGCGAGCCCGACGCCGAAGCGCAGATGCTCTAAGTGGCGGGTCGAGTGCGAATCGGTGTCGATGGCGAACTTCACCCCGTGCCGCTTCGCCCGCAGGACCAACTCGTCGGGCAGATCCAGCCGGTCCGGATAGCTGTTGATCTCCATCGCGGTTCCGGTGCAGGCGGCCGCGGCGAACACGGCGTCCCAGTCCGCGTCGACCTGTCCGCGTCGACCGATCTGCCGCGTGGTGGGGTGGCCGATGACATTGACGTACGGGTTCTCGCAGGCCCGGATCAACCGGCGAGTCATCTCCTCCGAGGTCTGGTTGAAGTGCGAGTGCACCGAGGCCACGCAGACATCGAAGCCGGAGAGGAAGTCCGCGTCCCAGTCGACCTCGCCGTCCGGGTCGATGTTGAGCTCGGTGCCGTGCAGCAGCTCCATCGAGCCGTTCTTTCCAGCCGCGGCGAGAGCGTACAGCCGCTGCCGCTGGGCGAGCATTTTCGCGTCGGTCATGCGCTGCATGGGCAGGTTCTTCGCGTGATCCGTGACCGCGTAGTATCGGAGTCCACGCGCCCGGGCCGTCGCGACCATTTCTTCCAGTGTGGACACACCGTCGGTGAGGCTGGTGTGGGTGTGAAGGTCGCCCCGGATGTCCTTGATGGCTATCAGGTCGGGCAGAGCGCTCGTGAGCGCCGCATCCACCTCGCCCCGATCCTCGCGCATCGTCGGCGGGATCCAGGCGAGGCCGAGCTGCTCATACACCTCCTCCTCGGTCTCCGACACGATCAGCGAGCCGTCATCGGCCCGGAAGAGCCCGTACTCCGACAGCTTCAACCCTTTGCGCACGGCCATCTCACGGGTACGGACGTTGTGTTCCTTCGATCCGGTGAAGTACTGCAGAGCGGCACCCCATGACTCGAGCGGCACCACCCGCAGGTCGACCTGAAGTCCGCTCGTCGTGCGCACCGACGTCTTCTTCTCGCCGGCGACGATGACGTCGGCGACCAGCGGAAGCCGCACGAACGCGTCCATGAGCGGCTTCGAGTCTTGGGCCGCGGCGAGGATGTCAACATCGCCAATCGTTTCCCGCATCCGCCGCAGCGAGCCCGCGTACGTGCAGCGCAGGCAACCCTTGACCGCGGAGATCGCGTCGACGATCTCCTCGGCCACGGTCATTGCGGTGTCGATGAGTGCCCGGCCCGTCTCGCCTCGCATGAGCTCGATGCCGTGCAGCAGGTTCTCCGCGGTCTTCGGTCCGAACCCGCGCAGGCCCGCGAGCAGCCCCTCGCCGATGGCCTCCTCCAGATCCGGCACGGACGAGATCTGCAGCTCCTCGTACAGGATCATGGCCTTCTTCGGCCCCAATCCGGGTATGGCGGTAAGTGCCCTTACCCCGGCCGGGATCTTCGCTCGGAGCTTCTCGACCGCCTGGATCTGCCCCGAGGCGAAGTACTCCACCACCTTTTCGGCGATCGATTTGCCCACATTGGGGATCTGTTGTAGCTCCTTGACGTCGAGTTTTGCCACATCGGCGTGGTGGCCACCGATAGCCCGAGCCGCCTTTTCGTACACCCGCGCCTTGAACGCCTCGCCGCCTGTGATCGAGAGGAGGTCGGCGTACTCGTCGAGCAGGGCCGCAACAACCTCGTTCGCCCGCGCCATGCGGCCAGTCTACGAATCGGCCCGGCAGATCGTCGCGAACCCGACGCAGCGCCGGTCCGACCGACCGGCGGGATGCGGACCCGGCCTCGCGGGTGGCATGCTGTCGCAGACTCGGCAGAGGGGGAGGCGACGGGCATGTCCGGCGGTGAGACGCCACGGGTGAGTGGGTTGCGCGCCGCCGACCCTCGCCAGCTCGGCTCCTACGAGATCGTCGGTCGCCTCGGTGAAGGTGGGATGGGCTCGGTCTACCTGGCGAACTCCTCCGATGGCCGAGCGGTCGCACTGAAGGTGATCCGCGGGGAGCTGGCGCACAACGCCGAATTCCGCCGCCGCTTCCGCAGCGAGGTCGCGAGGGCGCGACAGGTGCCGCCGTTCTGCACCGCCGAGGTGCTCGACGCCGATACCGACCACGACCCGCCCTTCCTGGTGGTGGAGTACGTCGACGGCCCCAGTTTGGCCACGGTGGTGCAGGAGCGAGGACCGCTGTCGCCGGCGAACCAACACGGCCTCGCGGTCGGTGTCGCGGTGGCGCTGACCGCGATCCACGGCGCCGGAGTCATCCATCGTGACCTCAAGCCCAGCAACGTGCTGCTGGCCCCCGGCAGCCCCAAGGTCATCGACTTCGGCATCGCGCGAGCGGCCACGGGCGATGACGCGGTAACCGCGACCAATCAGGTCGTCGGGACCGTCGCCTACATGGCACCGGAGCGGTTCGGGCCGGACGCAGGCACGCCGCTCACATCGGCGGCGGACATCTTCTCCTGGGGTGCGGTCGTCGCGTACGCCGCGACCGGGCGTACCCCATTCGACGCCGAGGTGCCGGCCGCGCAGGCGATGCGGATCCTCACCGCCGAGCCGGACCTCGAGGGCCTGACCGGCCCGCTGCGCGAGCTGGTCGAGCGCGCGCTCGCCAAGGACCCGGCTATTCGGCCGACCGCGCGCGAGTTGGTCGACCATCTGCTCGCCGGCGGCGCCCGCGAGCCCGCCCGCCCG
Source organism: Micromonosporaceae bacterium (assembly GCA_045403155.1). Classification (GTDB taxonomy): domain Bacteria; phylum Actinomycetota; class Actinomycetes; order Mycobacteriales; family Micromonosporaceae; genus JAXIPB01. Next base: position 8,581 of record JAXIPB010000048.1, read on the forward strand.
GCCGCCTTCGCCGAACAGCCCGAGGTCCTCGCGGCGGCGGGCATCACGCCGACCAAGGTCGGCTCGCCCCCCGCGAGCGCCCTCGGCAGCGCTCGGGTTCCGCCGCCGCCGACGCAGGTCGGGACCGAGCTGGTCGGCGTCTCGTATGGACCGCCCCGCCGCGGCATCGGCGGCCGGATACTCCTCACCACGTTGACCGTGGTCGTGCTGATCCTCGCCGGTGCGGTCGCCGCCATCGTCTTCGACAAGATTCCGCCGCAATCCGGCGCGGTCGGTCCGTCGCACACGCCCAGCGGGTCGGCCGGCGTGTCGCCGACGGTGGTGCCGTCGCTGGCCGCCGGGGCGGCCAATCGGGTGAAAGAGAGCCTGGACAAGCCCGGTGCCTGGTCGAACCGGAACGACGCAACCTTCAAGGCCACGTGTGTCCTGGATGGACGGCTCGTCGCCACCCTGCAGAGCGAGGCGACCTACCGGTGCCCGGGACGTAGTGACACGTGGACGGACTTCAGCGCCTTTGTGACCGTCACCCTCGTCAACCCCGGAAGCTGCGCGGGAATCTGGTTCCGCTACACCAACGCGGCCGGCGGCTACGCGCTGCGGGTGTGCGAGGACGGCTACCACCTCGTCACGCACTCCACCACCCAGACGAACTCGCTTCGGTCGTTTCCCGCAGGGCCGATCGCCCTCAATACGCCGGTTCGGGTCGGCATCATGACCGAGGGCAGCTCCCTTCGATTCTTCCGGGGCGACGCCTTCGTCGGCGAGCTGACGAACTCAACGCACACCCAAGGGCGGGTCGTGCTGGGCGTCTTCCAGGTCCCGAAGGGGGCCACCCCTCCGTTCACGGCCGAGTTCGCCGACATCGAGATCTGGACTCCCCCCGGCCTCTAAAGACCCCCCCAAGAAGACGCCGATCATGATTTGGAAGTCATGATCGACGCCGTTTCGCGACGGCCAGGTCATGATCGTGGTGACCTTGAGGGGCGCATGCTCCCGGCTGCGTCCGATTTCCCTGGCTCTCGTGGCGGTAGATTGACCGGAACGCCGGTGCGCCGTGGCACCGGTGGGGCGGTGGGAGTCAGATGACCACGACCAACGCACTCAACGACGGCCGCGCCGCGTTCGAGCGACAGGCGTGGGGAATCGCCTACGCGCAACTATCCGCGCAGGATGGCGAGTCGCCGCTCGTGCCGGAGGACCTGGAGCGCCTCTGGACTGCCGCCTACCTCGTTGGCAAGGACGACGAGAGCTTCGGCCTCGGGGAGCGTTGCTATCACGAATGGCTGCGCCTGGGCGACGAGGTGGGCGCCGCCCGTTGCGCGTTCTGGTTAGCGTTCGGCCTGTTGAACCGCGGCGAGACGGCCAGGGGCGGCGGGTGGTTGGCGCGTGCCCACCGGCTTCTGGACGAGGGCGGGCACGACTGCGTCGAGCGTGGATACCTCCTCGTGCCGGTCGCTGTACAGGGCCTGTACGCGGGCGACGGAGACAGCGCACACACCGCGTTCGAACAGGTCGGCAAGATCGGTGCGCGATTCGGTGATCGGGACCTCGTGACGCTGAGCCAGCTCGGGCGCGGACAGGCTCTGATCATGCTCGGTAAGTCCCAGGACGCCGTGGCACTCTTCGACGAGGCGATGGTCGCCGTCACGACCAACGAGGTATCCGTGATGGTTGTTGGGATCGTCTACTGTGGAGTCATCGAGGCCTGCCAGGAGATCTTCGACCTGCGGCGGGCGCACGAGTGGACGGCCGCGCTGAGTCGCTGGTGTCTGTCCCAACCGGATCTCGTTCCGTACCGCGGACAATGTCTCGTTCATCGCGCCGAAATCATGCAGCTGCACGGCTCCTGGCCCGACGCCATGGACGAGGCGCGACGGGCGCATGAGCGGCTCTCCCGGCCGCCTGGGCAGCCTGCGATCGGTGCAGCGCTCTACAGCAGGCCGAGCTGCACCGGCTGGGTGGGGAGTTCGCGCCGGCCGAAGAGGCTTATCGGCAGGCCAATCAATGGGGACGGGAGTCGCAGCCCGGCCTCGCGTTGCTCCGGTTGGCTCAGGGCCAGGTCGACGCGGCCACGGCTGGGCTACGCCGCGCCTTGGACGAGTCACCGCAAGGCCCCGCGCGCCCGAAGCTGCTCGCCGCGCACGTCGAGGTCGCGCTCGCGGCGGGCGACGTCTCAGGCGCCCGGCTCGCCGCTGACGAATTGAGCCAGATCGCCGCACACCTTGAGGCCCCGCTGCTGCGTGCGGTGGCCACTCATGCCGAGGGGGCCGTGCTCCTCGAGGAGCGCGACGCTCGGGGGGCCCTGGCCGCCCTGCGGCGGGCCTGGCGGGCGTGGCAGGAACTCGACGCACCGTACGACGCCGCGCGCGCCCGGGTCCTTATTGGACTCGCCTGCCGACAGCTCGGGGACGAGGACGCCGCCCGAATGGAGCTCGACGCCGCCCGTTGGGTCTTCGAGCACCTGGGCGCGGCGACCGAACTCGCCCGGGTCGATGCACTGTCGCAGGCGCCGTCAGTGCGCACGGCCGGCGGGTTGACCCGTCGCGAGGTACAGGTTCTCCGCCTGATCGCATCCGGCAAGACCAATCGGGCGATCGCCGCCGACCTGTGTCTGAGTGAGAAGACCGTTGCGCGTCACGTGAGCAACATCTTCACCAAGCTCGACCTGTCGTCACGAGCCGCTGCGACGGCATTCGCCTACGAGCACGAACTCGTCTAACCGCCTACATTCGCTAACCGCCTACATACAACGACCCATCCGGCGTCGGCGATCCGAATTGGATATTTGTCCCGACGCGGCGACCCCGTCCGCGCGGCAACGCTATAGGCATGAGTCTTCCCGTCGTTGCTGGTGTGATCTCCACCGTGATCTTCGCTCTCAGCGCGCTGCCCATGCTGGTGAAGGCGGCGCACACCAAGGACCTGCGGTCCTACAGTCTGGGCAACATCCTGCTCAGCAATCTCGGCAACGTCATCCAGACCGTTTACGTTCTCCACCTGCCCGCTGGTCCGATCTGGGTGCTGCACGGCTTCTACCTGGTCAGTACCGCCCTGATGCTGTTCTGGTACGTGCGCTTTGGCCGGCCGTACACAGAAGCACCCACGTCCCATGAGCGAGTGGATTTGGTTGGCTCTCCCGACGCGCCCATCGCCGTTGCTTCCTAGGGTCGAACTTGCCAGATGCGCGGCCGCGGGCCGGCGGTGCAGCCAGGAGGGTGGTCAGGGGCGGGCGGAGGCGAGACCGCCGCGGACACCGTCTATGTCGGAGTCCGCCGCGTACACAGGACTGTCCGGCTGCTGCCGCCAGCTCTGATCGAGAGTGCCGGCGTCGACCGGATCGAAGCCGAGTTCGTCCACGACCGTCATGACCGTCCGTTTGGCGTCGGCGTCGTCCCCCGCGACCGGCAGGGCAATCCGCCGCTCGTCACCAGACGCTCGCCCATAGTCGGCCAGGTGCTGCGCCACGATGGTGTTGAAGGCCTTGACAACGCGTGCTTCCCGCAGGTGCAATGCCGTCCAGCGGCTCGAAGAGAGACTCTTATCCGCGATCTCGGCGATCTTCCCATCCTTCTGCGGGTAGTAGTTGCTGGCATCGACCACAACCCTGCCGCGGAACGCCTCGGCCGGGAGTCGCGGTACGGCGGAGACGGGCACCGCGATGACGACGAGGTCGGCGTCCCGCGTGGCGGATTCGACAGTGCCCGCGGCGGCGCCCGTCTCCTCGACGAGCTCCATGAGTGATTGCGGACCGCGCGAGTTGGCCACCGTAACATCGTGGCCGAGGCTCGTCAGGCGACGCGTGAGTGTCCCCCCGACGTTTCCCGAGCCGATGATGCCGATCTTCATGATTGCTCCTCCCCGTGTCCGCGCCGGCACCCCGCAGGTGTCGTACACAGCCAGTGTCGTACACATCTACGGGGCGATGTCCGTGAAATGAGTCAGGTGAGCGGCACATTGGATCCGCGGTGGCACACTCGCGCCATGGGCGACATGCGGGTTCAGAGCGGCGGCAGCGGCGAACCACTCCTCCTCCTGGTGCACGGGCTGGGCGCGACCAGTGACGTATGGAATGGCTGGCGTTCGCCGCTGGCTGAGCGCTGGCCGGGTCGATGGCTCGCCCCCGATCTACCCGGTCACGGCGGCTCGTCCCCGGTGGACCGCTACACCTTTGCGTTGCTGGCGGAGAGCGTCGTCGACTTGGTTCCCGCCGATCCACCGGTCGTGGTGCTTGGTCATTCGCTGGGTGGCGTCGTCGGGCTGGCCCTCGCCGGTGGTGATCTCCCGGTGGCGATTGACACTGTCGTGGGCTTGGGGATCAAGGTGATCTGGACCGATGCGGAGCTGGAGCGCGCGGAGGCGCTGTCGGAGCGTCCGACCATATGGTTCGCCTCACGGGACGAGGCGGCCGCCCGCTATCTGCGCGTGGCCGGACTGGACGGCCTGCTCCAGCCGGATGACGACGCGGTCTCCGCCGGGCTCAGGGAAGAAGGCGGACGCTGGCGGCTCGCACTGGACCCGCTCGCCTTCGCGGTCGGGGCGCCCGACATGCCGGGTCTGCTGGCGGCGTCGCGTGCGCGGGTGGTGTTGGCTCGCGGTGAGCGTGATCAGATGGTGAGCCAGGAACAGCTGGCCTCACTGCACACCTCGGCGGTGACTCTCCCCGGGCTCGGCCACAACGCACACGTCGAGGATCCGCTCCGGGTTCTGAGCCTGCTCGGTCCGCCCTGAACGCTCAAGATCGCCACGATCATGGTCTGGCTGTCGTCAAACCTCGCCGATCATGACCTCCAGGTCATGATCGGCGATAGGCCAAGGGGGGGCTAACGGGGGTCGGTATTGACGAGGCCGGGGTTGGCCTTGAGGAATGCGTCGAGCCGGTCTTGGCGCAGCGCCGAGAAGTATGACGACTGAATTCCGGACAGGTTCTCCCCGATGTACCGTCCGCCGCTGTAGGCACTGCCACCCGGGAGGCCGACCAGCGTGAGTGAGGCGGGGCGCAGGTTGCGTAGCGCGTACGCGAACTCGCTCGGCTTACGCCCCCGCCCATCGAAGATCATCGTCTTGCCCAGCGACGACAGCAAGCCGTTGAGCTTCACCGGGTTGGTCAAAAGGTCGGTTGAGAAGATCTTGGTAATGATCGCCTTGATGACCTGCCGCTGGTGGCGACCGCGTGCGTAATCGGCTCCCGCGATGTACCGCTGGCGCGAGTAGTCCAGCGCCTGCCAGCCGCTCATCCGCCGCATCCCGACGTTGTAGACCGCCTGCGGTCCGGAATATCCGTGTGCGCAGCTCCCACAGAGCGGGCGCGGCAAGCCGTCCGGGCGCTTGTGGATCGAGACGACCCTTTGATCGACATAGATGTCGATCCCGCCGATCTTGTCCACGACCCCGGCCAGGCCGCGGAAGGTGAGCAGCGCGCCGGCGTCGAATCGGGAAATGCCGGTGTACGCGCTGACCGACCGCGCCACGAGCTGGAAGCCGAGCGTCGGGTTGGGGATCCGTTGGCCGGGGATCTTGCTGCCGTAGCTCATCGCGTGGGTCAGCTTGGTCCGAGCGCCGCCGAATCCGGTCGGGGCGAATGCCGGGACGTTGACGACGAGGTCCCGCGGGAGCGAGGTGAGGTACGCGTGGGTGAGGTCGGCGTTGACATGCATGATCATGACGGCGTCGGCGTGGGGAATCCACGTGGCCGTGGCTTCGCGCGTGTCGACCCCGACGAGAAGGATGTTGAGCGGGCCCTTGATGTCCGCTCCAGCCGGTGGTGTCGGACTTGCCGTCGGGGATGGCACCGACGCGGTCGGCGTGGCGCTGCCGAAGAGATCCGCATGAGGAATCGCCTCATCGACGCGGTCGGTCAGCAGCCGGAGTCCCACAAACACGCCCGCCCCGAGCAGCACAATCACCGCACCGAACACTGCGAACAGACGAACCGATCGCGTCACAGGAGCCTCCCGTGCTCTATCTCGCCTCGAAGTCCCCAACCGTATACGGAGCTGACTGTCTGCGGGTGCGGCGACCCAGGGTTCGGGGGACCACTTCCGCCGGTTCCGCCGGCGGGACGGCGACTGAGCCTGCGAGCGCTGTGCTGTGACAAATCGCGGATCTCTGTGCGCACAACGACGCAGACGGTGACGCGCCGGATTCGTACGGTTGGCAGCACAAGAAACGACGAGGCGATCGACTCGCCGAGTGAAGGAGTTACCGCAATGAACGTTCAGAAGGCTCGGCCAGTCAGATCGTGGCTTCGCCAGCTCATCCGGCGCGACGAGGCTCCGTTCGTTATGCCACACGTCAGGGGCTATCCCGTTGCGAGCGGCCGCGACAAGCGATGACGGAGAATGAACGCATGTCCGAGGGCGGAGCCCGAGCGAGGGTCGTCGTTGGCGTTCCGATCGACTGCGTCGGCGCCCCGAGCCCGGATGGAGCAGCATTCGGCACCGAGCTTTCGCCTGCGACCCTCCGGGCCTGCGGCGTCGTCGGCGCGTGCGGCGCGACCGACGATGGGGATCTTGGCGTGCGGCTGGTTGGCCGCGCGAGGGATCCGGAGACCGGCGTGCTCGGGTGGCCCTCGGTGGCGCGGATGACCGATGCCGTGCGGGACAAGGTTCGTACGGTCGTCGGCGCCGGGCGGGTGCCCGTGCTCCTGGGCGGGGACTGCACGCTGTTGCCGGCTGCGCTCGCCGGGGCACGTGATGCCCTGGGTCCGATCGGGCTGGCCTATCTCGACGGACACCTGGACCTCTACGACGGCCGGACGTCGCCGACCGGCGAGCCGGCCGACATGCCCATCTCCGTTCTGACCGGGCAGGGTCCGCGAGCGTGGTCCGAGCTGATCGAGGCGCCGGTCGTGCCGCTCGATCGAGTCGTGCTGCTGGGCCCGCGCGATCGGGAGGAAGCTGTCTCGTACGGTTCGGCGCTCCCCGAAGAGATTGGGCTTGCCCCGGAGTGGACCCCGGCCAGGATTCGATCCGCCGGCGGTGCCACGGTCGGGCGGGACACAGCCGACCGCCTAGCGGACCCGGATGGCCGCTTCTGGGTCCACCTGGATGTCGACGTAATAGACGAGGCCGAGTTTCCGGCGACCGACTATCTCATGCCTAACGGCCTTACCTTGGTCGAGCTCGCGGAGGTGCTGGTGCCGCTCGCGCGCTCGGCCGGCTTGGCCGGGTTTTCGCTGGGGTGCTACAACCCGCGGAAGGACCCGGACGCTCGATCCGGTCGGGCGCTGGTCGAGCTTCTCGCGGAGGCCCTCGGCCCCTAGCTGCCCACGTCGAGCGCGAGTGTTCAGCAGTTGCCCCATCCGCCCACCCACACCCGGGCGACTCGTGAACACCTGCACGTGGGTCCGGACGGTCACCCCTCAGCGCGAGCCCACGGCGTATTTGCCCACGGGTCGTAGTCGACCTCAAGCGGTTCCTGTGGCGGGCGTTCGGCGGCGGGGACGTGTTGGAGGTTGACGCGGATCCGGTACCAGACGGAGCTTCGGCCGCGCATGCCGTCCACCAGCGTGTCGGCCGGTTCGAGGTATCGCTCCAGCGAAGGGTGTCGGGTCTTCCACCGCTCCAACCCCTGGAGCGCCTCCTGTTTTGTCTTGGCCCGCGCGATCTCGACGAGCGGCATCGTCGATTGCCGGCGGCCAGTCCCCTTCGGTGGCTTCTCGGCCGGGCCCAGTCGCTGGGCGAGCTCGAGCAGCGGCTCCAGTGATCCCGCGGCGGCGTCGATCTCCCGCCACGGGTCGCCCTGCTGGTCGAACCGCTCGAGGACGGTGGTGAACGTGTAGTCCTCCGGCCGGCAGCCCCGAACCTCCGCCCACGTCAGCGGCGTCGAGACCCGCGCATCGGGGGTGGGCCGTACGGAGTAGGCGGAGGCGACCGTCCGATCCTTGGCGTTCTGGTTGAAATCCACGAAGACGCCGCGCCGGTCCTCCTTCCACCACTTGCTGGTCGCCAGCTCGGGCGCGCGGTTCTCGACCTCACGCGCGACGGTCTCCGCCGCGAGCCGGACGTCGTGAAACGACCAGCGAGGGTCGATGCGCGCGTAGATGTGGAAGCCTCGCGAGCCCGAGGTCTTCGGCCACCCGGTCAGACCGTGGTCCTCCAGCACCTCCTTGGCGACGAGGGCGACGTCGACGATCTGTGCCCACTCGATCCCCGGCACCGGGTCGAGATCGATCCGCAGTTCGTCCGGATGCTCGAGATCCTCGGCCTGTACGGGGTGCGGATTGAGATCAACGCAGCCCAGATTCACCACCCACGCCAGATGGGCGGCATCCCGTACGACCACCTCGTCGGCCGAGCGACCCGAGGCGTACCGCAACTCGGCCACCTCGATCCAGTCCGGGCGATTTGACGGCGCACGCTTCTGGAAGAACGCTTCCTCGTCAATCCCTTTGACGAAGCGCTTGAGAATCATCGGCCGGCCCGTGACACCGCGCAGCGCGCCATCGGCCACAGCGAGGTAGTACCGGACGAGATCGAGCTTGGTGTGCCCGCCGGACGGAAAGATCAGCTTGTCGGGATTGGTGATCGTCACCGCGCGGCCGGCGATCTCCAAGATGTGCGACTTCGACACGCAATTACGATAGGTCGCCCGACTCGCCGGGCAATCCGGTGCCTTTCATCGCGAGCTTCTCGGCGTAGGCCTCGTTCAGGTCGTCCCAGCCGTACTCGCGCGCCGCCGCACCCCGGATCGGGCCCATGGGCCGGCCATCGAGCATGTTCTCGGCAACGACCAGGCAGATGTGCCAACCCGCCGCGACCTTCGGTGCCCAATCGCGATCCTCGAGCGTGTGGCGCAGCGTCAATCGGGTCCCGTTCTCGATGTCGGCGAGTTCCCAGCGCAGCAGGTCGTTTCCCCAGGTGTACTCGAGCAGTGTCGGCGGCTCCGCCCGGCGCACATGTGCCGGCATGTCTTGGGACGTGTCGCCATCGATCATCGTCAGGGTGGCGTCGCCAACGGTGCTCAGATCCGTGTCGGTGTCATACGGCGCCCACCGCCGTACCTGCTCCGGGTCTGTCAAGGCGGCCCACACCTTCTCTGGCGGGTGCCGAAGATCCCGGACGAATACCAGCGTCCAGCGGTCGTCGCTGGCGTGGCATTCGACATCCGCGAGCGGGCCGGGTTCGAAGGTTTGCATGACTACTCCTGGCTATCGAGGTGACGCTCGAGGGCGTCGAGGTGGCGGGTCCACAGCCGGCGATACGGCTCGAGCCACGCGTCCAATGTCTCGAACGGTCGCGTCTCGATCCGATAGATGCGCTGCTGCGCCGCCGTACGGCAGGACACGAACCCAGCGTCGCGCAACACCTTCAGGTGCTTGGACATCGTCGGTTGGCTCACGTCCAGCGCGTTTACGAGCTGTCCGACGCTGCTCTCGGAGCGCCGGAGCCGGTCGAGGATCCGGCGACGCGCGGGTTCTGCCAGCACGGCGAAGGCATCAACAGGCACGGCTCTAATATGCCTCCGCGAGCATATGCCCGTCAAGGACTATATGCTGTGGACGCCAGGTGTGAATCTTGGAGAGTTGCTGTCGCTATAGCGCAGTAGGTCTTCAAGGTTCACTCGATCCCGAGACCAATGCGGACCGTGGCGAACCGAGTAAGTCCGCGCATCTCCATCGATGCAAAATGTGTCGCACGGACGGCGCAGTGAATAGCTGAGTTGATCGATGGGTGCGCCCGGCAGGATTCGAACCTGCGACCTTCGGATTAGAAGTCCGTTGCTCTATCCACTGAGCTACGGGCGCGCTTGGCGGCTCAGCGCGAGACTACCGCTCGGCCGATCCCAGACGTTTCAGCGAGGAAAAAGGTTGCATGGACAAAACGCACATAGCACGCTCGGGCCTTTCCGTTCGAGCCGTCACCCGCTAGGTTCCCCATGTGCAGGTGACGCGCCCCACGGTTATTCCCATCCTGGCACCAGCAATCTCGGACCGTCTGGACCCGGGTGCTGTGCGCGATGAGTACTGCGGGGATCTTACCGTCGTCTACACGTTCGGACCCCAGTTCGGTCGGCGTGTCGTCACCCACGCCGATCTCGAACAGATGGATTTGACGCCGCGGGTATTGCGCCGCTCGGCACTGGACCACCTCGAGGTGCTCTCCTCTCGCGCCGAATTCCACGGTCAGCCGCCCGCGCTGATGCTGTCGTTCGAGGGTCTCGAGTCAAGCCTGCTGTTCGCCAACGATTTTTGGACCAGGCTCCGGGGGGCCGTCCCGGGCGACCTTATCGTCGGCGTCCCCGCGCGCGACGTCGTGATCGTGACCGGCTCGCAGTCGGGGGCTGGTCTGGAGAAGGTCCGGCGCTGCGTTGACCGCGTATTCATGGCCGGTGACGATCACCTGCTGACGCGGAACCTGTTGGTCCGTCGCGGCGCGACTTGGGAGCCGTTCGATCGCCAAGCCCGCAAGGGTGGCCGTCCCGGTGTCGGCCCGACCCACCAGCACCGACATGGCCAGCCGCCGCGCCAGTACCAGGAGCACCCGTCCTGGCCGGGCGAGCGAGTGCCGGTCGCCACGATGCGCCCGATGAGCCCGATGGTGCCCGGCGCACCAGGCCCTGCAGGTCGTCCAATGCGCCCAGCCCCCCTTGCGCCGGCGGCTCAGATGCCTGCCGCGCCGCCGCTGGGGCCGGCCGCTCCGCCGAGGCCGGCTGCCACAACGCTGCCGCCCGTGGCGCCGCCGTCCGACCTTCCCATCGCCCGACCAATGTCACCGGCAAGGCCGATGTCGCCGGCTGGGCCGATGTCGCCGGCAGGGCCGCCCCGGCCGATGTCGGTGCCGCGCCAGCGGCATGCCCCAGGTCCACGCGGATTCGACTACCGGCAGCGCCCCACTCATATCGCGCCGCACTCGGCCATCCCCTACTCGGCGGTGCCCCACTCCGCCGTGCCGTATTCGGGCGCGCCGTATTCCGCCGTGCCCTACTCGGGGGCGCCGTACTCGGCTGTGCCGTACTCAGCAATGCCGTACTCGGCGGTGCCGAATTCGGAGTCTCCGTACTCCCTCGCTCCTCGATCCGGGCCGCCGTATTCGTCCGGCCGCACGAACGGCGCGCAACGGCCGTACGAACCGCGGCCCGTCTACCGGGACGACCTGTACTCGACGAGTTCTCGCTCGAGGCCGCTCTACCCGGACTACACGCCGGTGAGTTCCGCACCGACGTCCGCGTATGCCGACTCGGACCGCCAGCCCGAGCCGCACCAGCCTGTGTACCCGGCGTCGTGGGACTACAGCCCGGACCCCATGCCGGGCCGGACTGAGCGGCGTTCCGGGCCTAGGGAGCGCTTCTCTCGGTAGCGGGGCTCGGCTCCTTGTTGGCGCTCGTCTCGTTAGCAGCGCTCGTCTCGTTTGTAGCGCTCGTCTCCGCACCCGAGGTGACGCCGAGCGTTGACCTGAGCCACCCATCGAGCGCGGTGAAGACTCGCTCCCGCGCGGCGGGCGGCGACAAAACCAGGTCGTGCTTACCGCCCTCGATCCGTACCACCGCGACATCACGTCCGAGCCGGGATGCGTACTTCGCGATGTGATCGACGTTCAACACGGCGTCGGCGTGGTGAGCCGCCTCGGCGAAGCGACCGCGGTAGCTCCGCGCCGAGCACGCGACCAGAATCGGTACGTCAATGTTGAGGCCGGCCTGGGCGCGCTTGTGTGCCTGGCTCATCGCGCGTACCCAACCGGCGTAGATCGTGTAGCCGTTCAAGGGCTTCCAGGCGAGGTTGTAGTCCCACTCGCCGTGGTGGTCGCGGTGGATGCTCTTGCCGTACGTCGTACCGAGCTGCTGCGGCATCTTCTGCCTGGGGCGTCGGGCGCCGACGAGGTTGACGATCGGGGTCAACCCGTGCCGGACGATCCAGGGCTCGTTGAACTCCAGGAACGGGCTGTTGAGGAAGAGACCCTGGAGCACGCCGCCTCCCCGTACCCGATCAGCCCAGAGCGCTGTGATGAGACCACCGGTCGAGTGACCATTGACGAGCAGAACGTTGTGCCCATCCTCCTCGCGGATGATCCGGACAGCCTCGTCGATCTCGGGGTAGTAGTCGGAGACGTCGCGGCAGAAGTTCGGCGTCTGCTTTGCGAGCAGGCTCCGTCCGTACTTGCGCAGGTCCAGCGCGTAGAAGTCGTACCCGCGGGCGGTGTAGAACTCGGCCAGGTGGGTCTGAAAGAAGTAGTCGACGTATCCGTGCACATACAGCACGGCTCGGCCAGTGGGTGCGCTGGCGCGGAGGCTGACTAGCGTCGCCACGACCTCGCCTTCGTCATCCGGGTCGAGGGCGATGCGGCGTTGTTCGTACGGTGCTCCTAGGACGTCAATCTCCACGATGCGACCGTACCCGCATTGGAGGAGAGTGTGAACGCGTCCGCGCGTCGCGTGGCCCGACTCGGAGGTAGCGATGATCGAATCTCGCGATGGGCGCCGGGTCGTGATTACCGGCGTCGGGGTCGTCGCACCGTGTGGTACGGGCGCGGACGCCTTCTGGGATGGCCTGGCCAAGCCGGCGGACCCGACCGTGGTTCGCCGTGTCGTCGACTTCGACCCGGGACGCGGCGGCCTTGGCCGGGTCGAGGCCAGGCGGTTGGATCGATTCGCGCAGTTCGCGATCACGGCGAGCGGGGAGGCGCTCGCGGACGCTGGCCTGCTGGCCGAATCGACGGCGAGCGGCCCGCTCATCGGGATCGATGGGGAGCGGGCCGGTGTGCTCATCGGGAGCGGGATCGGCGGGGCTCTCTCGTGGGAACAGCAGGTCTTGATCCTCCGCGACAAGGGGGAACGATCAGTGTCACCGCTGACCGTGCCGATGGTAATGCCCAATGCCGCCGCGGCCGCGACATCGATGCGGTGGCTCCTTTATGGACCCTGCGAGACGATCGCGACATCGTGTGCGACGGGAACCCATGCGGTCGCCAATGCCGCCCGCTGGATCGCCGCCGGTCGCTGCGATGTCGCTGTTGCGGGCGGCGCCGAGGCGTGCCTTACCGGCACGAACATGGCAGGTTTCACGAACATGCGCGCGCTTTCGCAGACCGGTATCTCCCGACCGTTCGATGTGGACCGTGACGGGTTCTGCGCGTCGGAGGGCGCCGGCGTCCTCGTGCTGGAGGAGGCCGCTCGGGCAAAGGCGCGTGGCGCGCACGTCTATGCGGAGGTGGCCGGCGCGGCGTCTACGGCCGACGGATATCACATCACCGCGCCGGCTCCGGCCGGGCGCGGCGCGATCGCCTGCATGCGGCTGGCGCTCGACGACGCGGGTGTGGCACCGGGCGAGGTGACCCACGTGAACGCTCACGGCACGTCGACCCCGCTCAACGACGCCACCGAGGCGGCCGTCATCGCAGAGCTGCTCGGACCATTGGGTACGGGGCCGGCGGTGAGCGCCATCAAAGGGGTAACTGGGCATTCGCTCGGTGCGGCGGGCGCGATCGAGGCGGTGGCGTTGGCGCTGGCGTATGCTCGCCGGGAGCTGCCGCCCACGGCGGGAACCGTCTCCGTCGATCCCGCATGCGACATCGATCTCGTGCTGGCCCCGCGTATGTGGGATCCGGCGCCGGCCGTTTCAAACTCCTTCGGATTCGGGGGGCTCAACGGCACGCTCGTGTTCGTGCCCGCGTAGCCGCCCTTGAGCGCCGATCATGTCCTCCAGGTCATGATCGGCGGCTTTTCGCTCCGGTCACATCATGATCGATGGGACCTTGAGGCGCCGCCCCCGTGGTGGTTGCCGGACTGGTTCGGGTGGTCGGGCGCCACGTCGATGCCGCCATGACGCCCTGCACCGGCGGCGAATCGGGCTGCGCCCGCGCGGCCATCGGCGTCGAAGGATGCCAACCCGAGTCGGAACTCGGCAGCCATCGCGTCTTCCTCCGTTAACGCGTGCTGCCCGAGCGCGGAGCGTCGGTCGCTGCGCATGCACGTCTGCGGGAGATTCGCAATCTCCAGCGCCAGTGCTTCGGTTACTCGACGGGCTTGACCTGGTTCGACGATTCGGTTCACTAGGCCCATCTCGTATGCCTCGACCGCCTGTACCGGTCGGCCAGTGAGGATCAAGTCCATCGCGCGACTCAACCCGATCAGCCTGGGCAGGCGCACCGTGCCGCCATCAATGAGCGGGACGCCCCAGCGCCGGCAGAACACCCCGAACACCGCGGTTGACTCGGCGACCCGTAGGTCGCACCACAGCGCGAGCTCGAGCCCACCGGCAACGGCGTACCCCGACACGGCCGCGATCGCTGGTTTGGACAGGCGAATTCGGGTCGGCCCCATTGGGCCATCGCCGTCGGGTTCGAGCCGATTCCCTACGGGAGTGCCGATCGCCTTGAGATCGGCGCCCGAGCAGAACGTGCCACCCTCGCCCCACAAGACAGCGACAAGCGCTGACCGGTCGGCCTCGAAGTCGCGAAAGGCATCGGCGAGCGCGAGTGCGGTCGGGCCGTCAACCGCGTTGCGGGTCTCGGGCCGTGACAGGATCACCGTGAATACCGGACCGGAGCGTTCCACGCGCACAGACATGGCGGCCATCCTCGCACGCCACCCCTCAGCCACCCCCCCCATCCGTCGATAATGACCTGCAGGTCTTGATCGACGCAATCTGGCGACGGTGACCTCATGATCAACGCGATCTTGGCGCGAGCCGTCACCGGCTAGCACGTTGTCTCGGTCGGATGTTGGTTGTCCACAACCGGCTTGGTTATCCACAGATCGCGCTCGGGGTGATGACAGCGTCTCTCGCCCCGTGCACGCTAGTCCAGGGTCGACCCGGCAACGTCCAGTGTGGATTGAGATCTGGGAGAGGCGATGTTCGATACGTATATCACGATCGTTGGTACCGCGTTACAGGCACCCGAGCGCAGGAAGCTCGAAAAGTCCGGCGCGGTCGTTGCGAGCTTTCGGGTGATCAGCAACGCCCGCCGCTTCGACAAGGAGAATCAGGTGTGGGTCGACGGGGCCAACCTGCGTATCAAGGTCAACTGCTGGCGACGCCTGGTCGACGGAGTGGTCGGCTCGGTCTACACCGGCGATCCGGTCATCGTGCACGGGCGAATCTCCACCCGCGAGTGGCAAAATGAGCAGGGCGAGACCCGGTTCGCGTACGAGGTGGATGCCGAGACCGTGGGTCACGACCTCTCCCGCGGGACGGCCGAGTTCCACAAGTTGAAGCCTGATGCGATCCGGCCGGTCATCGAAGACGAGGATTCGGAGAACCGCGTCAACGGCGAACTCGCCCACGCGTATCCGGACGCCGGTGGGCCGACTCTCGAGCAGACAGTTGGAGATCGCGTGCCCGGCGAGTCCGGGAGCGGCTTGGGCTACGGCGACAGCTACGACATGTCCGATATCCCGGATACCGATCACGAGGCGATGGCAATCCTTCGCAATGCCGGCCTCGATCCGTCGACGCCAGATGACGAAGGCAACAGTGGCGGCGAGGACGACTCAGACGAGGGGGAGATCGCTGGCGCGGACTCGGGTTCGGGCGGGCCCGGCAGCCGCAGCCGCCGGCGCGGGCGTCAGCCTGTTCCGGCCTGACGGTCCCTCTCAGGTCCGGCGGAGGTGCGCGGTGACTGGCCCGCTCATCTCCGTCGGGCTCCGGCGCGGCCGATGGCGACGCAGCGGGTCCCGATAGGCTGCGTGGCGTGCACGGGGACGTGATCGTCGTTGGGCTCGGCAGCATGGGCGCCGCCGCGGCGTACGAGCTCGCCTCGCGCGGCCTGCGTGTCGTTGGCGTGGACCGGTTTGCTCCGCCGCATGAGCGCGGCGCGCACGCTGGCGGCTCGCGGATCATCCGGATGGCCTATATGGAGGGCGCCGAGTACGTGCCGCTGGTGCAGCGGTCGTACGACTTATGGCGGCAGCTCGAGACGGCGGCCGGCGAGACGTTACTGACCACGACCGGCGGCCTGATGCTCGGCCGGCGTGACTCCAAGGCTGTGGCCGGCGCGCTGGCCGCCGCACTGGCCCATGCGCTGCCCCATTCCGTGCTCGACTCGGCGGAGGTGCGACGCGGATTCCCGGCTTTCACCCCGGCCGACGATGAGATCGGGCTGTTCGAGGACATAGCCGGGCTGCTACGTCCAGAACAGGCCATCGCTGCGCAGCTTCGATTGGCGGCGGATCATGGCGCCGATCTCCGGATCGGCGTCGCGGTGAGGGACTGGACGGCTGGAGCCTACGGCGTGACCGTGACGACCGAGTCGGAGGTGCTCCGCGCGGACCGGCTCGTGCTCACACCCGGGGCGTGGTCGCCGGAGCTGACCCGGCTCCGCGCACCGATGAAGGTTCAGCGTCGCGTCCAGCATTACTGGCGGGCGGCCGACGAGACCGTCTTCGAACCGGGGCGCTTCCCGATCTGGATCTGGGAGTACGAAGCCGGACTGGCGGGCTACGGCGTGCCGGCCGTCGCCGGGGCTGTCAAGGCGTCCCTGCATCATGGCGACGAGGCGGTCGACCCTGACGAGGGTGCCGCGCCGGCCCGCGAGGACGAGGTCATCGGGATGCGGGCCTGGCTCTCATCGCGCTTGCCGGCGCTCGCGGCCGGGGAGTGGCTCGGCGCGAAGCCGTGCCTCTACACGCTCACACCCGATGAGCACTTCGTCCTCGGTTTGCATCCAGAGCATCCGAACGTCGCCGTCGCCTGCGGGTTCTCGGGGCACGGCTTCAAGTTCACGCCGGTGGTGGGCGAGATCCTCGGTGACCTCGTCGCGAAGGGTTCCACCTCGCACCCGATCGGGTTGTTCGACCCGACTCGCTTCGGGTCGCGCGCATGAGCGTCGGGTCGCGCGCATGAGCGTCGGGTCGCGCATGAGCGTCGGGTCGCGCTCGGCGGCGAACGCCAGCGGGCTGGTCCTGGGTTACATACTCGACACCGTGATCGGCGATCCACGCCGCTTCCACCCCGTCGCCGGCTTTGGGCGACTGGCCGCCGCGCTGGAACGCGGAACCTACGCATCCGATCGGGCGGCCGGGGTCCGGCATGCCGCGATCGCGGTCGGTGCTCCTGTCGCGGTGGCGTCCGCCGCAGCGATCGCAACCCGGCGACGTCCGCTCGTCCGGGCGGCACTTGTGGCCGCGACGACCTGGGCCGTCCTTGGCGGGGCGTCTCTGCGGCGTGAGGCGGGTGCGATCGCCGATTCGCTCGAGGCCAAAGACATCGCCGCGACCCAGCGGCGCCTGCCGAACCTGTGCGGCCGAGATCCGTCCAGACTGGACGGTCCGGAGATTGCCCGGGCCACGGTTGAGTCCGTCGCGGAGAACACGTCGGACGCGGTCGTCGCGCCGCTGGTATGGGGCGCCGTCGCCGGCCTACCCGGGCTGATCGGCTACCGAGCGATCAACACGCTCGACGCGATGGTCGGTCACCGGTCCGAACGGTACGCGCGATTCGGCACTGCATCGGCGCGCGCGGACGACATGGCGAACCTCATTCCGAGCCGCGTCACCTCGGTGCTGACAGCCGTCGCCGCACCGCTGGTCGCAGGATCACCCCGCAGGACGGCCTGGATCTGGCTGCGCGACGGCAACCGCCACCCGAGCCCGAATTCCGGTCAGTGTGAGGCGGCGATGGCCGGCGCGCTCGGCGTCAGCCTCGGCGGGCGCAATGTCTACTTCGGACGCGAGGAGGACCGCCCGATTCTTGGCGACGGGCCTCGCCCTGGCGCGCGCGACATCCGGCGAGCCGCACGCCTATCGGGAGCGGTCGGCGCGATCGCCGTCGCCGTGTGCGCGGCGCATATCCTCACCCGACCGTGGCGGCGCCGGTGAGCGGGACCGTCGAGCGTTATGCCGACCTGGCCGCAACGATCCTCGCGACGCCGGCGCGGCTTGGACCGATCCGGTATGTAGGTGTGGACGGCCCGGCGGGATCCGGCAAGACGACCTTCGCCGCGCGACTCGCGACCGCGCTGCGGGGGGCGGGCGCCGACGTCGTCGAGGTGCACACCGACGACCTTCTCGAGGGCTGGACCGACATGATCAGCTTCTGGCCGCGATTCAACGAGTGGATCCTCGAGCCGCTGAGCCAAGGCACCGCCGGCGGCTACCGCCGGTATGACTGGCACCGCGGGCGCTTTGAGGACGAATGGCGCGCGGTGCCCGTACCGGATGTGCTTGTCGTCGATGGGGTGACGAGCGCTCGAGCGGCGGTCGCCCCGTACCTCGGTCTCGGCGTCTTCGTGGTCGCCGGCCGGGACCTCCGCCTCGCGCGCGGACTCGCCCGTGACGGCGAGGCGTTACGCGAGGAGTGGCTCCGATGGATGGCGGACGAGGAGAAGCACTTCGCCACCGACGACACGCGGCGGCGGGCCGATGTTGTTGTCGACGGCGCGCCGGCGGTGCAGCACGATCCGGAGCGCGAGTTCGTGCGTCTGGCGTAGACGCGCACGCCCGCGGCGAGGGACGATCGAGGGGTGAGCGACGAGCGGAACGTACCGGCACGGCGGCGGGTCACATTGACGGGCATCTCGTCTCGGGCGTGGGAGCACCCCGCGGACCGGGGCGCGTTGACGGCGCTGCGGGAGCTGCGCGGCTTCGATGAGGTCTTGAAGGCGTTGAACTCGTTGTGGAACGAGCGCGCGTACCGGCTTGAATTCCTGGGTGGAGCGATCCGGGTGGATCACCGGCAGTACCCGCGGATCCACCGGCTCTTCGCAGAATCGGCCGCGACCCTGGATCTGGCCGAGTTGCCGGAGCTCTATGTCCAGTACGACCGCACCCTCAACGGCATGTGCATCGGCATGTCGAAGCCATTCATCGTGGTGAACACCGGAGCGCTGGAGTTGCTCGACGACGAGGAGCTGCGCAACCTTCTCGGCCACGAGATCGGCCACCTCATGTCGGGGCACGCGGTATACCGCACGATGCTCGTGATCCTGACCAACTGGGCCGCCTCGCTGGCCTGGCTGCCGCTGGGGTCCATCCCGATCCGGGTCATCATCGTGGCGCTGCGCGAGTGGTGGCGCAAGGCCGAACTCTCGGCCGACCGGGCCGGACTTCTCGCCGGTCAGGACCCGGCGGCGGCGCTGCGATTGACGATGAAGCTCGCGGGCGGCGGCGATCTGTCCGAGGTGGACACCGCGGCCTTCCTCGAGCAGGCCGCTGAGTACGAGCGGACCGGTGATCTTCGGGACAGCCTGATCCGGATCCGCATGGTCGTGGGTCGAACGCACCCGCTGCCGGTCGGCCGGGCCGCGGCCCTGCGCCAATGGGTCGACTCGGGCGCATACGCGCGCATGGTCGGCGGAGACTATCCGCGCCGGGACGACGACAGCACCGCGTCGGCCTCGGCCGATGCGAAGGCGGCTGCCGACTCCTACCGGGAGGCATTCGCGGCCTCTCAGGATCCGCTAGTCGCGCTGCTGCGCCGACTCGGCGATGGAGCAACGGGAACAATGGGGGACTGGGTCAGTGCTAGCGCCGGTCGGTTCCGGGATTGGATGGGTACGGGCACCGCGCGCGACGGCTCGACCCAGCCCGACGGCGATGAGGCGGACGCACCGCCGCGGCAGGATCGGTAGGCCCCCTTTACGATTCTGACCATGAGCCTCACCGAGCCGCAGCTGCGCGCCGCCGTCGCCGCCCAGATGGCGGGCGTACGTGCCGATCTTGAAAGCCTCGTCCGCATCCCGGGGATCGCTTTCGACGGCTTCGACCATTCGCAGGTTGACCGGTCCGCGGAGGCCGTGGCGGAGCTGCTGCGGGGTGCTGGTCTGCCGGACGTGAAGATCGTCCGCTCGGGCGGCCAGCCCGCCGTCATCGGCCGCCGACCAGCCCCCGACGGTGCGCCGACGGTTCTGCTCTACGCGCACCACGATGTGCAGCCGGTTGGCGATCGTACGGCGTGGCTCACCGATCCGTTCGAGCCGGTTGAGCGGGAGGGCCGGCTCTACGGCCGCGGTGCCGCAGACGACAAGGCGGGCATCATGGCCCACGTCGCGGCACTTCGGGCATTCGGCGACGACCTTCCGGTGGGCGTGGTGGTCTTCGTCGAGGGCGAGGAAGAGTTCGGTTCGGACTCCCTCGAGGAACTGCTTCTGCTGCATCGGTCGGAGTTGGCCGCGGACGTGATTGTCATCGCCGACTCGGGCAACTGGGATATCGGACAGCCGGCGCTGACCACGTCGCTCCGTGGCATCGTCAACTGCTTCGTTGAGGTGCAGACGCTTGATCACGCCGTCCACAGTGGAATGTTTGGCGGAGCGATTCCCGACGCCCTGACGGCAATGTGTCGTCTCCTCGCGACGCTCCACGACGCTACCGGTGACGTGGCCGTCGAGGGACTCGTCCGTCGCGAAGCGGCGCCGTTGGACTATCCGGAGGAGCGCTTCCGTGCTCAAGCGGGACTCCTTGGTGGCGTCTCGTTGATCGGTACGGGGCGGATCGTGGACCGCATCTGGACCCGCCCCGCGATCTCGGTGCTGGGCATTGACGCCCCCCGCACCGCCGAGGCGCCCAACGCGTTGGTGCCGGTGGCCAAGGCGAAGGTCTCGGTACGGATAGCGCCGGGCGACGACCCCAAGAAGGCCTTCCTCGCCCTGGAGTCGCACGTCGAACGGCACGCTCCCTGGGGATCCCGGGTGACGGTGACCCTAGAGCACGATGGCGCCCCGTGTGTCATCGACTCGACTGGAGCCGCGTACGACGCGGCGCGGACCGCCTTCGCGACCGCGTGGGACGGCGTCGCGCCGGTGGACATGGGAGTTGGCGGGTCCATCCCGTTCATCGCAACCTTTCAGGATCTGTTCCCGTCGGCGTCGATCCTGGTGACCGGCGTCGAGGATCCCGACTCGCGGGCGCACGGACCAAACGAGAGCCTGCACCTGGCCGAGTTCGAGCGGGCCTGCCTGGGAGAGACCTTGCTGTTGGCGCACGTGGCCCGGATGGTTTCGCCCGATTCCTAGAGGGACGCGGCGCGCCGCGACACGTCGAACAAAAGTTCGGTTAGATTCTTGCCAAGCGGTTCTGGCGTAGCTAGGGTCTAGAACATGGGTACGAGAGATGTCATGGACCAGCTGCACGCAGCGATCGCCGCACTCGACGAAGAGGATGTCCGGGCACTTCCCGAGGCGATTCTCACCGAGCAGATCGACCAGCTCGTCGCAATCCTTCACCAGCTCGACTCGCACCTCACGCGCGTAGCGAACGCCGTGCTCGCCCGTGCCTTCACCGTCTCCGAAGTGGTCGCCGCCTAGCTTTCGGCGGCGCGGTTCGACGGCGCGGCTCGCGGCAGTCGAATGTCGGACGTGTCGCGCATGATGTAGTCGTGCTGTTCGCAGAGCTCGCGGCAACGTCGGCTGCGGTCGCCTCGGTTCCGGGTCGGCGAGCAAAGATCGAGTTACTAGCAGGAGCACTCAAGGCGCTCGCGGCCGCGGGCGACCCTCGGGAGATCGAGGCGGGGGCGGCCTATCTCGCGGGGGAGATGCGCCAACGCCAGATCGGTGTCGGCTGGGCTAGCTTGCGCGACCTTCCCGCGCCCGCGGACGTCGCGACGCTTATGGTCACAGACGTCGACGCCAGGTTGGCCGAGATGGGCTCGGTCTCCGGGGCCGGCTCCCAGTCCCGCCGGCGCGGCCTCGTGCAGAGTCTCTTTGGCGCGGCGACGGCGGACGAGCAGCGCCTGCTGGGTGGGATCATCTCCGGCGAGGTTCGCCAGGGCGCTCAGGCCGGCCTGCTCGCCGATGCGATCGCGGCGGCCGCGGGCGTCACGCCGACGGCCGTCCGTCGCGCGCTTCTGCTCTCCGGGGATCTCAAGCACGTCGCAGCTGCCGCACTCTCTGGCGGCGAGGCGGCGCTTGGCGAGTTCAGCCTCACCCTCGGCCGACCGCTGGCTCCCATGCTCGCGCAGGCCGCCGCGAGCGTCGAGGAGGCACTGTCGGCCACCGGCGCACCTGCGTCGGTCGACGCCAAGCTCGACGGAATCCGGGTGCAGGTCCACCGGGACCGTGACCAGGTGGCGGTCTTCAGCCGGAGCCTCGATGACATCACGGCCCGGGTGCCGGAGATTGTCGAGGTGGTCCGCGCGCTCCCGTCGACCGCCATGGTGCTCGACGGGGAGGCGTTGGCGGTCGACACCTCGGGGCGCGCTCGACCATTCCAGGAGACCTCGGGCCGGGCGGCACGGTTCACGACCGGCCGGCTGACGCCGTTCTTCTTCGACGTCCTCCACCTGGACGGCGAGGACCTCATCGACGAGCCCGGGATGGTGCGATGGGCCGCGCTGGACACGGCTGTGCCGGCGTGGTTGCGGGTGGCCCGCACGACGGTCGCGTCGGCCGCCGAGGCCGAGGCCGCGTTCGCGGCGGCGCTGGACCGCGGGCAGGAAGGGGTGGTTATCAAGGCGGCCGCAGCGCCGTATGACGTCGGGCGGCGGGGCGCGGCCTGGATCAAGGTCAAGCCGCGGCACACGCTCGATCTTGTCATCCTCGCCGCAGAATGGGGCCACGGCCGGCGCAATGGCTGGCTATCCAATTTGCATCTCGGTGCCCGCGATCCGGCGGGCGGCTTCGTCATGCTGGGCAAGACGTTCAAGGGTCTCACCGACGCGATGTTGACCTGGCAGACCGCACGGCTGCTGGAGCTCGCCGTGGACCGTGGCGATTGGGTCGTGACGGTGCGCCCCGAACTCGTCGTGGAGATCGCGTTCGACGGGGTGCAGGCGAGCACGCGCTACCCGGGCGGCGTCGCGCTTCGGTTTGCGCGCGTGCTGCGATACCGCGAGGACAAGCCCGCCGCGGAGGCAGACACGATCGGCGCCGTCCGGGCACTATCGCACGCGGCCCACCTCGCCGACCCGTCCGTCCCTCCCGCCGACCCGTCCATCCCCCTCGCTGCTCCTCTCGCCGATCAAGGAGAAGCGGCGGAGTAGCCCGCGGACGATGCCACAGGTCGCTGATCAACCGGAGCGGGAGGCGACCGTCAGGCCGCGGGGTCGCCGCGGCGGACGTTGGACTCGATCTCGGCGGCGGCGAACTCGAGCAGTTCGTGCGCGAGGTTCGACAGCGCGCGGGCCCCCGCCACCTCCTCGCCGATGCGCGGTATCGGCCGATCGACGGGATTCCGGCGCGACTGGCCATGCCCGTGCAGTTCCCGACCCGCCGGCGTTCGCAAGACCGCCATCGCGTGCGTGCGGTCGGCGTCCTCCTCGAATCGAATCTCGATCGTCCAGATCGCGGTGGTTGTCATCGTCGCCATGGCCCACCTCCGTGTGGCTCGACTGCCTCCATTCTCGGCCTCTCCGCACCAAGATCACCGTTTAACTGTTTAACACTCGCCCACTCCGGGCGAGCGGAAATGGGCACGTGCTCAATCGTTGTCAGGATCTTGGCGCGACGACCGGCTACAGTTCGTTGCCGTGGCGATGCAACCCAGCCAGCCCTAGCCCGCATCAAGACTGTGTACCGGTCGAGTTGGAGGCGCGGGTGCGGCAGGATGACGAACGGCGCTATGTCGAGTACGTCTCGTCACGGTTGCCGTGGATACGCAAGATCGCCTTCCTGCTGTGCCAGGACTGGCACGGCGCCGATGACGTCGCGCAGACCGCGATCACCCGGCTCTACATCCATTGGCGCTCCGCCAGCATGGCAACGAGCCTCGACGCGTACGTGCGGACCATTGTCGTCCGTGCCTACCTGAGCGAGCGGCGCACGGGCTGGGCGCGCCGGGTCGACCTGCGCGATGAGCCGATCGCCGATGCAGCCGCCGCCGATCGTGACCCGAGTACCACGCTCGCGATCCGCCAGGCGCTCATCGATGTCGCACCACGGCAACGGGCGGCGCTGGTTCTGCGCTACTACTGCGACCTGTCCGTGGAGGACACCGCGCACGCGCTCGGATGCTCGACCGGCACGGTCAAGAGCCAGACCGCCCGTGGACTCGAGTCACTCCGTCGGGCCCTTGATGCCCGCCAGATAACCGTTGAGGGATGAGCATGGAACGCTCCACTCTGCACAACCTGCTCGAAACGCTGGCGGCGAGCCCGCAGCCGCCGACCACTGTGGACATCTCCCGTGCGGCCTCGGAGGGTCGCAGGACGGTGCGGCTGCGCCGGCTCGCGGCCGCGGGTTCGGCGGCACTGGTGACGGCGGCGATCGCCATCGTGACCAGCGTCGTCGCCTCGGGCACGGTCGCGGTGGGACCGGAGCCCCAGCCCGCCGACTCATCGATCTCAGTCAGCCCGCCGGTTGAGCCGCCGCCCGGCGAGGCGCCGAAGGCGTTCGATCCGCTGGTCCAGTACGCCGACTTCGGCTGGCTCCCGGAGGGATTGACATATCGACTCACCCATAGCGACCCGACAAGACTGAGTATCAATGTGCATCAATCTGGCGCCATACCGTGCTCCGCCGCGGACCCCGCCGTACCGGCTGGCTGCGGTGTGGACTACTCACCCGGAATGGTTGCCCTGACCGTGGTCCCGGCTGGTCGCACGATCCAGCCGGCGGTGGCGAGCTTCAGCGCCGCCGAGCCAGTGAATGGCCGTCCAGCGAGATGGGCGGACGACGCGGAGTCCGGCCTGTCGCTGCAGTGGGAGTACGCACCCGGCGCATGGGCTGAGGTAGGCCTATGGAGCGTGGAGTACGCAGGCGACGCGAGGTATGTCGCCCGTCGAATCGCGGAGACCGTACGGTTCGGCATCGATCAGCGAATCAAGCTGCCCGTGCAGCCTACGGGGCTACCGGCAACGATCCGCATCATGGCCGTCTCTGTGTCCCGCGAGTTTGCGGCCGGCTCATCGGGGTGGTCTATCGAGCTCCAGTACAGCAACACAGGCGAGCGCACCAGCCTCGGAGACTGGCCGCTCAGCATCCTCGCGTACCTGTCGTCGGCTCGAGAGGGAGACGGAAACCTGGTCGGTGATCCGACTACGACGCTCGACGGTTATCCGGCCCGACGCATCAACCATCGCGATGGCGGGAAGGGCCTGCAGGTGTTCGATGTCGACGGCGTCTTCATCGAGATGAGTACCCACAGCTCGGCGATGACGCAACAGCTGGGGGGCGGGCTCGACGGCCTGTTCCGGGGCCTGGAGATCAACCGTGACCCGTCCAATTGGCGGTGACGCGGTCCGCACCCTCAAGATCCCGGTGATCATGAGCTGAGCGTCGCCAAAACGCGCCGATCATGACCTCCAGGTCATGATCGGCGATTGGGGTGGAGGGTGCGGGCTTCGCGGGTGACGAGATAGCCCAGGCCGACCAGGGTGAGGGCGGCGAATATCCACCACTGAACCACGTACCCCGCGTTCATTCCTGCGTTCTCGTAGTCGGGCGGAATCGCTACGTAGGCCGGATCCGCCGGCGGCTCCTGGTTCTCCAGGGTCAGGTAGGCCCCATACAGCGGGTAGGGGAGCGCTGGGGCGATGAGGTCGGGCGCGATGCGTCGTACGGATAACTTGCCGCCAAAGTTTTCGGTCGAGCCGGCCCGGCTCTCCGGCGCGTGGATGCGGCCGAGGACGGTGACCTCGCCGGCCGGCGCGGGCGGAACTTCGGGCGGCGTGGCGGATCCGGCTGCGGCTGGCGGCACCCAGCCCCGGTCGACAAGCACGGCGGAGCCATCCCTCAGCACGAGCGGGGTAATGATCTCGAAGCCGACGCGGCCGCGAACGGTTCGCGCTCGGGCCAGGATTTCGTGCTGCGAGTCGTAGCGGCCGGACACGGTGACCCTGGTCCACGCCGCCTCCGCCGGCGGTCGCGCACCGACCACGCCGGGCTGCGCCGGTGTTGGCGCGGACAGCACCTGCGTCAGCGGCACCGGAGTGGCGATGGCCGCCGCGTCGATGCGGGCGTTGATCTCACTCCGGAGGTGGTACCGATCCAGCTGCCAGAGGCCGAGTCCGACCATACCGACGGCGGCCAGAGTCATCAATAGACCGAGGCCGATCCAGCGCGGCGACAGCAGAAACCGGTACACGTCACGGCAGGTTACTCCGCCGCCCGGACGGCCACGTGACCGTCCAGGTCGAGAGTGCAAAGGCGGGTTCAGGTCGCGGCCGGGGCCGCCTTCGGCTGGCGCGGTCGACGCTTGGCGAAGCGCAGGTACAGCGTTGGCACCACGAAGAGGTTCAGTAGCGTCGACGTCACCAGACCGCCGAGGATAACCACCGCCATCGGGTGCTCGATCTCGTGGCCGGGAATATCGCCAAGAATCGCCAGCGGGATCAGCGCAAACCCCGTCGCGAGTGTGGTCATGAGGATGGGCGAGAGCCGCTCTTTCGCCCCGCGCAGCACGAGCTGCGGCCCGAAGGCCTCGCCCTCGTGCTTCTCCAGGTGCTGGCAGTGATTGATAAGCAGGATGCCGTTTCGAGCAGCGATACCCAACACGGTGAAGAAACCCACCAGCGAGCCCAGCGAGATGTTTCCGCCGGTGAAGAAGTACGCCGCGAGCACGCCGCCGATGAGTGCCGACGGCAGCGTGAGGAACGACAGCGTCGCGAGCCGCCAGCTGCGGAAGGAAGCCTGCAGCAGCAGGAAGATCACGATCACGACGATGATCGCGAGCCAGGTCAGCCGCTGGCTAGCGGCCTGACGCTCGGCGTACTCGCCGAGGATCTCGGTGTGGAACCCGCGATCGAGCTGAACCCCTTGAAGCTTCTGCTCGAGTTCCCGCACGATCGAGCCCAGGTCCCGGTCGCGAAAGTTTGCGTCAATGTCGATCTTTCGTGACTGACCGTCGTGCATGATGATGTTCGGTGTCGGGCGGATGGCGACGTCGGCGACTTCACCCAGAAGTACCTGTTTACCGCTCGGCGTATCGATCGGGAGAGTTCGGATGTCGGTCACGCTCTTCCGCGTGGCGGGCGTGCTCCAGACCTGCACGTCGTATGCCTTGCCGCCGCGGAAAATGTCACCTACCTCCTCGCCGGCGATGAGCGTCGCCGCGGCGCGCCGGACGTCGCCCGGCTTAAGGCCATACCTCTCGGCGACGTCGAGTTTGACCTGCACGTCCACTTGAGGGACGTCGGTCTGCAACGAGACATGCTCCTCAATCACGCCGTCGATCCCGCCGAGGATCTGTTTGATCTCGGCAGCCTTGGTGTAGAGCGTGGGCAGGTCGTCTCCGTAGAGCCGAACCACGATGGCGTCGCCGGATCCCGACAACACCTCCCGGATGCGCTCCTTGAGGTAGGTCTGCACATCGCGACGAAGTCCTGGATAGCCCTGAACAACTTCGTCGATCTTGGCCAGGGTGGCGTCGTAGTCGGCGCTCGGGTCGATACTGATCCAGTTTTCGGTGAAGTTGATGCCGACGGGCTCGTCCGCCAGGAGAGCTTGGCCGATGTGGGCGCCGAAGTTACGTACCCCCGGGATGGCACGGAGCTCTCGGCTCGCCGCCTCGGTAATTCGCACCATCTCCGCGTGCGACGTGCTCGGCTCGGTCACCCAGTGCATCAGAAAGTCGCGCTCCTTGAAGTTGGGCAGGAGGGTCTGCCCTAGTCCCGGCAGCACGGCCAAGCCGGCGAGCACGATCACCGCGACCATGGCAAAGGCTCCGCGCGGCCGCTGCACGATCCGTGCGAGCGTGCGTTCATACCCGGCCTGGAGCCAGCGCACCAGCGGAGACTCACGCCGCTCAAGGGGCGCCTTGCGCAGCAGGATGAGGGCCAGCGCCGGCGTGACGGTGAGCGCGACGAGAAGCGAGGCCGCGACCGCCATCGTGTACGCCAGCGCGAGCGGCTGGAAGAATGCCCCCGTTAGCCCCTGGAGGAAGAAGATCGGCAGGGCCGACACGAGGATGATCAGCGTTGCGTACACGATCGGACCGCGTACCTCCAGCGAGGCGTTGAGAACGACGCTCGCGGCCGACCCGGTGCCGCCGGATCTCTTGTGCTGGCGCAGGCGGCGCATGATGTTCTCTATGTCGATGATGGCGTCGTCAACGACGACTCCCACCGCTATGACGAATCCGGCGAGAATCATCGTATTGAAGGTGGTGTCTCGCCACAGGAGCACGAGGCCGGCGGCGACCAGCGACAGCGGGATGGAGATGATGCTGATCAGGGCGGTACGCCATTCGAACAGAAATGCTCCAAGAACGAGGATCACCAGCAGGCAGCCGAGCACCAGCGCCCTGGTCAGGTTGTCTAGCGCGGTCTCGATGAACGTCGCGGGTCGGAAAATGGTCGTGTCGATCTCGATCCCGGACAGTCCCGGCTTCAGCGCTTCGAGCGCCGCCTCGACCCGTTCGGTGACCTCGAGCGTGTTGCCCCACGGCAGTTTCTCAACGATCAGCATGAGCCCTGGGCCGTCGTTGATCACGGCATCTCCGATGAGCGGCTGGTGATCTTCGACTACCGAGGCGACGTCCCTGAGTCGGAGCCGCTCATCGCCCGCCTGCCGGACCACGACCTCGCCGAGTTCCTCCGGCGTGGTAATCGGCAGGACGTGCTGCACGTCCATCCGCTGGTTGGGTGTGTCGATAAAACCTCCGGTTCCGATCACGGCGCCCTCGGAGAATCTGAGTAAGCCGGCGTCAAGGGCGTTGGCGGTAACCTCCATGACCTGGTTGAGTGAGACGTGGTGGGAGAGGAGTCGATCGGGCTCGACCTGAACCTGAAGCATCTGCAGCCGCTCGCCCCAGATTGCTACGTTGGCCACTCCAGGCACGCCCAACAGCTTCGCTCTGATCGTCCAGTACGAGATCATGGACATCTCCATCAGAGACCGCTTCTCTGACGAGAGGCCAATCTTCATGACGCGACTCGTCGCCGACAGCGGCTGGATCATGGACGGAGGACTGGCCCACGTCGGTAGCGACGCCGAAACAGTGGCCAGCCGCTCCTGCACCAGCTGGCGGGCGAGGATGAGGTCGGTGCCCGGCTCGAAGATCAGCTCGATCTGTGACAGCTGGGCGAGGGAGCGTGATCTCATCTCGGCGAGGTTCTCGACCCCGTTGAGCGCTTCCTCCAGTGGCACCGTGACGAGACCCTCGACCTCTGTGGCTGATAGCCCCAGGCACGGCGTCTGAACCTCCACCTTTGGAGGGGCGAACTCGGGAAACACATCGACTGAAGCGGATCCCAGTTGACCGAAACCGACCACCATGATCCCTGCGGCCACGGCCACCACGAGCACCCGAAATCTGAGGCTGGTGCCTACGATCCATCGCATCATGGCCCGGCCTCCCTCACGCGCTCACTTACCGACGCCGACTTCGAGGCCGTACAGCTCGGCCACGCCGACCGTCACGATCGTGGTGCCCACGGCGGGCCCGTCGGAGAGCAGGACACGGTCGCCTTCGACGCGGTCGACGCTCACCCGTAGGCGCATGAAGACCAACGGCTCCGAGCTGCCGAACACCCAATTCGCGCCCTTTGCGTCGTACAGGAGCGCGGCGTACGGGATGACCTTGTAGGCCCTTCCTGCGACCGTCGTCTGGCTGACCTGGGCGGTCTTGATGCCGAGCCGCTGCGCCGCTTTCTCCACCAGCGTCACCTTCTTGACATCGGAACCGGCAATCTGCTCAACCGTTGCGGGGCTCGCCGTCGCTGAATCGGCAGGCTGCGTGCCGCAGGCGGCCAACGACAGGTGGGCCCCGGCAACGAGGATGGCAACCGCAAGCCGGCCCTTTGTTGATACGTGCAGACACATGACTCTCACGCTTCCCTTTGAACCGGCCGACCGTCGCCTGCGATGGCGGCGGCGCTGCTACGGTGCCCGAACCGCGCGTAGAGGGCGGGCACGACGAACAGGTTGAACAGCGCCGACGTCAGCAGTCCGCCGATGATGACGATGCTCATCGGGCGCAGAAACTCGAAGCCCGGCCGATTGCCCAAGAACAGCAGCGGCGTCAGCGCGAGGCCGATGGTCAGCAGCGACCACAGCGTGGCCGGCAGCCGCTCCTGCGAACCGCGCAGAACCGTCCCAGTCAGCGATGCACGACCCGTCGGCTGCTCATCTACGGGCGGCGGCTCGCTGGTTCGCTGCCAGGTACGGACGAGCAGGACCATGTCTCGTACCGTCACGGCAAGTACCACCAAGAGTCCGGCGAGTACGGCCATCGAGCTCGGGTCGCTGCCGAACGCGCCAAGTAGCCCCGCCGCGAGCACGCCACCGGCCAGCGCCATCGGCAGGGGTAGGAAGAGGGCGATCGCGAGCCGCCAGCTCGAGAAGCACGCCTGCAGCAGCAGGAAGATCGCAATCGCGGCGGCGAGGCCGAACCACCAGCTCTCGCGCCGATCATCCTGACGCTGGGCGTAGTTGCCGAGCATCTCGGCGTGGTACTCAACCGGGAACTCGACCTTCTTGAGTTGGTCGGCGATGTCCGCGGCGACGGCGCCCGGGGCCCGCCCCTGCACCTGGGTGGATACGTCGAGATAGCGGGAGACCGCCTCGTGCCGGATTCCGGTCGGGTTGGACACGATTCGCACATCGGCGACGTCGCCGAGCTTCACATGACCGCCCTGCGGAGTATCGATCAGCAGGTTACGGACGGCGGCCGGATTCTGCCGGATCGACGGATCTCCCCAGACGACGACGTCGAAGACCTTCTGCTCCTCGAAGAGATTGCCGACGGCCACCCCGGACAGCAGCGTCGCGGCCGCCCGGCGCACATCGCCCGGCTTGATTCCGTGCGCCTCCGCCCGGGCGAGGTCGACCTCAATCTGGATGGTCGGCTCCTCGGACCCTTGCTCGACGGTCGCGTTGGCGGTGCCGTCGACTCCTGACACGAGTTGGCGCACCTGATCCGCTTTCTGCTGGAGCACCGCCAGGTCCTGTCCGTACACGCGCACGACGATGTCCGCCCCAGCGGGCGGGCGCTCCCGTGCGGCGACCGCCTCGGGGAACGTGGACACCGTGTGGATCATTCCGGCGTAGCCGTTGACGACGTCGCGGATCGCCTCCGTGGTCGCCGGATAGTCGGCTTCGGGATCGATGTTCACCCAGATCTCGCCAGAGTTGATGTCGACAACTTGATCTGAGGTAATTGCGCGGCCGAGATGGGCGCCGACGTTACGCACGCCCGCGGTCGCCTTCAGCTCCTGTATCGCCTGCTCGGTCACGCGGATCATCTCGGGCCGGGAGGTGCCGGGCACCGCCTCCCAGGCGATCACGACATCCCGATCCTGCGTGCGCGGCAGCAGCTGGCGTCCGCCAAGCCAGGGCAGCGCGGCGACCCCGGCAACGATGAGAACTGCCGCGACGCCGATGGTCCATGAGGACCGACCCACCACGCGGGAGAGCAGATTTCGATATCCCGCACTCAGTGCGCCGATCCACGGTGCGACCGGGTTGGGTGCCTTCCGGCCGGGGCTCAGCACCAGCATGGCGAGCGCCGGTGTGACAGTGAGGGCGACGGCGAACGATGCGAGGACTGCCCAGAGATACGACGAGGCGAGCGGGCTGAGAAGGGCACCGGTGACTCCGCCACGGAGCAGGAGCGGCGCGGCCGCAGCCGCGATCATCAAGGTGGCGAAGATGAGAGGCCCGCGCACCTCCAGGGAGGCGTTGATGATCACTTGCGCGATGGATCGCCCGTCCTCGGCCGCCTTGCGCTCCGAGACCCTCCTGGCGATGTGCTCGGTGTCCACAATGGCGTCGCTGACGATGACCGCGACGGCCATCATGAGGCCGGCGAGGATGATGCCATTGAAGGTCACGCCCTGCAAAGTGAGCACGAGTCCGGCAATCGTGAGTGATAGTGGGATCGCCGCCGCGCTGATCAACGCGGTCCGCCAGGAGAAGAAGAGCGCGACAAGCAACAGGAGCACTATGAGCCCGCCAAGTAGCACCGCCAGTGACAGTCCATCCAACGCGGCGTCAACATAGGACGCCGGTCGATAGAGACTGGTGTCGATTTTGATGCCGGCGAGTCCCGGGGCCATCGAATCGAGCGCGGCCTCCACGTCGCGGGTCACATCGGCCGTGCTCGCTCCGGGGAATTTCTCGATGACGAGCATGAGGCCTGGACCACCATCGACAACGGCATCGCCGATGAGCGGCTGGTGGTCCTCCACGACCGTGGCCACATCGCCGAGGCGTAGCTTCTTCTCCTCGACGATGACCCGGGAGAGATCCTCCGGCGTCGTGATCGGCAACACGTGCCGAATGCCGAGTCGCTGGTTGGGGGTGTCGATGAAGCCGCCAGTGCCCGGCGTGGATGCCTCCACGAACGTCAGCGGCGACACCCACAGCGCGTTACCGGTGGTCTCGATGACCTGATTCAGCGTGACGCCCTTCGTGCGCAGTCTCTCCGGGTCGACCAACACCTGCAACTGTCGCTCCCGCTGTCCCCAGATCGACACGTTGGCAACGCCCGGGACACCCAGCAGGCGGGGCTTGATCCGCCACCGGGCGAGAACCGACATGTCGATCGCCGAGACGTCGGTGGCCGTAAGCCCAACCATGAGCAGACGGTTGGTCGTGGAGAGCGGCTGAAGCATCGTCGGCGACCCGGAGACCTGCGGAAGGCCGTGGGCCTGGGTCAGTCGTTCCTGCACGACCTGGCGGGCACGGAGCACGTTCGTGCCCGGCTCGAAGATCAGCTCGACCGACGATAGGCCGGCCACGGAGACCGAGTGAATCTCGTCAAGCCAGGCGACCCCATTGAGCAGGTCCTGCTCGAGCGGGACCGTGATGAGTTGCTCGACCTCGACGGCGGACAAGCCGAGCGCCTCCGTCTGTATCTGAACGCGCGTCGGAGCCACCTCAGGCAGTACGTCCACGGGCGCGCTCCGCAGCTGGACGATGCCAATCCCGAGGAGGAGAACGGCGAGCGGCAACACCAGGAGTCTGAAGTTGACGCTTGCCCCAACGATCCACCGCATCATGCCTGCTGTCCCTTCCCGCGCATGCCGGGCGTGCCTACGCCTGGGCCGACTGGCAGGCCCGGGCGGGCGCCGTGGTCTGGTAGACCTCGCTGACCTCGTAGGCGCGCCGTTCGAGTCGGAGCGCGGCCCCGTTGGCCTCCTGCAGTTCGTTCTCGCTGAGCGTGGTGGTGCTCGTCCGCTCCAATGTCTCGACGGCGTTGCCGCCGAGCGGCGCGATCTTGATGAGTCCCGTGCCTCGGGCGTAGTACTTAAGCTGGTGGCCGCTCGCCGGGTCCAGCGGGCTGGACTCGTCGACGACGAGCACGCGGCGGAAGCAGGTGCCGTCGATGCATGTTGTCGCGTGCGTGTCAGCCACCGTGGCGCAGTCCAGGAACTCGACCTCGGGCGCGAAACCCTGCATGAAGCTGGCTCCTACGCGGGGATGGCCGGGCACGAGGATGCCGGCCTCGGCGTCGGCCTGACCGGATATCCACGTGCTGGGCGCCCCGACGAATTCGCCGTCCTCGAACTCCTCGGGGTATTCGCCCATGGTCCACACGTTGCCGTGCTTGTCCTGTGCGAAGAACGCGAGCTCGGACTCCACAAGTTGGCCGTCACTGAAGTCGTCGTCCCAGATCACCCGCGTGTTTACGCCGTTGATGACCTTGGTGAGGTTGGTGACCGTGAAGACGACCCGGTGTGGCACGGGGCCGTCACCATCATCGACGAAGCCGTCAAAGACGACCCTCGTGCCGGGGCGTAGCGAGAACCAGCGGTTGTCGATATCGGTCGAATCTTTGAACATCCGCGGATCGAAACGCGTATCGGTGCCGCACGCGTCCGCAGTAGCACTGCCCGCCTTGCCACGTGCTGCAGCCGCTCGATGCGAGGGTTTGGGCGTGGCACGGGATCCGAGACCCATACTGGACCCGAGCCGTGCCAGTTTCTCGGCGGCACGGGTTGACGGTTGCGGACCCCCGTGCCCGCGGCCAGGGCTGGCCGATGCCTGCGTGGCGGGTGTGGCGAAGGTAAGGGCTGCAGCCGCGGCAAGCAGTGCAATCAGGGGGCGGGCGCGATGGGGGGAGGACTCATGGGCCACGGTTGACCTTTCCGGTCAGATGGATAAGCACTGGACCACATGATTGCCAAAAGATGGGATGAGAGTGAGCGATTTGGAAAAAATCAGGAAAAGCGACAACACTGCGCCCACCGACTGCCCACTTAGGAGGCGCCGTAGCGGGCGGTTTCACTCGTCGGGGCGGTGAAATACCGAACCTCGGTGCCCGCCAGCCCTCGCCGCAGCAGGCCGGAGACCGTCTGTATCGGTTTCCATGAGTTTCCGTCGCCGGCGACATGGAACGGGTTGTCCGGGTCGGCGATGAAACTCGCCGCGGTCAGGCCGGGAGTCATCCCGACGAACCAGGCCGAGCGGGTGTCGTCCGTTGTACCCGTCTTTCCGGCCACGGGCCTGCCCACCGAGCCGAAGACACCAGAGGCCGTCGACCAGCCACCGCAGCTGCCCCGGGCGGCCCCGTAGCCGGTGACGCAGCGGGCCGCGTCGACCGCAGCGCGCGCGACCTCCGGGCGTACGGCCTGGTTGCAGTTGGGTGTTGCCGCGGCGACGGGTTTGCCGGTGGGGTCGATGATGCTGTTCACCGGCGTTGGTTCACAGTAGCGTCCGTCGGCCGCCAGCGTCGCGTACGCGTTGGCCATCTCGAGCGGGGTCGTGTCGGCTACGCCGAGGGTGAAGGCGCCCCAGCCGTTGGCCCGCGCGGGTGACGCCATCGTCTGGTCGATGTCGGTGTGCCAGGTCAGGCCGAACCGCTCCGCCATGCGCACCGCCCGCTCAGCGCCGATCGCCTGCTCGAGCTTGACGAAGAACGTGTTGACCGACTTGCCAAAGCCGGACCACATGGTTTGGACGCCGACCATCGCCGCGCTTGCGTTCCGCGGGCACCAACGGTTGTGGCCGCAGCGGCTTGGGTCAGTCTCACCGGCCGGATAAATCGACTGCAGTTGCATCGGCGCGTTGATTTTGGTGTTCAGCGGCATACCCAGGTCGAGAGCGGCCACCAACGTAAAGATCTTGAATGTGGAGCCGGCCTGGTACCCCGGCATGTCGCCGCCGCCTAGCAACGGGGCCACCGTGTTGGGGTAGCTGCTCCTCGCGTCGGCGTCGTCGAATCGCCAATCCGACTGCGATCCGTTGTTGCGCTGGTCGAGGCTGTATCGGCGATTCACGGCAGCCGCTTTGATCTTGCCGGTGCCGGGCTCGATCGCAACCACCCCGAGCGCGTACGAGGAGCCGATCCGTTGCTTCGAGGTGACCTCGCGCATCGCGATGCGCTGCAGCCGCGGGTCCAGCGACGTCACGATGGTGTAGCCGCCGCGGCGGAGGTTCTCCAACCGCTGCAGCGGTGTGGTGCCGAACGCCTCCTGCTGACGCCACCAGTTCTTGAACATGTCGCAGAAGTAGCCCCAGTCGTTGTGTGCCGAGTCGACCGAGACGCAGTCGTTGGATGGAGTGGTCAACCGGAGGGAGATCGGCTGCTTCTTCGTCCTGGCCGCCAACTCGGGCGAGAGATACTGGATCTCCATCATGCGGTCGATGACGTAGTTTCGCCGCTCAAGTGCGGGTGAGTTGTTCCGACCTGCCGGGTCGTAGGTCGACGGAGCCTTGACCAGCCCGGCCAGCATCGCGGCCTCGGCGAGGGTCAGATTCTTTGGCTGCTTGGAGAAGTAGACCTCGGCGGCCGCGAATATCCCGTACGCCCGGTGTCCGAAGTAGGCAACGTTGAGATAGCGCTCGAGGATCTGC
This sequence comes from Micromonosporaceae bacterium, assembly GCA_045403155.1. Lineage (GTDB taxonomy): Bacteria > Actinomycetota > Actinomycetes > Mycobacteriales > Micromonosporaceae > JAXIPB01. Next base: position 44,124 of record JAXIPB010000048.1, read on the forward strand.
TCCTTAGTGAGCTCCCTCTCCACCGACACCGCGAGACGCATCTCCTTGAGCTTGCGGGCAGTTGACTGCTCGGTGGCTTCGGTCACCTGCTGCGGCGTCTCGGCGGAGTCGCGCTGGACGTTGCGTACGTACTGCATGGTCAGGGTGGAGGCACCCTGCGACACCCCACCCGCCTGGTGGTTCGCGATGAACGCGCGCATGACGCCCTTCACGTCGACGCCTCGGTGCTCAAAAAACCGGGAGTCCTCGCTCGCCACGATCGCCCGGATCATGTTCGGCGAGATCTGCGCCAGCGGCACATATGTGCGGTACTCCTCGTAGAACTGCGTGATCATCGTCTTTCCGTCGGCCGCGTAGATCTTCGTGACCTGGGCCGGGGGTGTCGTGCGGAGCTTGTCCGGCATGCGATCGATGAAGTCGCCGACGGCGAGGGCCCCGAGGCCGCCGACCGCCGCCATTGGAAAGGCGAAGGCGGCCACGGCGATGCCCGTGATCAGGCCGGCTCGGAGCAGTGGGGCAAGATAGCTAGAAACCTTCAGCGTCCGCGTCAGCACTCCTAGAAAATAGGACAAATACGGACTCAATGAGCGAGACTTCGGTGAACCTCGATGGGTTGCGGCACCACGGTGACGTGGAGGTGGTACCCGGGTTGGTCGACCTGGCGGTGAACGTTCGATCCGCTCCGATGCCACCGTGGCTCCGCGTACCGCTGTCGGCCTCGCTCGACGATCTCGCGCGGTACCCCGACCCGTCGCTGGCTCGCGCGGCCGTCGCTCGACGACACGATCGGGATCCGGCGGAGGTTCTGCTGACCGCGGGGGCCGCACAGGCGTTCGTACTCCTCGCGCAGGCGCTCCGGCCGCAGCGTGCGATCGTCATCCATCCCCAGTTCACCGAGCCGGAGGCGGCGCTTCGGTCGGCCGGCCACGACGTTCAGCGGGTGATCCTGTCCGAGGCGGAGGGATTCGTGTTGGACGCCGCCCTCGTGCCGCCCGACGCCGACCTTGTCGTCCTGGGCAATCCCACGAACCCGACCTCGGTCGCGCATCCGGCCGAGGTTGTGGCGGCGCTCGCCCGACCCGGTCGGGTGCTGGTCGTGGATGAGGCGTTCGCCGACACCGTGCATCCGGACGGCGCCGGCTTGTCGACGCGGTCACGCTCCTCGCCACTCTCGCTGTCGCACCGCCGCGACCTGGCGGGCCTGGTCGTCGTCCGAAGTCTCACCAAGACGTGGGGGCTGGCGGGGCTGCGCGTCGGCTACCTGCTCGCGCCGCCGGACCTGGTTGGCCGCCTCGGGGCGGTGCAGCCGCTGTGGCCGGTCTCGACGCCCGCGCTCGCGGCCGCGGTGGCCTGCAGCTCGTCCCGGGCGGTGGCCGAGGAGCGTCGCGTCGCGGCCATCCTCGCCGTCGACCGGGCACACCTCGTGGCCGCCCTGCGTTCGCTGCCGGGAGTCACGGTTTCGGGCGAACCGGCGAGTTCCTTCGTTCTGGTACGCATGGCGCGCGCGCTAGACGTGCGGGCGGCACTTCGCACCGCGGGCTATGCGGTGCGCCGTGGCGACACGTTCCCCGGCCTCGGGCCCGACTGGCTTCGGATCGCAGTTCGGGACACCGCCACCTCGGATGCCTTTCTCGCCGCACTCGAGCGCGCCCTCGCCGGGCGCAGCCCGTGACCGCACCCGGACGCCGCGGGGATCAAGGCAAACCAAGATCCTCGTAAGTGTCCATCACTTGCCCGGTTCTTCGGCGTGGTGGGGGGCGTGTGTCGAACAGTCGTGACTGGCCTTTCGGGCGGTGGGTAGGAGAGGCTAGGCGGATGCGGCTCGAGGATGCGATCGCGGCGATCCGGCCGCTGGATGCGACCGCCATGGCGGCCGCCCGGGAGCGGCAGGCGCGGTTGACCAAGCCCGCCGGATCGCTCGGCGCGCTCGAGGGCCTCTCGGTGCGGTTGGCGGGGCTCGCCGGCCACTGCCCGCCACCCGTTCTCGAACGCCCCGCCGTCGCCATCTTCGCCGGCGACCACGGCGTTCACGCCCAAGCCGTCTCGCCGTGGCCGCAGGAGGTGACGGCGCAGATGGTGGCCAATTTCGCCGCCGGCGGGGCCGTCGTCAACGCCTTCGCCCGCCAGATCGGGGCTGCGGTCGTCGTGGTCGACGTCGGCGTCGCGCACCCACTCTTTCCCGGTGCCGCCAGCGACGAGAACGGGGCCGGCGAGGTCTGGCAGCGGCGGGTCCGCGCCGGCACCCGAGACTTCGCCGTGGAGCCGGCGCTCACGCGGGTCGAGGCACTCGCGGCGGTGGAGGTGGGCCTCTCCGTCGCGGCGGAGCTGGTGGCCAGGGGGCACGACGCCCTGGTGACCGGCGACATGGGGATCGCCAACACAACGCCGGCGGCGGCCCTCATCGCAGTCTTCACGGGTGCCGACCCGGCCGCGGTCACCGGCCGCGGAACCGGCGTCGATGACGCCACGCTCCGCCGCAAGATTTCCGTGATCGCCTCCGCCCTGACCCGGTACCGTCCAGATAGGAACGATCCGATCGGCGTCCTCGCTGCCGTTGGCGGTCTCGAACACGCAGCCATCGCGGGCTTGATCCTTGGCGGCGCGGCGCATCGCGTACCGGTCATTCTCGATGGTGTCATCGCGTGCTCGGCGGCGCTGGCGGCGGCGGCGATCGTGCCGGACTCCGTCGGCGCAATGGTCGCCGGGCACCGCTCGGCCGAGCCGGGCGCGTCGGTCGCATTGAACCGGCTTGGGCTCGAACCTCTTGTCGACCTAGGTCTGCGGCTCGGTGAGGGTACCGGGGCGCTGCTCGCGTTCCCAATCGTCGCGAGCGCGGCGCGCGTGCTGAGCGACGTCGCGACATTCGACTCCGCCGGCGTCGCGGAGAAGTGATTACGTTGATCGCCTCCGGCGCTTTGGTTGCGTTGTTCGCCTCCGGCGCTGTGGTTGCGTTGTTCGCCTCCGGCGAAGTGAGCACCGGGTGAATCCGTACCCCCTCGCCCTGATGCTGGCTGATCGGCGGGTTCTCGTCGTCGGCGGTGGCGCGGTCGCGACCAGGCGCGTGCCTGCTCTGCTCGCGGCCGGCGCGGACGTCGTGCTCGTCGCGCCCGAGGTGACGCCGGCCCTGCGCGGCCTTGCCGACGCCGGCAGACTGCACTGGCTGGATCGCCGGTTTGAGCCCTCCGATGTGGATGGAGCGTGGCTCGTTCACGTAGCCGTGGACGACCCGGCGGCCGCCGCCGAGGTAAGCGACGCGGCGCAGGAGCGGCGGGTGTTCTGCGTTCGGGCCGATGACCGACATGCGGCGACCGCATGGACGCCGGCAACCACCCGCCACGGCCCGGTGACCGTGGCCGTGACCGCCGGCGGCGAACCTCGCCGCGCGATGGCGGTACGGGACGCGATTCACGATCTCCTCGCTGCGTCTCCTCTGGACTCTCCGCGGCGGCCCACGGGGGATGAGAATCTCGGCGGAACGGTGGCGCTCGTGGGCGGCGGGCCGGGCGACCCGGAGCTCATCACAGTCAAGGGTCGGCGCCTGCTGGCCTCGGCCGATGTCGTCGTCGCCGACCGGCTCGCTCCAGGCATGCTCCTCGACGAGCTACGTCCCGAGGTCGAATTGATCGATGCCTCGAAAATCCCGTACGGCCCGGCCCGCACCCAGGACGAGATCAACCGGCTGATCGTGGAGCATGCGCGCGCGGGCCGCTTTGTGGTGCGGCTCAAGGGCGGGGACCCGTTCCTCTTCGGACGCGGGGGCGAGGAGATGCTCGCTTGCGCGGTCGCCGGCGTACCGGTAACGATCGTTGCCGGCGTGACGAGCGCCGTCGCGGCACCCGCGGCGGCCGGCATTCCAGTTACCCACCGCGGCGTCGCGCACGAACTCGTGGTCGTGACCGGCCATCTGGCGCCGAACGATCCGGAGTCCCTTGTGGACTGGCCCGCGCTTGGGCGCCTACGGGGGACTATCTGCATCCTCATGGGGCTGCGGAATCTCGCCGCGATCGCTGCCACCCTCGTCGAACACGGCCGGCCGCCGCAGACGGCTGCGGCCGTGATCCAGGACGGGACGACCGTTGCCCAGCGGACGATTCGGGCGACGCTCGCGACCGTGGCCGACGAGGCCACCGCCCACGGCCTGCGCCCGCCGGCCGTGGTACTCGTCGGGGACGTGGTCAATACCTTCCCTCCAGATGGGAATCGATACGGGTAACCGTAGCGATGGGTAATATGGGTGCCCGTGACCGAGACGCCGCCGACGCTCAATCCCGACGACGTTCAGAGCTTCGCCGACATTGCCAGCCGGCTCACGACCAACATTTCCTCGGTGGTGCTTGGCAAACCGGATGTGGTGCGGCTGGCCATGGCCGGCCTCTTCGCGGAAGGCCATCTGTTGTTCGAGGATGTGCCGGGGGTCGGCAAGACCACTCTCGCGCGGGCCATCGCGGCATCTGTGCGCGGGCAGTGGCGGCGGATCCAGTTCACGCCTGACCTGCTCCCCTCCGACGTTTCGGGGGTGACGATCTTCAATCAGGCGAGCAGGCAGTTCGAGTTCCACGGCGGCCCCGTCTTCGCCAACATCGTGATCGCCGACGAGATCAACCGCGCGTCGCCGAAGACCCAGTCGGCGCTGCTCGAAGTCATGGAGGAGCGGCAGGTCACGGTCGACGGCCACCGCCATGGAGTGCCCCGACCGTTCCTCGTGGTCGCGACCCAGAACCCGGTCGAGATGGACGGCACGTATCGGCTGCCCGAGGCGCAATTGGACCGGTTCCTGATGAAACTTTCGATCGGCTACCCGGACGAGTCGGTGGAGGTGGAGGTGCTGCGCGGCGCGGCGGCGGGCCGGTCACCCGACTACCTCGGCGCGGTGACGGACACCGACACGGTGGCGCAATTGATCCGGCTCACCCACCGGGTCTTCGTCGCTGACACGCTTTACCTGTACGCCGTGCGCCTCGCCGCCGCGACCCGCGACCACAAGCAGGTACGGGTCGGCGTGAGCCCTCGCGGCGTGATCGCACTGAGTCGGGTCGCGCAGGCGTACGCGTTGACCGACGGCCGCGCCTATGTGATTCCGGAGGATCTCAAGGCACTCATTCTGCCGGTCTTCGCGCACCGGCTGCTGCTCGCTCCGGACGCGGCGATGCGCGGCGTCACCCCGGCCGACGTGCTGTCGACCGTGGTGGAGTCGGTACCCGCGCCCGCCCCGGACGCATCGCGGATCTGAGTCATGCGGCTGACCCCCCGCGGGATCGGGCTGCTGGTTGCCGGTGTCCTCATGCTGGCCGCCAGCTTCCAGTTCGGCTACCCGGAGTTCGCTGTCCTCGGATCCGCTTGCGTCGTCGCGGTCGCGGGGAGCCTTGGCTTCGTGGCGTGGCGCCCGAGGCTCGTCATCGATCGCAATATCGATCCCGACCGCGTCACACGGGGGGAGCCGAGTCGTATCACGCTGCGTGTTGTCAACGCCAGCCGTCTCTTCGGCGCCAATGTCATCGCGCACGACCGGCTACGCCATTGGTCTGATGAGGACGGTGCCGCGGCGCCCGTACCGCTGATCCGGCTGCGACCGCAGGCGGAGACGGCAGTGAACTACTCCGTGCCGACGACGCGGCGCGGTGTGGTCGAATTAGGCCCACTTGAGATTACGCGGCAGGACCCACTCGCTCTGGCGGCCGTCGTCCGGCGTTACGGCTCGTCCGCGCAGGTCTGGGTACGACCGCGCGTGCACCCCGTCGCGGCTGTGCTGGTCGGGCTCTCGCGCAGCTTGGACGGCCGGGTCGACCGGGTGCCACACGGCAGCATCACGTTCGCCGCGCTGCGTGAGTATGTGGTCGGCGACGACCTGCGTCACGTCCATTGGCGCACGTCGGCCCGGGTCGGCGAACTCATGGTCCGAGAGCGCGTTGACACGAGCCTGCCTAGGCTCGTGATCCTGCTCGACGATAGGGCGGACGCGCACCGGGATCTGACCAGCGGGGAGTCGACCTTCGAGGCGGCTTGCGAGGCGGCCGCGTCGGTGCTGGTGGCGGCCGCGCGTGACGGCGTCCGAGTGGACATCCGTCTCGTGAGCCGGACGGGGGCGACCTCCGGGGAGTGGGAGATAGGTTCGCTGCTCGACATGCTCGCTGAGGTGACCCCGGCCCCGGCCCCGGGCTTGGGCGGCCCGGCGCTGGCCGAGTCGGCGTTGCCGGCAGCGGTGGAGCGATTGCGCTTGGGACGATTCGGCGACACGCTGCTCTACCTGACCGGCCCGCCCATCGGCGAGGACCTCGGTATCGTCGCGGGACTACGCGGAGCGTACCCGTCGATCATCGCGGGAGTCTTTGGCACCGTCGAGAGTGGACTAGCAACGACCGCCGATTTGCTGGTGGTTGGCGCCGAGAATGGCGCTGACTTCGCCGCCGCATGGGACGGCGTGCACGCGTGGTGAGCGGGATGAGATGGCTACCGGCGTGGCTGCGCGCCACGTTGGCCATCGCCGGACTCGTAATGCTGGCCGGTGCCTCGCTCGGCCGCGTCTACAATGGACCTCTTCTCGTCTGGCTCGTCGCCGGCGCGGCGCTCGGCTCCGCCCTCACCTCGGCGGCCCTACGGTGGGCGCCCGGTTGGCTCGCCACCGCGGCGTCGGTGGGCGCGCTCGCCGCGTACACGCTGGCGGCGTTCGGCATCTCCGCCGCCGCGGGCGGGGTCGCCGGCAGCCTGGTCGACGTGGCGCTCGACGCCGGCGCCAACGCGGTCCCGAGGCTGCTCACCTCGCTCATTCCGGTGGAGGCGCAGCCCGACAGCGTCTTCGCCCCCGTTGTCCTGGCCTGGCTCGCCGGGTTCACCGGTGCGGAGTTGGCGACCCGGGCCCGGCGTCCCGCGGTCGCGCTCGTGCCGCCGACCCTCCTGTATGGCAGCGCGGTCATGCTCGTTGGACCCAACGCCGACGTGGTGCTCTGGCAGCCCCTCGTGTTCGCCGTCCTCGCCGCCATCAGCATCGTGGCCGGCACCGCGACGTCTGGGCCGGCGCGGGTAGTCGGCATCGCGGCCGGGCCCGACCTGGCATTGCGGCTCCGAAGTGGCGTCGGCGCCGCCGCGGGGCTGGCCGTCGTGCTCGCGCTCGCAGCCGTCATCGCGCCCTTGGTAGCCCTCGCCGTGCGCCACACGCCCACGGATCCGCGCCGCTACGTTGACCCGCCCCGGCTCGATCTGCTCGATCAGAACCCGCTCATGCGCATCTCCGGCTGGGCCGCGAACCCGGATCAACGTCTGTTCGAAGTCACCGTGCAGCGGCATGCGCGACCGGATTCATCGCAGACCCCGATCGTCGAGCCCGCGCCGTCCGAGCCGCCGTCCGAGCCGCCGTCCGACGACGGGACGGTGTTGGAGCTCCCCGAGGATGAAACCACCGCGCCTACGCCGGAGCCCAACGAGGCGGACGCCCACGACACACGGCTCCGGTTGGCCGTGCTGTCGGCGTGGGACGGGGTGACGTGGCACGTCAGCGCCGACTACCGCAACGCCGGTCGCGTGCTGCCACCGATCTCCACCCTGCCCGGCCCCGACGACGGCCTGGCCGGTGAGGCGCCACCCCTCACGATCGAGCAGCGCATCACGGTCGCGGAGCTTGAGGGTCGTTTGCTGCCGGCCGTCTCGGCCCCGCGGCGGGTGGAGGGCGTCAGGGTCGCGTACGACGAGGAGACCGGCACGCTGTTGCACGCCGCTCCGCTCGCACCGGGACTTTCCTACACAGTGACGTCGGTCAATCCAAGCGTCGACGTGAGCATGCTGCCAGCCGCGGATGTTCCGTCCGGACCGATGGCCGCCGGCTACCTTGCGGTGGGCGACGCAGTGCCAACCGATTTGAGCCGCCTCGCGGAGCGGGTGTCGACGGGAGAGAGTTCGCCGTACCTTCGGGCGCTGGCGTTGGAGACCTTCATCTCCGAGCACTACCGGTACGCCGCCGACGCGCCAAGCGGGCACGCCTACCCTAACCTGCGCTTCTTCCTTTTCGATGATCCCCGGGCCGGCGGGCGGCAGGGGACCTCGGAGCAGTTCGCGACCGCGTTCGCGACCATTGGTCGGCTGATGGGTTTGCCGACCCGGGTTGTCGTGGGATTCCGGACCCCGACCGGCGGCGGGTCGATCACCGGTGCGGACGTGCTTGCTTGGCCCGAGGTGCTGTTCAGCGGCATCGGCTGGGTGGCGTTCGATCCGATGCCGAGGTCGGACACGCAGCCGCGACCCCTGGAAGATGAGTACCTCCCTAAGCCGCCACCGCCGACCCCACCGCCGCCGTCGGTCGAACCACCGGACGAGCCGACCTGGTCGGCGCCGCCGACCAGTGCAGGCGCCGTGGCCGCACCGGTCGGCTCGGGCATCGCTCTGGTTGCTGGCGGCGTGGGCGGATGCGTGCTCGCGCTGCTGGTCGCCATCGTCGTCGCGGTCGTGCTGCTCCGCGCCGCTCGACGCCGGTCGCGTATGGACAGTGGCAGCCCACCGCAGCGAGTGCTCGGAGCGTGGGCGGAGGTGCTCGACGCGCTCCTCCTGGCTGGGTCCCCGCCGGCGGCGCACCTCGCCGCGGTCGAGGTGGCGGCCCACGCGTCGGCCGTGGCCGAGGCCGCACCGGGTCGCCGTCACAGCCGGAGTCCTCGTCCCGCCGCGCCACCGTTGGAGGACCTCGCGACGGCCGTCAACGCGGTCGGATTCGCGGGCGGAACCTCCGGCCCACCCGGAGGCGCGGACGAGTTGGTGGCCGCCGGCGCCAGGAACCATGCGCTGGCCTATGTACGAGCACTACGCGCTCGCCGTTCCTGGTGGCGCCGTCTGCTGTGGAGGATCGACCCGCGCCCACTCCTGGGCCGCCGCCCTCGACGGCCTTCAAGATCGCCGTGATCATGAGCCGACCGTCGTGAATTCGCGTCGATCATGACCTCCAAATCATGATCGGCGAGAAGCTAGGGGCGGTGGGTGCAAACTCGGTCGGCAGTCGCTACCCGATCCACGGCGTAGACAGCACCCACGATGAAACAGTAGTTACGCGCGGGGTTCAGGCCCGTGAAGGTGACGGCGGTGGTCCCGCGCGGAACAGGCTTCGTCTCGAGTTTCTCGCCCGCCGGTCCGTTTCCGACGACGAGGAACGACGCAGTGGCGCGGGTCGGATCGGTCCACGTGATCGTCACCGAACTGCCACGGTCACTCACCACGCGCACGTCGCGCGGTGCGCCGCCGACCTCTGTTGTGATGATTCGAGTGGGCGTAGCGTTCGGGGACCCTGCAGTGCGCCCGCGGTCTCCGGCCGTTAGCACCAGCGCTGACGCGGCCGCAACGGCGAGCACGGCGACCGCCACGAGAACGACCACGACACCGTTGCGCTGGCGCGATTCGGGGTGCATGAGGTCACGTTCGGGCAACGTCCGGGTCGGGGCCGGTCGCTCCTCCGCCAGATCTGGCCCGAGCCAGCCACCCTCGTCCGCAGATTCGAGCGCCGTTGGCATCGGTGGCGGCTTTGGCGGTGGCGGCGGCGGAGGCTCGGCTGGCGCGGGTGGAGGGTTCACGATCGCCGTGCCGAGTTCGGCCGATGGCGGCGGCATTCCGAGTGGCGGCGTTCCGAGTGGCGGCATTCCCACCGGTGGCGCGTCGGGCGCCGATAATGCCGCTGGCCATGCACGTGCGGGCACACCGGGCACACTCACCTGGGCCCGAGCGGTTGCCGGGACTGGGGTCGCGAGGGCGGGCCGGACGGCGGGGCTCGGCGCGTGACCGAGAGTCCCCCGTCGCAACACCTCGGCGAACTCGAGCGCGGTGGTGTGGCGCTGCGCCGGCAGCTTCGACATCGCCCGGGTGAGCTCCCCGACCAGCCACCGGGGCACATCGTCGCGCGGCATCGCCGGGAGCGGTTCGTGCAGGACGCGGTCGCGGAATGCGTACATGTCCAGCGGCGGCGCCCCGGGATCCACAAAGGGAGGATGCCCGACCAGCAACGTCCACATGGTCGAGGCGAGGCTGTACACATCGGAGATTCCCGACTGGGCCTGGTGCAGCAGCGCCTCGGGGGAGGCGTGATGCGGGGTCATCATCTCGCGGGTCAGAGTCCCACCCAGTTCGTCGGGCGCCCGGGCGATGCCGAAATCGGTCAGCGCCGGCCCGAAGCGGGACCGCAGCAGGTTCGACGGCTTCACGTCGCGGTGAACGATCCCGGCCTCGTGCGCGGCGTGCAGGGCCTCACCAATCTTGATGCCTACCTCGATAACGTCGTCAACGGGTAGCGGGCCTCCCTGACGGAGGATCTGGGCGTATGAGCCGTCTTCGCAGTACTCCATGACGATGAAAGGCCGATCATCTTCGGTCACACCGGTGTCGATGATCGAGACGATGTGCGGTTGGCTCGACAGCGCTACCGTCGTCGCGAGTTCCCGGGCCGCGTTAACCGGGATGGATCCGGTCTCCGCGGTGATGACCTTGATCGCGACCGCTCGGTTGAGGGTTGTCTGGACTGCGCGGAAGACGAGCGCCGTCGTGCCGTGGGCGATGAGCTGTGGGTTGTCGTACCCCGGAATCGCCGGCAGCAGCGGCGCCTGCATCGATGGATCTCCCCACGTCGCGCCCGTGTCGGACGACAGCGTAGTCCAACCACAGGCGTGCCGGCGTCGCACAGCGGTCCGATGTCTCTGCTCGGGTGGGCCTGACGGGCGATGGCGAGGTGTTGCGTTCGAGTGACACGCTGCAGGGATGTACGAGCTGCCGTCGGCGGGCCGTCGACTTGGCCCTGCCCTCATCGCGGTGATCGTCGTGCTCGCCGGCGTGGCCGGCACGATGGGCTACCTGGTCGCGCGACAGATCATCGCCGGTCGGAACGATGGAGCCAACAACGCCGGCCCGACCAGCCCAGGCCAGGGCCCCACCGGCTCCGGCACGACCGATCCCGGCCCGACGCAGCCAGGCCCTTCGCCCGAAGTGAGCAAGAACCCGGACGATCCCGGCTCCTTTTGCCCGGCGATCACCGAGACGGCCATGGTTGACGCGGGGCTCGCCGGCGGGTTGAAGCTGCTCCGCTACGTCGAGGGGACCCGCTCCGGTGCGGCCGGCGCCGAGGCGTGGATCTGTCAGAACACGGATGGCGTGCTGATCTATCAGGGGCACCGCAAGTCCGGGCCCTTCAACGCCGCGAACAGCAACGACACGCTGCTACTCGCGCGGGGAATTCGGGGCAAGGTCGAGACTGAGGGGGACGGCTTTGTCGCGACCAACCCGAAGGATCCCACCAACCCCGACGATCCCACCCACACGCAGTACCACGTCGGACCGGACACCTTCTACCTGCTGGAGAAGCCGAGCGACCGCAGGACCGAATACGTCGTGGTCAGATCGTTCGGCCCGCCGGGGTAGAACGGGGTGATTGGCGGCGGTCGGGACACCTCTGGGAAGATTGAGGCCAGGCGCCCGTAGACCGAGGTCGCCATGACGCATCCCGACCTTGGAGGTTGGCCGCACCGTGGCCCAGTACATCTACACGCTCGAGAAGGCACGCAAGGCGCATGGCGACAAGGTCGTGCTCGACGATGTCACGCTCGCGTTTCTGCCGGGCGCCAAGATCGGCGTCGTCGGACCAAACGGCGCGGGCAAGTCGAGCCTCCTGCGGATCATGGCCGGGCAGGACCGACCCAGCAACGGCGAGGCCCGGCTGATGCCGGGGTACACCGTTGGCATGCTGGCCCAGGAGCCCCCGCTGACCGAGGACAAGGACGTGCTCGGCAACATCGAGGAGGCGGTGCACGACACCAAGGTCAAGCTCGCCCGCTTCAACGAGATCGCCGAGCTCATGGCGACCGACTACTCCGACGAGCTGATGGAGGAGATGGGCCGCCTGCAGGAGCAGCTCGACCACTCCGAGGCCTGGGACCTCGATGCGCGCCTCGAACAGGCGATGGACGCGTTGCGCTGCCCGGCGCCCGACGCGATGGTCAGCCAACTCTCCGGCGGCGAGCGCCGCCGTGTCGCGCTGTGCAAGCTACTGCTCCAGCAGCCCGATCTGCTCCTACTCGACGAGCCGACCAACCACCTCGACGCGGAGAGCGTGCTCTGGCTCGAGCAGCACCTGGCCAAGTACCCCGGCACCGTCGTCGCCATCACGCACGACCGCTACTTCCTCGACAACGTCGCCCAGTGGATCCTCGAACTCGACCGGGGCCGCGCCTACCCGTACGAGGGGAACTACTCGACCTACCTGGACAAGAAGGCCCAGCGCCTAGCCGTGCAGGGGCGCAAGGACGCGAAGATGCAAAAGCGCCTCGCCGAGGAGCTGGAGTGGGTGCGCTCCAACGCCCGGGCGAGACAGACCAAGTCACGGGCCAGGCTGGACCGGTACGACGAGATGGCCACCGAGGCGGAGAAGACCCGCAAGCTCGACTTCGAGGAGATCCAGATCCCGCCCGGTCCGCGCCTCGGCAACACGGTCATCGAGGCCTCCGGCCTGCAGAAGGGCTTCGACGGTCGGGTTCTGATCCGCAATCTGTCCTTCTCGTTGCCCCGCAACGGAATCGTCGGGATCATCGGGCCCAACGGCGTCGGCAAGACCACGCTGTTCAAGACCATTGTTGGACTCGAGAAGCCCGACGCCGGCACCTTACGAGTGGGTGAAACGGTCAAACTGTCCTACGTGGACCAGGCCCGCGCAGGCCTCGATCCGAAGAAGACGGTCTGGGAGGTCGTCTCCGATGGCCTGGACCACCTCATGGTGGGCAAGGTCGAGATGCCGTCGCGCGCGTACGTCGCCGCGTTCGGCTTCAAGGGACCGGACCAGCAGAAGCCGACCAGCGTGCTCTCCGGTGGGGAGCGCAACCGGCTCAACCTCGCGCTCACGCTGAAGATCGGCGGGAATGTGATTCTGCTCGACGAGCCGACCAACGACCTCGACGTGGAGACACTGTCCTCATTGGAGAACGCGCTGCTCGACTTCCCAGGCTGCGCCGTGCTCATCTCGCACGACCGGATGTTCCTCGACCGTGTGGCCACGCACATCCTGGCCTGGGAGGGCGACGACGAGGATCCGTCGAGGTGGTTCTGGTTCGAGGGCAACTTCGAGGCGTACGAGAAGAACAAGATTGACCGCCTCGGTGCGGAGGCCGCGCGTCCGCACCGGGTCACCTATCGCAAGCTCACCCGTGACTGAGTCGCGGCTCGCCGTCTACCACACCCAGGTGCGGTGGTCGGACCCAGATCTCGTGGGCCACCTCAACCACGCGCGCTGGAAGGCGTTCCAGGCCAGATGAGGTACGTCTACCACAGCCCGCTTCGCTGGTCGGACATGGACGCGTACGGCCACGTGAACAACGCACGCTTTCTCACCCTCTACGAGGAGGCGCGGGTGGCGCTGTTCTTCACCGGAGCCCGCCAAATGGGGCTGACCTCCTTCGAGGACGGAATCGTCATCGCCCGGCACGAGATCGACTATCTGCGCCCGGTCGACTACGGCGACCCGGTCCGCGTCGAGATGTGGGTGGAGGAGATCCGGCCCAGCCGGTTCACCATCGCCTACGAGATGATCGACGGGGAGTTCGTCGCATCCAGGGCGCGCTCGGTCTGCGTACTCTTCAATCTCGAGCTGCAGCGGCCGAGGCGGATCAATGAGGCCGAGCGAGCGTTCCTGCAGGAGTGGGTGGCGTCGGAGTGATCGGCGAGTCGGGGCGGGCCGACGCCGGCGCGTTCGTTGCCCGCCTGCTGCGGCTCGACCCCGCGGCCCTGGTCCGGCTGCGTCCGGCCGGTCCGGATCGCGCGGAGATCTGGGCGATGCTCCCGTTTGGCGTGCTCGCGACACGTACGTTGGCGACATCGCTAGACGCCGATGTGACGGTCGAAGCCGCCGCTCTGCTCGACGCGCTGGACGATCCCACGGCGCCGATGCGCCGGCGGGACGAGGCCTGGCGATGGCCGTTGCCGCCGTCGCGGGGGCGGGTCGTCGAGACCGTCCCGGCCGCCGACGTCGCGCGGGTCGCGAACGCCGCGTCGAGCACATTGCGTACCGCCACCGAAGAGGGCGTCGGTGGTCGTGCCGTGGGCGAACGAGTCGTCCGCGACGCACTGCTCGACCACGTCCCGATTGCGGTCACCGGGCCCGCCGGCGAACGCGTCAACGTGCCGCAACGACTAGTGCAGGCCGTAGTCAGAATGGGCTTTCTCGGCCCAGTCGCGACTCTCGGCGAGACTTTCGTCACGATACGCTATGTGTCGACATGGATTTGCCTCGATGCTTCGTACGGGTCTGCCTGGTATCGTCCGACTTCTCCGCTGCGTTTGAGCTGAGGGGTTGACGTCACAGCTCCTCCATTCGGATGATGGCGGTTCGTACATTCAGCTCGTCCCGGCGATGCTAGGGCTGCCGCTCGGCGGCGAACCCGAGTAGCGTCGGCGCGGGTTAAGTACGACCAGTTCAACGACTGGTCGGGGTACGCCGGCCAGGTGGTGCGACGGGAATGGGGGTCCGGGGCGATGCCTTGGTGGCCTTTGTGGGGCGCGCAGCGCGGACGCACGCGCGCGCAAGAGACGGACGTCCTAGGGGCCAACGGCACCGCTACGGGTCTGGTGGGCGCGGCAACGCTGGACGCGGCGCCGCGACCGGGGGTGCCCAATCAGCGCATTCCGGACGGCATGGCCCGACAGGTCACCATGAGCCGCGTCTCCGATTCGCTCGACCGCCTCGAGATCCGGTATCTCACCGACGGCGACGGTAGCCTCCTGGCGATGTGGGAGCGGCATGCGCTGCTCTTCGCACTCGAAGGCCCGGACGATGAGATCCTGGTCATGCGCGGCCGCCCGCACGGCACCGTACCGCCGGACTGGGCGGACCGGGCATACCGGGTGGTCAACGAGTGGAACCACACCCGCCGCTTCTGCAAGGCGTATGTGGGCGACGCCACCGAACGTGGGATGCTCCCGATCTATGCCGAGATACAGGTCCCGCTGCTCTCGGGCCTGCACGACCAACTGCTCGATGAGATGCTCGACTGCGCGGCCGCGGTGACGAGCGCATTCGTCGACTGGCTTCACGACGAGGGCGGCCTGCTTTAGCCGCTCTGGGAAGGCTTGCTGCGTTCAGCATTGGTCGTCTAACCGCGCAAAACTGCCTCAAACGCGCGGCTATGCGTCCAACGGTTGCCCGATCCATTCGAGGCGCCCAAGGTCCACCCACGAAGCGGGTCAGCTGGGCGGTGTCGTCGGGGAATCCAGCCAGCGGTTGATATGCGCGGTGAAGTCACGGCCAGTGTGGCGGTTCACGAACGCGACAAAGCCGGCGCGGTCGACCTGCTGGTTGCGCTGCGTCTGCACCCAGTCGCGAGCGAGGGCGAAGAACGCCGCGTCCCCGATCATCTGGTGGATTTCGTGCAGCATGAACGCCGGCCCGGCATAGACGTTGTGCTCGCCGAAGTGTTGCGGATGCGGGTTGCCCGGCGGGCCCGCGACCGGTCGGGACTCAGCGTCGCTCTTGCGGGCCCAAGCCGCCCATTCCTTGTCGGTGCCCCAGCCCTTATCGACCACCCACAGCCACTCCGCGTACATGGCAAAGCCCTCGTTGAGCCACATGCCCCGCCAGTCCGTAGGTGTCACCGCGTCGCCGAACCATTGATGCGCGAACTCGTGCAGGAGGATCTCCTCGACCAGGTCGAGGTCCGCGCCCCCGCCCCGGCCGGCGGCCAGCCGCGCGCCGTACGTGACCATCTGCTGCGTCTCCATGGCGGAGAGCGAGTCGACCAGCACCACGCCGGCGGACGGGACCGGGTACGGGCCGAAGCGCTCCTCCAGCCAGGCGAGCAGCGCCGGGGTCCTGCGCACGGCCGGCTCCAGGTCGCCGTCCTTGCCGGTCCGCAGCCAATAGGTGATCGGCAGGCCGCGTGGGCCGGCGTCGGTGAGCTTCGTGTAGCGGGCGACGGCGAGCGTCGCGAGGTAGCTCGCGACCGGATCCACCGCGCTCCACCGGTACGTATCGCCGGCCGCGCTCGACTCCACGCCGATCAGGTGGCCGTGCGACACCGCCGCCCACCCCGTCGGCACCGTGACCGCGACGTCGTAGACCGCCTCATCCGACGGCTGGTCGTTCGCCGGGTACCAGGTGAACGCGCCGTACGGTTCCTGCATCGTCCACGCCTCGCCGCCGGGCGCGGTACGCAGGCCGAGCCCATCGGGGAAGTCGCTGCGACCGGACGGCATCGGGACCGATCTGGGCGTGCCGTGATAGGTCAGCACAAACGTGGTGCGAGCATCCTTCGCGAGGGTTGCCGGCACGACGATGTCGTTGCCCCGGCGGCTCGACGTGACCGAGGCCCCTCCGACGGCGGCTGAGTCCACTGTGTACGCATCGGAGAAGTCCAGCGAGATCTCGCTGACCGCTTTCGTCGCGCGGATCGTCAGGCTGGCCGTCCCCGACAGCTCCCGCCGCTGCGGCGTCCAGGTCAGGTTGAGCTGGTAGCGGAGCACGTCGAGACTGGGGTTCCCGTAGTTGGGGTAGATCGGGTCGGCGACCGGCCTCGACAGACCAGCATCGGGGCCGGGCTCGCCCGGCGGACTGACCTGTCCGGCGCTCGGCGGGGCCACCCGTCGAGCCAGCCGCTCGTCGTCGCGTACCGGCGTGCATCCGCCCGACCCGGCCAGAACGACCGCCGTCACGGCGGCCGCGGCTGTCGCGGTCAAGACCCGACGGTGTGCGGTCACGCCTGCAACGGTAAGCCGTCAGGTCTCGTCGAACGTGTTGACCATGAACATCGCGGCCCGCTCGAGGTATCCCCAGAGTGTCGCGTCGTGGGCCGGATCAAGGTGGAGCGAGTCGACCGCGTGGCGCATGTGGCGCAGCCAGGCGTCCCGCTGCCTGGGTCCGATGCGAAACGGGGCATGCCGCTGGCCCAGGCGGGGGTGCCCGCGCTGCTGCGAGTAGGTGCCCGGGCCGCCCCAGTACTGCTCGAGGAACATCCGCAGCCGGTCCGCGGCCGTGCCGAGGTCGGCATCTGGGTAGAGCGGACGCAGGACCGGGTCGTCCGCGACGCCGGCATAGAACTCGTCAACGAGCCGCCGGAACGTCGGCGCCCCGCCGACTGCGTCGTAGAAGGTCTGCTCGGCGGTGGTCTGGTCGGCCGGTGTCGTCACTGTTCCATCGTGCCAGGCCGACGGGTTGCGGTCGGCCTTCGTGCGGTCCCCGTCACACGATGTCTGACTGGTTGGGACACGCCTGCCCTGCCCGCCGAGGCGGTGCCGGGCGAGGCGGTGCCGGGCGAGGCGGTGGTCGACGCGCTTCCGGTCGACGCGTTCGCGATGCTTGCGGCCGCGGCCGCGTCGGCGAAGACCGCGGGCGAGGGCCAGGAGAGGCTCAGCAGCACCATCAGCAGCACGCCCCCCATGCTCCACAGACCGACCACGAGGGGCAGTTCCAACCGACCCGCCAGCGCGCCGGTCGCGAGCACAGCGGCGCCCTGCAACAGCTGCAGGCCGCTCTGAACGACACCGAACGCACGGGCGCGGTACGCGTTCGGCAGCGCCTGCACGAATTGACCGTTAGCGATCGGCACCAGCGCGCCCATCGCGAATCCGCAGGCCCCCGCGAGCAGGGCGACGACGCCGACCGGAGGGCCAAGCAAGGCCGGAACCAGGGCGAGTGGAGTGGCTATGGCGAGCGGACGCATGAGCGAGTGACGAGTGGCCGGCGGGACCAGCCTGGTCACGCTGAGCGCCCCCAGAATCGACCCGAGCGGAACCGCGGCCATGATCATGCCCTGCGCCCACCCCCGTGCCGCCTCGTCCCGGTACATATCCGCTGCCCACGCTGCGCCGAGCCCCTCGGGCACCACCGCGAAGAGGCATCCGCAGAAGACGAGGAGCACGAGGGCCCGAAGCGCTGGCGTCGTGAAGACCAGCCGATAGCCGTCGATCGTCTCCCGGAGCAGATGAGAACGACGTGCCTGGTCGAGGGCCGGCTCCCGCCACCGGACGCCCAGCCGCACGAGCAGGGCCGACCCGGCAAAGGTCGCCGCGTTGATGAGCAGCGCCAGGCGGGGTTCGACCGCGGCCATCGAGGCCCCGGCGAAATAGCCCGCCACCTGCGCCGGCTGCGCGGTTGCGGTATGGACGGCGAGGCCGACGACGTACCGGTCGCCGGGGAGGACGGCGGGCAGGATGGCCGAGCGCGCCGCATCGAACGGCGGCGCGAAGAGGGCGCAGGCCAACACCAGCGCGAGCACGGCCTCCAGCGGAAGGCCGGGCACGGCGACGGCCGCCATAATCGCCATGCGCGCGACGTCGCAGAAGACCATGACCGACCGGTACGGGTGGCGCTCCGCCAACGACACCAGAACCGACCCGCCGAGCAACCATGGGGCGAAGCTGATCGCGAATGCCGCGGCGGACGCGGCGACCGAGCCGGTGATCTGGTAGACGAGCGATGTGATGGCCGCCCGCGCGATGAAATCGCCTATCCAGGACAGGGTGCTGGCGGCGTAGATTGCCCGAAATTCGCCGCTTGCAAATACGTCCCGAAACGTCGCCGGGCGGTGACCGTCCCGCGCCGTACCCGAGAGCAAGGTCCCCTCCCCGGCGGCTCGCTGCCTCTCCTCGGCAGAGTCTCCATTGACGCGCTCGTCGTCGATGGATGGTGCCCATCGACATCCACCGAAGCGACCCCCGACGGTGCCCAAACGTCCGACCGCGCACCACTCGATCGGATGGACATTCGTCCGCAGTCAGCAGACCAAAAGGACGATAGCTGACCGACCGTGCGTAGCGCGACCCCATGTCGCACGGGCGACAATCCGCCCGGCCATCGATGCATGGAAGGGCAGCGTGTTGCCCGCAAATTGCCTACAAAGCGCCCTCGCGGACACGTCACCTCGCTTAGGTTGGCCCGCCGACTCCGTGGTCGGTCGGCCCCGCGGCGGCACCCGTGGTCGCGTCTGGTGCGGCTTGTCGAACAAACACCCGGCTCGCTGTGATCTGGGCGGTAATGCCCGCCGTCTCAAGGGCCTCCGTGAGGCGACGACGAAGCTCGCGGGCGACCCTCCACTGTGCCTCGGAAGCGGTCTTGGCCGTTGTTCGCACGACCGCTCCCTCCATCGTGATCTGCTCGACGCCGAGCACGGCCGGTGGCTCGAGCAGGTCGGCCGCGAAGTCCGGGTCCTCGGACAAGGCGAACGCCGCGGTCCGAAGTACCGCGGTGGCCTCCTCGACTCCGGCGAAGCCCACCGGCACGTCGACCTCCACGAGCGCCCAACCCTGGCTCCGGTTGCCCACCCGAACGATCTCGCCATTGCGGATGTACCACAGCACTCCGCGGACGTCGCGGATCGTGGTGATGCGAAGCCCCACCGCCTCGACGGTGCCGCTCGCCTCACCGACATCGACCATGTCGCCAACGCCGTACTGGTCCTCGAGCAGCATGAATAGACCGGCGATGAAGTCCTTGACGAGGTTCTGTGCGCCGAAGCCGAGAGCGATGCCGACGATTCCGGCGCTAGCGATCAGCGGGGCGAGGTTCACCCCGAGTTCCGCCAGCACGAGCATGACGGCGACGCTAAATATTGTGACGGACGTCACACTGCGGATGACGGACCCGAGAGCCTCGGAGCGCTGGCGACGCCGCTCCGAACGCATGCCAGTCGCCTCCCGAAGCGAGGTGGGCATCCGCTCGCGAAGCGGTCGCAACAGCCCATGACCCTTGGCCCCGCCCGCGCCCGCGCCCCGGGTCAGCCGCTTGACCATCCGATGTGCGAGGTAGCGCACGATCAGCGCGGCGACCACGATGAGGACGATTCGTAACGGTTTGATCAGAAGGTAATAGCCGCCGGTGGCGAGCCACTCCACACCGGTCTGTTCGTAGATGAACTCGCAGAGGACATTCGCATCACACCCGGGTACGGGCGGCGAGGCGGTGGGGTCCGGTTGACCGAGTGCGATGGCGACGAGGGGCAGTGCGACAGTCACGGGTCATTTCGTACCGCACCTGCGCCGATATGTCTTCATCCGGACGTCACCGACTAGCCTCCGTAGCAGCAGAATTAGGGCTCGCCAACGGCGCGATCGTCAGGGACCATTGGTGTCACCTGGAACTATGGTCACCTGGAACTATGGTCACCGGGAGCGGTCACGCGGCGTGCCGGGTGCGGATCGGTCCGTGGCATGAGAGGAGTCGGCGATGCCTGACATACGACGCCCGGCGAACTCGTCGGCGCTGGTCCTCAACGCCACGTACGAGCCGCTGGGAGTCGTTTCAGTCCGCCGCGCAGCCATCCTCATCCTCTCCGCCAAGGCCGTATGTCTTGCTGATGGCGACGGAATCTTGCATAGCGAGCGCACCAACTTGGTCGAGCCCCTCGTGGTGAGGTTGACCCGATTCGTGCGTGTTCCCTACCGCACCCATGTCGGACTGTCCCGTCGAGCGATCTTCGCCCGCGACGGTGGGCGGTGTGCCTACTGCCATGCGCCCGCGGAGACCATCGATCACGTCATGCCGCGCAGCCGCGGCGGCGCACACCTGTGGGAGAACGTGGTAGCCGCCTGCGCCCGTTGTAACCACACCAAAGGTGACAAGACGCCAGCCGAGCTCGGTTGGCGTCTGCATGTGGTCCCAGTCGCGCCCCGGGGTACGGCGTGGCGGGTCCTCGGCCACCGCGCGCCCGACCCGCGTTGGGCCGAGTGGCTAGACCTCGCAGCCTAACACGTCAAGATCGCCGTGATCATGATGCTGGCGTCCTAGACTCGCGCCGATCATGATTTGGAGGTCATGATCGGCGGGGTTTGGTCGCGGCCGCGTCATGATCACCGCGATCATGGCGGCGATCATGGCGGAGGTCGTGGCGGCGGTCGCGGAGGGGGAGGGGAGGGTTAGGCGAGGGTGGCGAAGACGATGACGTTGTCTGCGTAGCCGATGGGTCCGCCGATCCACGCACCTCCACAGGTCACGAGCACCAACCGCGGTCGGTCGGTCACATCGAAGATCCGCTTAACGGGAAAGGACGCCTTCGGAAAGATCTCCACCGATTCCACCGTGAAGGTGGCGACGCGGCGATCCTTGCGGCTGACCTCGATGAGCTTGCCCTTGCGGAGGTCGGTCAGCCGGTGAAAGACGGCGGGCTCACGCTCGGTGTCCACGTGCCCGACGATGACGGCGGTCCCTCGCTCGCCGGGACTGGGGCCTAGCCGGTACCACCCGGTCGCGTTCGCCGGATCCGAGGTCGGAGTCGCGATGCTCCCGTCGGTGGCGCGGCCGACTTCGAGCACAGCGGCGCGGACGTCCAGTGACGGGATCGAGATGCGGGTGGGGATCGATCGCTGCATCTCCTCGCCGCTTGCCCCCCAGAGCCCGCCGATGCCGGGGAGCCCGGGCAGGCCAAGCAGTTGGCCGAGTCCCGCGCTGATGCAGAAGAGGCTGACCAGCGTCAGCGTCGCTACCAGCGGCGCAACCGTGCGCAGCCCGGCGGAGCGTCGGAGAGAACGACCGGAGATGCGCCGCAAGGAGCGCTCGGACGAGCGCATGCCGAAGCGACGGCGCATCACCAACGGATCTACCGCGCCAGCCTGCGCCGTCGGCGGCGCACGGATACCACGCCGGTCACGGCCGCGGCCATGAGCGTTATCGCTCCGCCGGCAAGCCAACCGACCGGGCCGGCCAGCCGGTCGATGCCATCCCCGCCGTGATTGGCCCCGCCGTGATTGGCGAGGAAGCCGCCGCCGGTGTGTGGTCCCGTCGTTGGCCGGTCCGGGGACTTGGCGACCACCCACAGGGTCGTCGTCGCCTGCGCTCCCGAGCGGCATCGAAGGGCCACGTTGTTGGCGCCTTCGGCGGTCCGAGGCGGAATCTGGACCTCTTTGAAGAGCACACCGTACTGAGGTTGGATCGTGACCGTGCCGAACGCCTTGGATGTGACGGTGGCGGGGGTCGTGTTGTCCTCGCATTTCGCTCGGATCTGTACGAGGGAGCCCGCTGAAACGGTGCTCGGGACAACCTCGATCCATTCGCCGGCACGATTGCTCGCCTGCGCCTGATTGGCCGGTTCGCCACAGGCGGACACGGCCGCCAGTACGGCGAAGAGTCCGACCACTCCTAGCAGCGATGACCTCATCGTCAACCCCGTTCGGGACGCGCGACGGCGCACCGCCCGCGCACCCGTATCCTCCCTCCTTAAAGGCCGCGATCTGCGACTTATGCATGTTTTGATCTACAAATCCTGTTTCTCAGGTCACCCTGGAGCGCTCGGCGGGGTAGTCGACGTGGGCGTCAGAGGTCACGATGTCGCGCAGGCGCTTCAGGCCGTCATACACGTCGACGAACCGGGTGTAGAGCGGCGCAAAGCCGAGGCGAAGGCGGTCGGGCGTCCGGAAGTCGGGGATGACGCCGGCCTCCTTCAGCGCCTGACACGCCTGCCAGGCCTGCCGGTGATGCAGCGAGACGTGGGCTCCGCGCCGCAACGGATCGCGGGGCGAGGCGAGGGCGAACCCAAGGGGAGCCAGCCACGTATCGAAGAGCTCAACGGCGTACGAGGTCAACGCTCGTGCCTTCAACGACACCGCCCCGATGCCGGCCTCCGCAGTGAGCCTGGCACCCTCGAGGGCGGCGGTCAGACCGAGCACCGACGGCGTGCCGACCAGGAAACGCTCGATCCCGTCGACCGGGTCGTAGGTCGGGCCCATCGCGAACTGGTCTCGCTGCCCGAACCATCCCCAGATCGGCTGCCGCAACTCCGACTGCAGGTCGCTCCGCACGTAGAGGAAGGCCGGTGCGCCGGGACCGGCGTTGAGGTGCTTGTACGTGCAACCGACGGCCAGATCGACATTGGCCGACGTCAACGGTACTGGCACCGAGCCGGCCGAGTGCGACAGGTCCCACAGCATCAGGGCGCCGGCGTCGTGGGCGGCCGAGGTGATGCGGTGCATGTCGGCGACGGCGCCGGACCGGTATGCCACGTGAGACAGCGACACCAGCGCGGTGTCGTGGTCGAGCGAGGCGGCGACCCGATCGGGCGCTACTCCGGCGTCGATGTCCGTCTCCACCACCCGCAGCTCGTACCCGCGCGTCGACGCGAGCCCGGCGAGGACATATGAATCGGTGGGGAAGTTGTCGTCATCCGTCACGATGACCGTCCGGCCGGGTCGGGCGTCGAGGGCGGCAGAACCGAGCTTGAAGAGGTTGACGCTGGTCGAGTCCGAGACGACCACCTCGCCCGGCCGGGCGTCCAGGACTCCGTCGGCCAGCGCGTCGCCGGCGGCCCGGGAGAGCTCGATCCAGTGGTCCCAGCCGCGGATCAGATCGCCGCCCCACTCCTCGTCGATCGCCTGGTGCAACCGATCCTTCGTCGAGACCGGCAGGCGGCCGAGCGAGTTGCCGTCGAAATAGATCAGGTCATCGGCGATGACGAAGCGGTCTCGGAATTGGCGTAGGGGGTCTCTGCGATCTCGGGCGGCGGCGCCACGACGCGTCGGAACGCCCGTGCGCGAAGCTGGGCGGGCCCGAGGTTTGGTCGGCGTCACGCCCGTACGGTAGCGCCAGCGCCGTACGCCGCGACCCGGCAGGATGACCGTCATGGCCGAACTCCATGACCTCACCGCGCTGGAGCTGGGCGAGACCATCCGGAGTGGCGAGGTCACCGCGACCGAGGTCGTGGAGCACTACCTGGCTCGGATCGACGCACACGGCGAGGCCCTCGGTGCCTTCGTGACGGTGACCGCCGATGACGCCCGCGCCGCCGCTTCGGAGGCGAAGGCTGCCGTACGGAACGCCGGGCCGTTGGCCGGTGTCCCGACAGCGGTCAAGGACCTGACGCTCACGGCCGGTGTACGGACGACATTCGGTTCGGCCGCGTTCGCCGACTTCGTGCCCTCGGTTGATTCGGACGTGGTGATTTTCATGCGGGAGGCCGGTCTGATCAGTCTGGGCAAGACGACGACGAGCGAGTTCGGACTCTCGCTCTATACCGAGACGGCGGTGGCGTCGGCGGCTCGCAATCCGTGGGCGCCGGGATACACAGCCGGCGGATCCAGTGGCGGTGCCGCGGCAGCGGTCGCCGCCGGACTGCTTCCGCTCGCCCAGGGCAATGACGGCGGCGGATCGTTGCGGATTCCGGCCTCGATTTGCGGGGTCGTCGGCCTGAAACCAAGCCGTGGCCTGGTGAGCAACGGCCCACTCGGTTTCGGCGGTTTCGGGCTGCCGACGAACGGGCCCATCGCCCGGACTGTGGCCGACGCCGCCGCGCTGCTTGACGCACTCGCGGTGCCCGTACCCGGCGAACCGTTCCAACCGCCGGCCCGTCCGCGAGCGGCCTTCGCCGGAGGCGATCAACGCGGTATTCGCGCCGGAGGCGATCAAGGTGGCACCTTCCTGGACGCCGCCCTGCGGCCCGACGCCTACCTGCCCACCGGCCGTCCGCTGCGAGTGGGCGTCTTTCGCGCGCCGATGCTGGCCGACGTCGAACCCGCGACGGACGTAGTCGAGGCCTTGCAGAGCGCCGTGGCCGTCATGTCCGTGCTCGGATGGGAGGTTGTCGACTCGGAGCCGCCATTCGCGCCCGACATGGTGCAGCATTTCGAGACGGTGTGGCGGGTGCTGTCGCTCTCACCGGTTCCGCCGGAGCGCGAGGAGCTGCTGCTGCCGCTGACTCGGTGGATCCGCGAGCGAGGTCGGGAGATCGGGGCGGAGCAGCTGCTGCTGGCGATGGCGGAACTGCAGGTTCAGGTACGCCGACACGCGCGCTCTGCGGCGGCGTACGACCTCCTCCTGAGCCCGGTGTTGGCCCGAGCCCAGGCGCCGGTGGGGTGGTTCACCTCGGCCGGCGACCCGGCCGAGGATTTCGCCCGGCAGGAGCGCTTCTCGCCGTACTGCGCGGCGTACAACATCACCGGAGCGCCCGCCCTATCGTTGCCGCTTGGCCAGACCGCGGACGGTGTCCCGATCGGGATCATGCTCGCCGCCGCGGTCGGGGCCGACGCGCTCCTGATCGCCGCATCGGCCGTGATCGAGGCGGCGGTTCCGTGGGCGCACCTCCACCCCCCGATATGGTCGGGTCGCGCGCACCGGATAGCGTGAACCGCGCTCGGTTGTCCTGTGCACACGAAATCCCCTAACACGAAGTCCCTTACGAACCGAGGGAGCGGCGTTGAGTCAGGAGTTCGTCAAGACGTTGCTTTTGCTGATCGGGATCGCGGTCGGGGCGTACCTGGTGATCGCGGCCCTGGTCTACGCCGGCGGTGGTCGCCGCTCGAAGCGGTACCGCCCCGGCCGGCCGTTCGCGTTCACTCCGGTATGGTTCCTCTCCAACCCTGAGCGGCAAACCAGGGCAATTGCGGCCTCGGGCCGCGAGTTGACCCCATCGACGGGTGGGACAGGCCGCGTCGCGCGGCCCCGGGAGACGGGAGGCGCCGGTGACCGCTGGTGAGCTGACCAAGGCGGAGGTTCCGCAGAAGCCACCGACGTGGCACCCCGAGGTCCTGGACGGCCCGCTCTCCACTCGCGCGCTGCTGCGGGTGGACGAGGCCCTACGCCTCGCGGACGCGTCCACGAGGCTGACGTTCAGTGTCTACATTGGAGATCTGGCCGAACCGTTCCGGGAGAGCGCGGAGCACCTACATAGCGAACTCGCCGATCCGGATCATTCGGTGTTGGTGGCGGTGTCGCCGAATCAGCGGCTGCTGGAGATAGTCACGGGCTCAGTGGCCCGCCGGCGGGTTCTCGACCGCGACTGCAAGCTCGCTGCACTGTCCATGGCCGCAGCATTCGGCGGAGGCGACCTCGGCGGCGGCATCGTCGCGGGACTCGCCCAACTGGCCGAGCATGCCGGCCGCCCCTGACCCCGCCACGCCGGACTCCGCCCATACCCAAGATCAGCGCAAATGTTCAGCAGTTGCCCGGTGGCTCCCAGCCGGACTGGGCAACTGTCTAACACTTGTGCGAGATCAGGCCAGCGAGGCGTCCTTGGCCCGGGCCTTCAGAGCCCGCACGATGCCATCCCTGCCCTCGGCCACGAGACGCCGCAGGGGCGCCGGGTGACCCTCGACCGCCAACCACTCGTCGGTCGCGTCGACCGTGGCCTGGCTGATGTGGTAGTTGGGGTAGCTGAAGTAGACGAATTCCTGCGCAGGCTCGCTATCCCGGCTCGCCCAGATCTCATCGACGATATCGAAGAACTTCGGTACATATGGGGCCGTGAGCTCGACCTGGCTCGGGTGTTGGAAGCCTTGGAGCAGCGACCGCTGCAGCCAGTTGGCGAGCTTCTCATCCCCGGTGAGGCGACGCCAGGTCTCGGCCTTGGACTCCGGGGTGGGAATCAGGGCGTGGGCGTGGGCGGCTTCCCGTTCGCCGCTCGCGGTCCGGTCCCGGTCGAGTTCGGCCTCGATCTCCGCCGCCCCCGCCCTACCCTCCGCGACGAGGGCCTGCAGCAGGGACCAGCGCAGCTCTGTGTCGATGGCCAACCCGTCGGGAATGCCTTCACCGTCGAGCCAGCTCCGCAGTGTGGCGAGGTCAGCATCGGATTGTGCCGCGCCCGCGAAGGCACGGGCCCACGCCAGCTGGAATCCGCTGCCGGGTTCGGCCGCGACGAGGGCTGATCGCGCGGTGTCCGCCAGCAGCTGCCATCCGGTCGGCGCCCACGCCGGCTCGGCGTACTGGGTCAGCGCCCCTTTTACCTGGCGAAGGGTCTGGCTGACAAGGTTGATGTCGACCTCGCGCGGCAGGGCATTGCAGACCAGTGCCGTGTAGGCGCGGGCCGCGAGTTCCGCGTCGCGCAGCATGTCCCACGCCGCGGCCCAGCCGAGGCCCCGCGCGAGCGGGGAGTCGAAGCCGGATATGTGGTCCACGATCGTCGCCATCGATCGTTCATCCAGGCGAATCTTGGCGTACGTGAGGTCCTCATCGTTGAGCAACAGGACGTCGGCCGCCGGTACACCGACGAGCGCCGGCACGGGAGTCTCCGCGCCGGTGACGTCGATCTCAAGCCGGTCGCGGCGCACGAGCCGGTCGCCGGAGACGTCGTAGAGTCCCACGCCGATGCGGTGCGTTCGCAGCGTCGGGTAGTCGGCGGGCGCCTCTTGCCGGACGGCAACAGCGGTGTACCTACCGTCATCACCGATCTCGATCTTCGGGCGCAACGTGTTGACCTGCGCCGTCTCGAGCCACTGCGCGGCGAACCCGCGCAGCTCGCGGCCCGAGGATTCCTCGAGTGCGGTGAGCAGATCGTTGAAGGTGGCGTTGCCCCAAGCGTGGGTGTTGAAGTAGGCCCGCAGGCCGGTGACGAACGAATCGATACCGACGTAGGCGACGAGCTGCTTGATAACGGAAGCGCCCTTGGCGTACGTAATCCCGTCGAAGTTGACCTCGACCGCCTCGACGTCGGGCATCTCGCAGTACACCGGGTGGGTGGAGACGAGCTGGTCCTGGCGGTAGCCCCAGTTCTTGCGTACCGAAAGGAACGTCGTCCACGCGTCGGCGAACCGGGTCGCGTGGGTGTTGCACCAGTGCGACGCCCACTCGGCGAACGACTCGTTAAGCCACAGATCGTCCCACCAGCGCATGGTGACCAGGTCGCCGAACCACATGTGTGCCAGCTCGTGCAGGATCGTGTTGGCGCGACTCTCGTATTCGGCGTCGGTGACTGCTGAGCGGAAGATGTAGTACGACTCGGCGTGGGTGACGCAGCCGAAGTTCTCCATCGCGCCGGCGTTGAAGTCGGGCACCCACAGCTGGTCGTACTTCGGCAGCGGATAGCGCACGCCAAACTGCTCGTGAAAGAAGTCGAATCCCTGCTTCGTGACGAGGAACAGGTCGTCCGCTTCCAGGTGCTGCTTCATGGAGTCGCGGACGTACACGCCGAGGTCGATGCCGTCGTGGGTCTCCCGGACCTCGTGGTACGGGCCGGCGCAGAGGGCGGTGATGTACGTGCTCATCTTCACCGATGGCGCGAAGTGCACAACCTTGCTGCCCTCGATGTCGCCGGGCTCAACCCGCTCGACCTGGGCGTTGGAGACGACCTTCCAGTGGGCCGGGACGGTCGCGTGCCAGGTGTAGACGCTCTTGAGATCGGGTTGGTCGAAGCAGGCGAAGACCCGCTGCGCGTCCGCCGTCTCGAACTGGCTGTAGAGGTAGACCTCCTTGTCGACCGGATCAAGCGAACGGTGCAGCCCTTGTCCGGACGAGGAGAACGGAAAGTCGCCCTCCACGACGAGGGTGTTGGTTGCCTCGAGCCCGGTCAGAGGGAGGCCCTTCTCAGCCGACCAGCCCGAGGTGTCGATCTCTGCGCCGTTGAGCCGCACCGAGCGGAGGCGATCGGCTGCGGCCTCGATGAACGTCGAGGCACCAGGCTCGGTGCAGGAGAAATGGATCTCGGTGATCGAGCGGAACGTCTGCTCACCGGGACCGCCCGTTCCGTCGGTGAGGTCGAGGGTGATGTCGTAGCTCGACACATCCAGCAGGCGGGCCCGTTCTGCCGCCTCTAGCTGGGTGAGGTTGCGCACTCCGGCCACAGGTGTTGTCTCCATCCGGGTCGTGTCCGTCGGTCCTGGTTGCCCGTCCCTTGTGACGGGTCGATATCGAGTCTGCCACACCCCCCTCCTCGCCGATCATGACCTGGAGGTCATGATCGA